>JBDTEG010000032.1:0-4646 GCA_039922695.1 Rhodanobacter sp. | reverse complement strand
CCGGCTGATCCCATTGGCTGCGACGACCTCGCCATCAATCCGATGTATCGGGCGCTGCGCGCCGATCCGCGCTTCCAGCAACTCGCGAAGAAGTACACCATCGAGACGCTGGATTAAGCGTGGGGTGCACACCGCGGGTGACCGGCGTGGCGAACCTCGCCGGAGTCCGTTTCAACGGCGGAACTTCTCGGCGAAGTGCTGAGGAAATATCCCCAGACATCAGACTTCTATGAAGCAGACGGTCGCGACGGTCTGCTTGGGGCCGACAGTAGTCGGCCAAAACGTGACAATCGCAGCCCCGATCAAGTCTCCCCAATATAGGTAGCCCGTCCTGAGCCCGGTGACAATGTCGCGACTGCCAGGTATCTGGTAGTAAGGTCGGGACTTGCAACGGTGGCCTACGAATAAGCTTCCCTAGACACTCGATGTTTTCCGCTTTTGCTTCGAGGCCGTCGCTGCGCTTGCTGGGAAGCCGCCGGATCAGCCCAAGCAGACCCGCGTCGAAATTCACCAAAAGGCCACTCAGGATGACCCGTCCACGTTGCAATCGGAACACGTCGCGCACCGTGCGCGATCTCTTTGACCGCGGACCGCCGGTAACTTATCAGCCCTTGCCAACTCGTTTTGCCCCGACTACGTAATCCTCGGCTGTTTCTGGCACGCGAGTTACCGGCAGAAGTTCTGATCCGCGCATGGGACGCACGCGGTAGCGCCAATAACGAAGTTACGCCATGTCGCCCCTTGCGCGATGCGTGTAATCCCCGCCGTCGTTTGCCGAACTCTGATAGTGAGGAGTGAACCCTCACCGCCCGTCGAATACAGGCGATCCCGCTATCCATGCAAGCCCGTCAGGGAAAGACCTGCTGCAAGGTTTCAGAGGTGACTGTCATGAAACTGCGCACGATCTCCATCGCCATCGCCGTCGCTCTCGCCGGCTTCGCCGGTGCCGCGGCCGCCGCCCAATCCGTCGCAACCATGCCCCCCGTGAACGTTTCGGGTGCGGCCATCACCCAATGCTTGCCGCCGAACGACACCCGCGGTCATGCCTGTGACGACTTCAACCAGTTGGTCCGCGCCAACTTCACGCCGCGCGAGATCGGGATGCTGTTCGGCTACCAGACGTCCTATCCCGAGTTCCTGACAGGCGGCATTGACCGGCTGCAGCGTCGCTATCAGGCAGTGATCCAGCAATACCTGGCCGCACACCAGCCGTCTGCCGCGACTTTGGTTGTGTCCACGTCCAAGTGACTCGGGCGCTTGCCTGTTCTCAAGCCGTTTTCTGACACGCGCCCCGCTTCACGGGGCGTGTTTTTTTTGTTATGCGGGAATTTGCCTGGACTCCTCGGATTGTCATCGCCGCGCCGTTTTGCCCAATACAACGGGTATACGCAGCGATTCGAGCGCGGTGCAGGTGCGTGCATACCGCTGTGTTGATGCAGGCGTATCATCGGTGCGCAATGCACGAACACAGTTGTCCATGTCGCCGAGGTGCAGCGGGTCATGAGCAGATTCGAGCAAACCCGGTGGAGCGTGGTCCTGCGGGCGGGCAATGAGTCCACCGATGGCCATGCAGCGCTCGAGTCGCTGTGCCGTACCTATCGATCACCGGTACTGGCCTACGTGCGCAGCCGTGGCCACACACCCGATCAGGCTGAGGATCTGACCCAGGCCTTTTTCATGCGTTTTCTGGAGCGTGAGTGGTATTGCGATGCGAATCCGGATCGCGGCCGCTTTCGCGCATTCCTGCTGACGGCGCTGAAGCGCTTCCTGAGCGACGCCAATAGCGAGGCCCGTGCGATCAAGCGCGGCGGCGAAGCCAAGATCCAACCATTGGACGAAATGGGCCCGAACGAGCCCATAGATGCGGTTACGCCCGAAGATGAATTCGAACGAGCGTGGGTGAGGGCGGTGCTGAATACGGCATTCGTGCAGTTGCGAGCGGAAGCTGGACAGGTGGGCAAGCTTGCGCTGTTCGATCGGCTGAGCGAGTTCCTGGTCGAACGCCCGAGCGAAACCGACTATGCGTGCGTGGCGGAGGTACTGCATTTGCGCCGCAATACGGTGGCAGTCGCAGTACATCGATTGCGTGAACGCCTGCATGAACTTGTACGCAAGGAACTGGGTGAAACCGCCGCGAGCAGCGACGAGGCGGAGGGCGAGTTGCAGGCGTTGCGCAAGTCGCTAGATGCGGTGGCACCATCACTGCGCGAGAACGGCGATGAGCACGGACATTGATTTTGGCGGCGGTGACTTCACCACCACCCGCTGGTCGCTGGTGCGTCAACTCGATTCGCCGCGGGCGGGAGTTGCACACGATGCCTTGGCGGAGCTCTCCTTGCGCTATTGGTATCCGACTTACGCCTACGTGCGTCATTGCGGACATGCGCCGGCGGCCGCGCAGGACATCACGCGCACGTTCCTGCAACAATTGATCCGGCAGTTTCGTGCGGACCCGCCTTCACCGCACAGCCGATTTCGCGCCTATCTGTTGGCTCGTCTGCATGCTTTTCTCGTCGCCCCTTGGCATGAACTGATCGATAGCGACACCAGCGAGCTGGGTCCGGTGCCCGTGGAGCTGGAGGAACGCATGCGGCGTGAACACGCCGAGACCGAATCGCCCGAGCAGGCCTATCAGCGCAGTTTCGCACTGGAAATGCTGGCGCGCGGTTTCACGCGCCTGCGCAATGAAGCGGCTCGAACCGGTCATGTGGATATGTACGAAGCGCTGGAGCCTTTTCTCGCGCGCGATCCGGCACCGGGCGAATACCAGGAACTCGCAGAGCGCCTCGGCAGTCGTCCGGTTGCGATGGTCGCGGCCTTAAAGCGCCTGCGCCAGCGGTTTCGCGAGTTGGTTGCCGAAGAGTTGGCGGACACCGTGGCCACGCCCGAGGAGATGGTCGACGAACAGCGGGTGATGCTGGCAGCAATGGACGCGCGTCGGTGAGCCATGGCTACGACGCATCCACCAGATACTGACTCCGATCCGCCATCAACTGGCGATGGCGACTCGGCGCAACGAGCGCAGCGTGATTTGGCCGAGCTCGCCTTCGGCAGGCCCGCACAGGTGGATGAGCTTACCCGGCGCCGTCCCCTCGGGCTGCTGCCGGTGGAAAGCCTGGAACTGGATCTTTCCGATCCCGCGCAGCGCCAGTTCGGCGATTACGAACTGCTGGAGCAGATCGGGAAAGGCGGCATGGGCGTGGTTTATCGTGCCCGGCAGGTTTCGCTGGACCGCCAGGTCGCGATCAAGCTGCTGTCAGCCGGGCCGTGGGCCTCACGCGACTTCATCGCCCGTTTTGAACGCGAAGCACAGAACGCCGCGCGGATGCAGCATCCCTGCATCGTCACGATTTACGAAGTCGGCAGCAACGAGCATCTGCACTTCTTCAGCATGCAACTTGTACGCGGGCAAAGTCTGGCCGACATGGTGCGAAAGCATGGTCCGCTCGGTTCGATGCGCGCGGCCCGACTGACGGGCACGATCGCCGAGGCACTGGCCTATGCGCACGGTCTGGGCGTGCTGCATCTGGATCTGAAACCTGCCAACGTGCTGCTGGATGAAGACGGCACTCCGCACGTCGCCGATTTTGGCTTGGCGCGCCGGTTGGATAGCGCGCTCGCGATGGAGAACGAGGATGTCTCCGGGACGCCGTCCTACATGGCGCCGGAACAGGCGCATGCGCGCAGTCACATACTCAACGCCGCCACCGACATCTGGGGACTAGGAGCGATCTTGTATGAACTGGTTACCGGCGCACCGCCTTTCCGCGCCGGAAGTGCGCAGGAAACCCTGAGGCTTGTGCTGGAAGGCACCGTGCGCAGGCCACGCAGGTCTCAACCACATTTGCCGCTGGATCTGGAAGCGGTGATTCTCAAATGCTTGGCACACGAGCCCTCCGCACGCTATGCCTCGGCGCGCGCGCTGGCCGACGACCTGGCGCGTTTCATCGAGCACCGCTCGGTGCTAGCGCGTCCGCTCAATCCCGCGCAACGGCTGGCGCGCTGGGCGCGACGCGAGCCCAAGCTTGCCGCGACCGCGATGCTGGCGGTAAGTGCGCTGGTGATCGGCCTGATCGCGACCACCCAGCAGTGGCGGCGTGCCGAAGGCAACGCCAGGCTTGCCGCAAACAGTGCGGTCCTGGCCAACGATCGACTGTGGCAGGCGCGTCTGGATCAGGCAGAGAGCGACTTGCGTAACGGGCGTCCGTATGCCGCCCTGCCGGGACTGGCGGCGAACATAAGTGAGCGCGAAGCGCTGGGGCTCGATGCGTCTGACGACCGCCTGCGCATCGCGATGGTAGCCCACAGCGCGCCGCAACTGATCGATGTCATCACCGTCGACGCCTCCATTACCGGTGTCGGGCTCAGTCCTGACGGCAAGTTAGCCGCAGTTGCCGGCAACGACTCGACCCTGCGCCTGTTCGACACGGCCAGCGGGCACCAGAAGTGGAACACGGCATTGACCGGCGTACCCTTCGTAGTCACACGAAAGCCGGTCCTCGTCGCCCTGCAATTCACCCCCGACGGGCGACGCATCCTTGGCCACGGTTACTGGGGCGGTGCGGAGCTCGATCTGCCTGCGCCGATCGGCGAGCTCGAAGCGCTCATTGACGCCACAACCGGAAAGCAGTTGCTGCCTCCGGAAA
>JBDTEG010000031.1:0-64187 GCA_039922695.1 Rhodanobacter sp. | reverse complement strand
TGATGCGGGGTGGAGCAGTCTGGCAGCTCGTCGGGCTCATAACCCGAAGGTCGCAGGTTCGAATCCTGCCCCCGCTACCAGATCTTTCTTGATGCAAGAAAGCCTCCTCGTGAGGCTTTTTTGTTGGCCGCAAGGATGCGCGGTGCCGCACTGCAAGGCGGGCGTGGCACGCGAAAGGCTGCACGAGGACGCACATCGGCGAGATAGGGAAATGGGCCGTCGGAGCCCATTTTTTGTTTTCGCAATCCGGTTTGGGTGAGTTGATGGATACACAGGCACTGGCACAACGTTTCAGCGAGGTACTGGCCGATCTTGGGCTGGAATGCCTCGGCGTGGAGTTCACCCCGTCACAGGGGCAGAGTACGCTGCGCGTCTATGTGGAGCTGCTGGGCCGGGAGGCGCCGGACGCGGACGCGGAGCGTCGCGAGGTCGGCATCGAGGACTGCGAGAAGGCGAGCCGCGAGTTGTCCGCGCTGCTGGACGTGGAGGATCCGATTCCCGGTCACTACGTGCTTGAGGTGTCGTCGCCAGGTATCGATCGCCCGCTGTTTACCGCCGAGCAGTTCAAGCGGGTCGCTGGCCAGGAAGTGAAGGTGTTGCTGAAGGTGCCGCTGGACGGGCGTCGTCGTCTGCGTGGCAAGCTGGTCTCGGCACAGGACGGACAGCTTGCGCTGGAAGGCGAGGGCAAGACCTTCGAGTTCGCACAGTCCATGGTGGAAAGTGCACGAGTGGTACCGGATTGGGTGGCGCTGGGTTACGCGCCGCAGCCCAAGCCCGGTGGCAGGAAGTAATTCAGTGCGGCCATCCATGGCCGCGTTCCAGGTTTTGTGTTCCGGAATGAACGCAACCATTTAACCATCGGTATCCGGACGGGATGCTTACGGAGTTGCTGCAATGAGCAAAGAGCTTTTGCTGGTCGTCGACGCGGTCGCCAATGAAAAGGGCGTCCCGGAAGAAGTGATCTTCGAGGCAATGGAAGCTGCGCTGGCGTCAGCCGCCAAGAAGCGCTATCCGGAGGAAGAGCCGGATATTCGCGTGTCCATCAATCACGACACGGGCGAGTACGAGACGTTCCGGCGCTGGGAAATCATCGCCGATGACGGTGAGATGGAGTCGCCTTCGTACCAGCTGCGCCTCATGGATGCGCTGGACGAGCGCGCGGATGCCCAGGTGGGTGAGTACATCGAGGAGCAGGTCGAGAATGCCGAGTTCGGTCGCATCGCTGCGCAAGCTGCCAAGCAGGTAATCGTGCAGCGCGTACGCGAGGCAGAGCGTCAGCAGGTGGTGGATGCGTTTGCTGATCGCGTCGGCGAGCTGGTGACCGGCATCGTCAAGCGGGTCGAGCGCGGCAACATCTACCTCGACCTGGGTAGCAATGCCGAGGCGTTCATTCCACGCGACAAGACCATTCCGCGTGAGTCGGCTCGAGTCGGCGATCGCGTGCGAGGCTATCTATACGAGGTGAAATCCGAAGTGCGCGGCCCGCAGTTGTTCGTGTCGCGCGCAGCGCCGGAGTTCATGATCGAACTGTTCAAGCTGGAAGTGCCCGAAGTCGGGCAGGACCTGGTCGAAATCAAGGGCTGCGCGCGTGATCCGGGCGACCGGGCCAAGATCGCAGTGCTGGCCCACGACAGCCGTACCGATCCGATCGGCGCCTGCATCGGCATGCGCGGTTCGCGCGTGCAGGCGGTATCGAACGACCTCAACGGTGAGCGTGTCGACATCATCCTGTGGCACGAAAATCCGGCCCAGTTCGTGATCAATGCGATGGCTCCGGCCGAGGTGCAGTCGATCATCATGGACGAGGAAAAGCATTCGATGGACATCGCGGTCGCCGAGGACAAACTGTCCCAGGCGATCGGTCGCGGTGGCCAGAACGTGCGCCTGGCAAGCAAACTGACCGGCTGGCAGCTCAACGTGATGACGCAGGACCAGGTTACCGCCAAGAGCGAGGCGGAACAGGAAGCGGCCCGCGTACTGTTCATGGAAAAGCTCGAAGTGGATCAGGAAATCGCGGTGATCCTGGTGCAGGAGGGTTTCTCCAGCATCGAGGAAATCGCCTATGTGCCCAGTGCCGAGCTGCTTGCGGTGGAGGGCTTCGACGAGGACATCGTCGAGGAACTGCGCGCGCGTGCGCGCGATGCCCTGCTGACCGAGGCACTTGCGGCGGAAGAGGGCGTCGACGAACACCAGCCCTCGGAGGAGTTGCTGGGCCTGGAAGGCATGGATGAAGCTACCGCGTATGTTCTGGCGGCACGCGAAGTGAGCACGGTGGACGACCTCGCTGACCTGGCAGTGGACGATTTGATTGACATCGAAGGCATGAACGAAGAGCGCGCCGCGGCACTGATCATGGCAGCGCGTGCACCGATGATTGCGCGATTGGAGCAGGGCGGCTAGCCGCAGACACGGCGGCACCCGGGACGGGTGCGCTGGGAGGGCCTGAGACGGCTCTTCACCACGGACGGATGCGGTGGCGGCCATCATGCTGCACGGAATGACAAGCGCGGAAACGGCGGAGTAGAGAACAGAATGTCGGACGTGACGATCAAACAACTCGCCCAGGTACTGGGCATGCCAGTGGACAAGCTGCTGACCCAGCTTGGCGAGGCGGGCATGAAATTCTCCGATCAGGAGCAGGCCATAAGCAGTACCGAGAAGGTGAAGCTGCTGGGTTTCCTGCGCCGTACGCACGGGAAGGGTGAGACTGCCGCCGAGGCGAGTGATTCGGCGCCGCGCCAGATCACCTTGCGGCGTCGCAGTGTCGGCGAACTGAAGGTGGCCGGATCGGGTGGCCGTGGTGCTACCGGCCCGGCCAAAACGGTGAACGTGGAGGTTCGCGCCAAGCGTACCTACGTCAAGCGCAGCGTCATCGCCGAGGAAGCCAACGCCGAGCCCGAACGCGAGGATGCAGTGCGCAAGCTGGAGGAATCCAGGCAGCAGCAGGAGCTGAAAGAGCGCGAGCGCGTGGAGGCCGAGCAGCACCGCGAGCAGGAGGTGCGACAGCGCGTACTTGACGAGCAACAGCGCGAGCATGCTTTGCAACAGTCCAAAGCCGAAGCCGCGTCGGACGAAGAGAGAAAAGCAGAAGCATTCACGACACCGGATGAGGTTGCGCCGAGTCAGGAGACCACCGCGACGGATGCCGTGGACGACGACGCCAGCGGCGTTCAGCGCATCGACCAGCGCGAACTGGGGATGATCCTGCCGCGCATCCACGAACCGCGCAAGCGCGAGAAGGTGGTCAAGCCCGTCGCCGCGCCGACCCCGGCCGCAACTTCACCGCCTGCAGCGGGTCCATCCCCGGCCACGGGTGAGACGGCCCGCGGCAAGTCGAGGCATTCTCGTGATCGTGCCGAGGAAGCCGGCAATAAGCAGGAGCGTGAGGGCAGCAAGCGTTTTACCGGCGGCCAGATGCACCTGAGCGAGGCCGATCGCGCACGCCGTTCGTCGAGCAGCAAGCGCGGCAAGGGTAACCGCGGTGGTCGCGACGTGCTGCAGCGCGGCAGCGGCAGCGCTACCAGCGGTCCCCATGGCTTCTCGCGACCCACCGCACCGGTGGTGCGCGAAGTCGTGGTGGGCGAGACCAATGCCGTCACCGAGCTGGCACAGAAAATGGCGGTCAAGGGTTCAGAGGTGGTCAAGGCGCTGTTCAAGATGGGTGTGATGGCGACCATCAACCAGACCATCGATCACGACACCGCGGTGCTGGTGGTCGAGGAACTCGGTCATACGCCGGTGGCGGACAACCAGAACAATGCCGAGGAAACGCTGGCGGCGCATACGCAGAGCGTGGAGCTGGACGGCGAGAAAGTCACCCGTCCACCGGTGGTGACCATCATGGGCCACGTCGATCACGGCAAGACCTCGTTGCTGGACTACATCCGGCGCAGCAAGGTCGCCTCGGGCGAAGCTGGCGGCATTACCCAGCACATTGGCGCGTACCATGTGGAGACGTCCAAAGGCGTCATCACCTTCCTCGACACACCCGGCCATGCCGCGTTTACCTCTATGCGTGCCCGCGGTGCGCAATCGACCGATATCGTGATCCTGGTGGTGGCGGCTGACGATGGCGTGATGCCGCAGACCATCGAGGCGGTCAAGCATGCGCGCGCCGCCAGGGTGCCGATCATCGTGGCTGTCAACAAGATGGACAAGGAAGGCGCCAACCCCGACAACGTCAAGCAAGGTCTGGTGGCGCAGGAAGTGGTGCCGGAAGACTGGGGCGGTGACGTGCAGTTCGTGCCGGTGTCGGCCAAGACCGGCGCAGGTGTCGAGGATCTGCTTGATGCGATCTCGGTCCAGGCAGAAGTGATGGAATTGAGGGCAGTTGCCGACGGCCGTGCTTCGGGTGTCGTGATCGAGTCCAGTCTGGACCGCGGCCGCGGCCCGGTAGCCACGGTGCTGGTGCAGCAGGGCACCCTCAAGAAGGGCGACTTCGTGGTTTGCGGTGTTGAATACGGCCGCATGCGCGCGCTGATCGCCGAGACCGGCAAGCAGGTGACCGAAGCCGGTCCTTCGATCCCGGTGCAGGTACTCGGCTTGTCCGGTGTGCCGGAAACGGGCGACGATTTTGTCTGCGTGGAAGACGAACGTCTGGCACGTGAGGTGGCGCAGGAGCGTGAGCTCAAGCGCCGCGAAACCCGCATGGTCAGCAAGGCCAATCGGCTCGAGGACATCATTGCCAAGATGGGCCAGGGCGAGGAGCAGCAGACGCTCAACATCCTGGTCAAGGGCGACGTGCAGGGTTCGGTTGAGGCACTGCGCGAATCCCTGACCCAGATCGGCAATGAGCGGGTCAGGGTCAACGTGGTTTCGTCCGGCGTGGGCGGCATCACCGAATCGGATGCCACCCTGGCCACTGCCTCCAAGGCGTTGATCATCGGCTTCAACGTGCGCGCCGACGCGTCTGCACGCAAGGTGATCGAAACCAACGGCCTTGACGTGCGGTATTTCTCGATCATCTACGACGTGATCGATCAGGTCACCCAGGCCGCGACGGGATTGCTTGGCATGGAAGTGCGCGAGGACGTCATCGGTCTGGCCGAGGTGCGCGAAGTGTTCCGCAGTTCCAAATTCGGTGCTGTGGCCGGCTGCATGGTCACCGAGGGACACGTCAAGCGCAGCAAGCCGATTCGCGTGTTGCGTGACAACGTGGTGGTGTTCGAGGGCGAACTGGAATCCCTGCGCCGCTTCAAGGACCTGGTCGACGAAGTACGCAGCGGCATGGAGTGCGGTATTGCGGTGAAGCAGTACAACGACGTGAAACCGGGCGACCAGATCGAGTGCTTCGAGCGCACCGAAGTGGCACGTACGCTTTGATGTTGAGTCCCTCTCCCGACGGGGAGGGACTGGAGCGAGTGTCCGGGAAGCGCGTATCTTGGCCCTCAGTATTGCAGTGCCGCGTCTTACCCGTACCCTCTTCCGCCCCTTCGGGGCACCTTCTCACCCGCACGGGGACTCCCGGTGGTCGCCGCGGGGATAAGTGAACTGTCCTTCGGAGTTGTTTGCATGCCTTCCCGCGATTTAAAACGTACTGACCGTATCGGCGCCGAACTGCGTCGCGAGCTTGGCCTGCTGGTGCATGCAGCGGTGCGAGATCACGGCTTGCCGTCGACCAGCGTGTCCGATGTCGAGATCACTCGCGACCTGGACTGGGCGACGATATGGGTGACCACCCTGCTGCCGGACCAGGGATTGCCGGCGGTCAAGGCGTTGAACGCGATGAGCCACGAGATCCGCCATGCGCTGGCGCACAGCGGCATGCGCATGCGTCGGGTGCCCGAGCTGAAGTTCAAGTACGACGACTCCGTCGACAAGGGTGAGCGGATCGAGGCTCTGTTGCGCGAGCAGGCGCGTGATCTGAAGCCTGCAGACGAGGGCGGACAGGACTGAGTCTCGCAAGGCGCTTGCCCAATTGATGAAACGACGACCGCGCCCCCGGTACCGCGACCTGCACGGTATCGTGCTGCTCGACAAGCCGCAGGGCCTGAGTTCGAATCAGGCCCTGCAAGCGGTGCGCCGTCTGCTGCGCGCTTCCAAAGGTGGCCACACGGGCGCGCTCGATCCCCTTGCCACGGGCTTGTTGCCGCTGTGTTTCGGAGAGGCGACCAAGCTGGCAGGCGGTCTGCTGGGTGCGCGCAAGGCCTACCTGGCCGAATGCCGCCTCGGCATCACGACCGACAGTGCAGACAGCGAGGGCGAGGTCGTCCGGCAGCGGCCGGTCCCCGAGCTCGATGACAGCGCGATCGAGGCCGCATTGGCCAGGCAGCGCGGCGCCATCCTGCAGGTGCCGCCAATGTATTCCGCGCTGAAACATGACGGCGAAAGGCTCTATGTGAAGGCGCGCCGGGGTGAATTGGTCGAGCGACCGCCACGTGAAGTGGAAGTTCATCGACTTGAACTGCTCGCGCGAGACGGCGACACCCTGCAACTTCTGGTCGAGTGCGGGTCCGGCACCTACGTGCGTTCGCTGGCCGTGGATATGGGCGAGGATCTGGGTTGCGGCGCGCACCTGACTGCGTTGCGGCGTATCTGGGTCGAGCCGTTTTGCGAGCCGCAGATGGTAACCCTCGCCGAACTCGAACACGCCGCGGGGCAGGGGGACGAGGCGTTGCTGGCGCACCTGCTCCCAGTGGCGGCGGGCTTGTGCGATCTACCCACATTGAGACTGGATGAAGCCCAGAGCATGGCCATTTCACATGGCCAGCCAATCCAGCTTGCTGTCTCGACTCCGTCCGGCCGCTGTGCGGCATTTGCCAGCGATGGGGCTTTGCAGGCTTTGCTTGAAGTGGACAGCCAGGGCCGCGGTCGCGTCCTGCGTGGCTTCAACTTGCTGACGGACTGACTGATTTGAGCGGAAACACCCCTGCACCCTTGTTGTCACACCACTACGGTCAGTAGAATAGACAAGTTATTTCAACGCTTTCACTCAACTAGGCGAAGCTTGCGCTTGCGTCATCGCGATGATGCAAGCGCAAGCTTCGCATCGCCTTTCAAGGAAACGCATAACCATGTCCCTTACCGTAGAACAGACCGGCAAGATCATTGCTGATTTCGGCCGCGTGCCGAACGACACCGGTTCGACCGAAGTCCAGGTGGCGCTGCTGTCCGCCCGCATCGAGCATCTGACCGGCCACTTCAAGGACCACAAGCAGGATCACCACTCCCGTCGTGGTCTGCTGAAGCTGGTCAACCAGCGCAAGCGCCTGCTCAGCTATCTGAAGGATCGCGATCTCGCGCGCTATCAGACCCTGATCGAGCGCCTCGGCCTGCGGCGGTAATTGGCAGGTGTCTGTGCGTTCGTCCGTCAACGCTGAGGACAAAAAGCGGCCAGCCCTGGCCGCACGGGTTGGCTTCTTTGCGTTCATGCATGAACGCTGAAGTCAACAAGCGACCATCCCTGGCCGCACTCTTGAAAGTTCAAACTCAGGAATTCCAACGTGGCAAAAGTAACCAAGTCATTCCAGTACGGTAATCACGAAGTCACGCTGGAGACGGGCGAAATTGCCCGCCAGGCGACCGGTGCGGTCATGGCCAGCATGGGCGGCACCGTGGTGCTGGTCACTGCCGTGGCTGCAACCAGGCAGAAGGAAGGCCAGGATTTCTTCCCGCTCACTGTCGACTATGTGGAGAAGTTCTACTCCGCCGGCCGCATTCCCGGCGGTTTCTTCAAGCGCGAAGGCCGTCCGACCGAGAAAGAGACGCTGACCTCGCGCCTGATCGATCGTCCGGTGCGCCCGCTGTTTCCCGATGACTTCAAGAACGAAGTGCAGGTGATCGCCCAGGTCATCTCGCTGAACCCGGAAGTCGACGGCGACATCGTGGCCTTGCTTGGCGCCTCCGCTGCGCTTAGCCTGGCCGGTATCCCGTTCAAGGGTCCGATCGGCGCTGCGCGCGTAGGTTATGCGAACGGTCAATACCTGCTGAACCCGACCGCCACCGAGCTGAAGACCTCCGACCTGGACCTGGTCGTGGCCGGTACAGCCGGGGCCGTGCTGATGGTGGAATCGGAGGCCAAGCTGCTGTCCGAGGACGTGATGCTCGGTGCGGTGATGTTCGGTCACAAGCAGATGCAGGTCGCGATCCGTGCGATCGCCGAACTGGCAGCCGAAGCCGGCAAGCCGTCGTGGGACTGGCGCGCGCCGGTTCGTGACGAGTCGCTGGTCGCCGCAGTCAAAGGCGCAGTCGGTGACCAGTTGACGGGGGCTTTCTCGGTGCGCGACAAGCTGGAGCGTCGCGACGCGATTTCTGCAATCAAGGCCGACGTGCTGGCCGGGCTCAAGGCGCAGGCCGAAGGGAACGGCTGGTCGACCGCGGCGATCGCCAAGGAATTCGAGGAAATCGAATACCACACCATGCGCGACAGCGTGCTGAAAACCAAGGTGCGTATCGATGGCCGCCAGCTCGACGATGTGCGTGCAATCACTGCCCGCGTCGGCGTGCTGCCGCGTACCCACGGTTCAGCGTTGTTCACCCGCGGCGAGACGCAGGCGCTGGTCGTGATCACGCTGGGCACGACGCGTGACGCGCAGATCATCGATGCGCCGGGCGGCGAGTCGAAGGACCCGTTCCTGTTCCATTACAACTTTCCTCCGTTCTCGGTGGGAGAAGCCGGTCGTTTCGGCGCGCCGAAGCGTCGCGAGATTGGCCACGGCCGCCTCGCCAAGCGTGGCGTGCAGGCGGTCAAGCCGAGCATCGAGGAATTCCCGTACGTGGTACGTGTGGTCTCGGAAATCACCGAGTCCAACGGCTCCTCATCGATGGCGTCGGTGTGCGGTTCCTCGCTGGCCATGATGGACGCGGGCATTCCGCTGAAATCGCCGGTGGCGGGCATCGCCATGGGCCTGGTCAAGGAGGGCAACGATTTCGTCGTGTTGTCGGACATCCTTGGCGACGAAGATCATCTCGGTGACATGGACTTCAAGGTCGCCGGGAGTGCCGAGGGCATTTCGGCGCTGCAGATGGACATCAAGATCGACGGCATCACCGAGGAGATCATGAAGGTGGCGCTGGCCCAGGCCAAGCTCGGTCGCCTGCATATCCTCGGCGAGATGGGCAAGGCGATCACCGAAGCCCGCACCGAAATGAGCGAGTTCGCGCCGCGCCTGATCACGGTCAAGATCCATCCGGACAAGATCCGCGAAGTCATCGGCAAGGGCGGTGCCACGATCCGTTCAATCACCGAGGAAACCGGCACCACGATCGACATCAACGACGACGGCACGATCATCATCGGTTCGGTCAATCGCGAGGCGGGCGAAGCGGCGAAGAAGCGCATCGAGCAGATCACTTCCGATGTCGAGCCGGGGCGCATCTATGAGGGCAAGGTCGCCAAGTTGATGGACTTCGGTGCATTCGTCACGATCATGCCGGGCAAGGATGGCCTGGTCCACGTGTCGCAGATCTCCGACGAGCGTGTGGAGAAGGTTTCCGACAAGCTCAAGGAAGGCGACATCGTCAAGGTCAAGGTGCTGGAAGTGGACAAGCAGGGTCGCATCCGCCTGTCAATGAAGGCCGTGACCGAGGAAGAGCGCGCGAAATCCTGAGTTTCCGGCGGGCAGGCGCTACCACAGCAAGGCCCGGCTCAAGCCGGGCCTTGCTCGTTACGTAAGCGATGGTTGTGTTTCGCGGCCTTTTGCCAGGAGCATGGCTGTGGCTGGTCGAGACGAGAATTCGGCTGTGCGAGGACAGGTTCCTCTGGATTTGGCGGTCCACAGTGGTTCCATGGACCGGGAATCGCGCGGATATGGACCGCACACGCGGATTCGCAGACTGGCCAACCAAGGTCCGGCAGGCTGATAGGATGGCTGTGAACCTTGACGAGGATGTATCCATGGTCGATCCGGCAAATGAATTCATGAAGGACTATCAGGCGCTGGCCCAGCAATCCTGGGATGCCTGGACGCGCCAATTCCAGCAGCAACCCGCAGCCAATCCGTTTGCACCGCCCGCTGCGGCGGCTGCCGGCAGCGAAACGCTGGAACGCACGCTGGCCGGCTTGAAAGGCTATTTCGACTGGATGCAGGCGGCCGCCAGCGGTGGCGGTGCCACCAGTTCCGCCAACAATTGGCAGCAGCAATTGCAGCAAATGTTCGGTGGTGTCAGTCAGCCGTTTGCGCAAGCCTTCGGAGGTATCGACGGCGCGGGGGCCGAAAGCTTCGCGAGGCAGTGGCAGACCTGGTGGCAGGCAGCCCAGCGCAGCGGCTTTGGCGACATGCCGGGGGCTCACGGGCCGACACCGACATTCGGCCAGAGTCGCGAACAACAGATGCAGCAGCAGGAGTTTGGCTCCGCCTTGCTGGAATCGATGCAGGCATCCGCCCGATATCAGGAGCTGATCCAGCGTGCCAACATGCAAGGCGTGCAGCACCTGCAGAAAAAGTTGACAGAACACGCTGCACCGGGGCGGCAGATAGAATCGCTGAAAGGCCTGTATGACTTGTGGGTGGACGCTTCGGAAGAAGCGTATGCCGAGATCGCGCTGTCAGATGAGTTCCGCGATGCCTACGGCGAGATGGTCAATACCCAGATGCGTGTGCGCCAGTTGCAGCAGCAGCAAACTGAGCAGATGTGCCAGCAACTCGGCGTGCCTACGCGGAGTGAAGTCTCGAGTCTGGGCGAGCGCTTGCAGGCCCTGCGTCGCGAGTTCCGGGCCAGCAAGTCCGGCTCATCCGAAGAGTCGCCCGACGAGATCACGGTATTGCGCCGCGAAGTGACGGCACTGAAGCGAAAGCTCGCGAATGCCGGTGCAGCCAAAACTGGGTCCGGGAAGGCTGCGCCAGGCAAGTCTTCGACTGCCGCGAAGAAATCCGTGGCCAGGAAAGAGATCCCGGCGAAGAAAAAGAGCACGAGCAAGAAAAAGACCGCGGCCAAGAGCACACGCAAGCCTGTATCCGCATCCAAATCCACAGCGCGCCCGCGCAAGCGCAAATAAAGGAGCGTCGCCATGCAGACACCATTGCACATCGACCCGACCAAGGCCCTGACCGATATGGCGACGTTCCAGCGCAAGCTGGCTGCCGGCATGGCCAACCTTCGCGGCATGCGCGAACCCGAGTACGCCAATACACCCCGCGAACTGGTCTACAGCGAGGACAAGCTCAAGGTCTGGCACTTCACCGGACACGGCAAGGCCAGCTCGAAGGCTCCGCTGCTGATTGTCTACGCCTTGGTCAACACGGTGTGGATGACCGACCTGCAGGCGGATCGTTCGATGGTGCGCAACCTGCTGGAGCAGGGTGAGGACGTCTACCTGATCGACTGGGGTTATCCCGACGGTGCCGATCGCTGGCTGACCCTGGACGACTACATCAACGGCTACCTGGATCGCTGCGTCGATGTGGTGCGGGCACGTCACGATCTGGACGCGATCAACCTGCTCGGCATCTGCCAGGGCGGTGCGTTCTCGCTGTGCTACACCGCGTTGCACCCGGACAAGGTGAAGAACCTGATCACCATGGTGACACCGGTCGATTTCCACACGCCGGACAACATGCTGTCGAACTGGTGCCGCAACGTGGACGTCGATCTGTTCGTCGACACCACGGGCAATATCCCCGCCGGGCTGATGAATTACGTCTACCTCACGCTGAAGCCGATGCGGCTGAACCAGCAAAAATACATTGGCCTGGTCGACATCCTGGACAATCCGGTCGAGCTGGAGAATTTCCTGCGCATGGAACGCTGGATATTCGATTCACCCGATCAGGCCGGCGAAGCGTTCCGCCAGTTCATCAAGGATTTCTACCAGGACAACAAGCTGGTCAAGGGTACGCTCGAGATCGGCGGCCAGAGCGTGGATCTGGGCATGATCACCCAGCCGGTCCTGAACATTTTCGCCGAGCAGGACCATCTGGTTCCGCCGGATGCGTCGCGTGCGCTGGGCAAGCATGTCGGGACCACCGACTATACCCAGCTCGCCTTCAAGGGGGGCCACATCGGGATCTACGTTTCCGGACGAGCGCAGCGCGAAGTGCCTCCGGCGATCCATCAGTGGTTGCGTCAGCGCGGCTGATCCGCAACGCCCGCCGTGCGCAAGCATGGCGCGGCGCGCGATAATGGATGGATGACCGCATCCAGTGAAACCCACGACTCCATCCGCGCCGTGCAATGGCAGCGCGACCATCTGCGCCTGCTTGACCAGCGTTTGCTGCCAGCTCAAGAGTGCTGGTTGGATTGTCGCGATGCGGAGCAGGTGACCGAGGCCATTCGAGACCTGGCCGTACGCGGTGCGCCAGCCATCGGCATCGCCGCAGCCTGGGGTGTGGCGATGGCGGCACAGCAGGGGGCGGCACTGGAGCCCGTTCTGGCGACTCTGCGCGCGGCGCGGCCTACGGCCGTGAACCTGACGTGGGCGCTGGAACGGATGAGAAAGCGCATCGCAGCCGGTGCCGATGCCGATGCATTATTGCTCGAAGCGCAGTCCATCCAGGACGAAGATCTCGCCGCCAACCGGCACATGGGTGAACTTGGCGCGTCGCTGATCACCCCCGGGTCGGGAGTTCTGACCCACTGCAACACCGGGTCGCTGGCCACGGCCGGTTACGGTACCGCGCTCGGTGTGATCCGCGCGGGCGTCGCGGCGGATCGGATCGCGCGGGTCTACGCCGGGGAAACCAGACCATGGCAGCAGGGCGCGCGCCTGACCATGTGGGAGCTGGTGCGTGACGGTATCCCGGCCCAGCTGATCGCCGATTCGGCGGCGGCGCATCTGATGAAATCCGGTGCGGTGCAGTGGGTGATCGTGGGCGCCGACCGGATCGCCGCCAACGGCGATACCGCGAACAAGATCGGCACTTATCAATTGGCCATCGCCGCGAAGTACCACGGCGTGAAGTTCATGGTGGTGGCACCGTCCTCGACGGTCGACATGGCCACAGGCACGGGCGAGGAGATCGAGATCGAGCTGCGGGATCCGACCGAATTGCTGAGCACGGCAGGTCGGCGCACGGTGGTTGAGGGGGGGCAGGCGTGGAACCCGGTGTTCGACGTGGCGCCGGCCGAACTGATTGACGCCATCGTGACCGAGCGCGGAGTGATCGAGCGGCCGAACAGCATCTCGATGCAGGCGATGTTCGGCTACTGAAGCCCCCGCGCGAACTGGACGGTTGCGCTTCTTCTCGCGACCACGTTGACGCGGTGGTGGCATCGTCGTTACACCTTTGGGACATGTCACAGCGGCAGCGATGCACGTGCTGCATGGATTGGTGCTCATCAGCATCAGCGCAACGGTCTATTGCCATGTGTACGGCGTGCCGGCGGTCAACGTTGCGGGCTTGCGTCGGTGGCCGCCGCTTGCGGCAGCGGCGAGCTCCGTGCTCGCTTGCATGGGCCAATTTTTCGACAGCGCGCCAGGTGCTTTTCAGGAACCTCGAGCTGAAGTCGCAAGTCATTGATTTACATGCACTAAATCCTGTCGTTTTGTGGCCATTCGTGCTACAATCGACCGGTTGATTTCGGGTCGCTCGCGCTTGCGCTTGAGACGCGTCGCCAGCGTCCTTTTTCAGTCCCCAGGGAAGCCGTTCAATGGCAGAAAACGCCCAAGAAATCATTCGCGTCAACATCGAAGACGAGATGCGCCAGAGCTACCTCGATTACGCCATGAGCGTGATCGTGGGTCGCGCGCTTCCGGATGTTCGCGATGGCCTGAAGCCTGTGCACCGGCGTGTGCTGTTCGCGATGAACGACCTGAGCAACGCGTGGAACAAGCCGTACAAGAAGTCGGCCCGCGTGGTCGGTGACGTGATCGGCAAATACCATCCGCATGGCGACCAATCGGTTTATGACGCGATCGTCCGCATGGCGCAGCCGTTCTCGCTGCGCTACATGCTGGTCGATGGCCAGGGCAACTTCGGTTCGGTCGATGGCGACAATGCCGCGGCCATGCGTTACACCGAAGTGCGCATGTCACGCCTTACCCACGAGCTGCTTGCCGACATCGAAAAGGACACCGTCGACTTCGGCTTCAACTACGACGAGAGCGAACGCGAGCCGCTGGTGCTGCCCTCGCGCGTGCCGAACCTGCTGGTGAACGGCTCGACCGGCATCGCGGTGGGCATGGCCACCAATATTCCACCGCACAATCTCAACGAGGTCATTGCCGCGACGATGGCGCTGATCGATGAGCCTGGGCTGGGTATCGACGAGCTGATGCACTACATACCGGGGCCGGACTTCCCGACCCACGGCATCATCAACGGTTCGTCAGGCATCATCGAGGCGTACCGCACCGGCCGTGGTCGCATTCTGGTGCGCGCGAAAGCCGAGATCGAGACCGAAGCGAACGGTCGCGAGACGATCATCGTCCATGAGCTGCCGTACCAGGTGAACAAGGCGCGGCTGATCGAGAAGATCGCCGAGCTGGTCAAGGAGAAGAAGCTCGAGGGCATCAGCGAGCTGCGCGACGAGTCCGACAAGGACGGCATGCGCGTCGTCATCGAGATCCGCAAGGATGCGATGGGTGATGTGGTGCTGAACAACCTGTTCCAGCAAACCCAGTTGCAGGTGACCTTCGGCATCAACATGGTGGCCCTGCTCGACGGCCAGCCGAAACTGCTGAACCTCAAGGACATCCTCGAGGCGTTCATTCGACATCGTCGAGAGGTGGTTACCCGCCGCACCATCTTCGAGTTGCGCAAGGCACGTTCGCGCGCGCATATCCTCGAAGGACTCACGGTCGCGCTGGCCAACATCGACGAGATGATCGAGCTGATCAAGACCTCGGCGTCGCCGGCCGAAGCGCGCGAGCGCATGCTGGCGCGGCGGTGGGAAGCCGGGCTGGTGCGCGCGCTGCTGTCCGCCACCGGCTCCGGCGCATCCCGACCGGAGGACATGGACCCACGCGATGGCCTGAAGAACGACGGCTATCAGCTTTCCGAAGTTCAGGCGCTGGAAATCCTGGCGATGCGCCTGAACCGCCTGACCGGCCTGGAGCAGGAAAAGCTTTCCGATGAGTACCGGCAGATCCTGGAGGCCATCCGGGCGCTGATTGAAATCCTCGAGAATCCGGCTCGCCTGCTCGATGTGATCCGCGAAGAACTCGAAGCGATCAAGACCGAATTCGGCGATGCGCGGCGCACCGAGATCCAGCATTCGCAGGAAGATCTCAACGTGCTCGACCTGATCGCGCCGGAAGACGTCGTGGTCACGTTGTCCCACACCGGATACATCAAGCGTCAACCGGCCAGCACCTATCGTGCGCAGAAGCGCGGCGGCAAGGGTCGTTCGGCATCGGCCTTGAAGGACGAGGACTTCGTCGAACAGCTCTGGGTGGTCAACACGCACGACACCCTGCTCGCCTTCACCAGCACGGGCCGGGTCTACTGGCAGAAGGTCTACCAGATTCCGGAGTCGGGCCCTGGCGCGCGCGGCAAGCCGATCATCAACCTGCTGCCACTGGGCGAGGGCGAGAAGCTGCAGGCGGTGTTGCCCATTCGCGAGTATGCGGAAGACCGGTTCGTGTTCTTCGCGACCAGGCACGGTACGGTCAAGAAGACCCCGTTGAACGAGTTCGCGTTCCAGCTGCAGAAGGGCAAGCAGGCGATCAAGCTGCATGACGACGATGCCCTGGTCAACGTCGAACTGACGGATGGCAACAGCGACATCCTTCTGTTCGCCTCCAATGGCAAGGTCAATCGTTTCGACGAAAACACGGTGCGCTCGATGGGCCGCACCGCCGCTGGCGTGCGCGGCATGAGGTTGCTGAAGGGCGCCGAGGTGGTGTCGCTGATCGTGGCCGCCGAGGGCGACATCCTCACCGCGACGGCGCGTGGCTACGGCAAGCGCACCGCGCTGGTCGAGTTCACCAAGAAGGGGCGCGGCACCCAAGGCGTGATCGGCATCCAGTGTTCCGAGCGCAATGGCGCGCTGGTCGGGGCTGTGCAGGTTACCGAGGCGCACGAGCTGATGCTGATCTCCAACCAGGGAACGCTGGTGCGCACCCGCGTGGCGGAAGTTTCGCAGCTTGGACGCAATACCCAGGGAGTCACCCTGATCAAGCTGCCTGCCGATGAAGTCCTGGTCAGCGTGATGCGGCTGTTGGCGGAAGAGGACAACGGTGACGACGGTGTCGACGTTACCGACCCCGACGGTGGTGGCCCGGCGCTTCATACTGGTCCGGAGAACATGGAGTCTCCCGCAGCGGAGGAATGAGTCCACTGTCCTGAAACAGGAAAACCCCGGTCATGCCGGGGTTTTCCATGGTGCGCCGAGTGCGGACATGTGCGTGACTGCGCACCGCACGGGACGAGGCTGCGTTTTCCTCGCGATCCGCCAGTTTCAGCGATTGTCCAACGTTGAGCCGGTCAGCAACCCGCGCGCCAGCATGCTGCACTGGCGGCGGTACAGCAGCAGCTGCCATTGGCGCCCGCCGACCTGGCGCCACAGGACGGCCGAGCGCACGGCGGCCAGCAGGTTCGCGCGCACTTTCTCGACCACTGCCGCCTGCTGCAGTTGCTGCGGGTTGCCACTGACCATCACCCGTGGACGCAACGTCGACAGCGTGGATGAGTACAACTCGGCCAGCCGGCCGCTCACCTGGGAGGAATCCTGCCCGAAGTGCTCGACCTGGCGCTGTGCCGCGAGGATGCCCTGCTGCAGCGTCTCCAGCAATTCCGGCCGACCAGAAAGACTGCGCTCCAGCCGCATTACCGTCACCACCATGCGCGTGACCGACATGTCGCGATCGCTTTCATCGAGCTGACCTATCAGCTTGCGCAGGCCCAGCCGCAGGTTCGATACACCTTCGTACACGGCCACTACGGAGGGCGCATCGATGCGGAATATGCTGGTCACACCGGCTTGCATGGCGGATTCGTCGCAGTGCCCGTCATTGGCCAGTTGCTGCGCCAGCGTGCAGGCCTGGAACAGGCCGGCCAGGGCGACCACACGCTCCTCGTTCATGCCAAAAGTTTCAAACACGGGTCTGCAATTCTCTGTAGTGGAGTGGGCCAGCCGGGATGAATGCCGGCAGCAGGCCGCCGTAGGCTGCATCGGTCGCCGCGATCACGGCGCCGCCGAGACAGACTTCATCGGCGTAGAAAACGACCGATTGCCCTGGCGTCACGGCGCGCTGGGGATCGTCAAAGCGTACCTCAAGCCCACCTGGACCAATGCGCACGACGCAATCCTGATCGCTCTGACGATAACGAGTACGTGCGGTACAGCGAAACTCGCAGGCCGGCGCGGTTCCGGCAATCCAGTGCGCAGAGTCCGCGCACAGTCGACGCGAGTGCAACCAGTGGTTCTCGCCACCCTGGGCGACATACAGGATGTTCGCCGCCACGTCCTTGCCTACCACGAACCAGGCCTCGCCACTGGCACCGCGTCGGCCACCGATGCCCAGTCCGTTGCGCTGGCCCAGGGTGTAATACATGACGCCCTGGTGATCACCGATCAGCATGCCGCCGGGCGTGAGCATCTCGCCGGGTCGGGCCGGAATGTATCGGGACAGGAAGCTGCGGAAATCGCGCTCTCCGATGAAGCAGATGCCCGTGGAGTCCTTCTTGGCGTGTGTCGGCAATGCCGCGCGGCGCGCCAGTTCGCGTACCTCGGATTTCTCGATGGAGCCCAGCGGGAAGAGCGTCGCGGCCAGTGCGTTCTGCCCCAATGCATGCAGGAAGTAGCTCTGATCCTTGTTGGCATCAAGCGCGCGCAGCAGACGGTACTGGCCGTCGACCAGGTCGACGCGCGCGTAGTGGCCGGTGGCAATCTTGTCGGCACCCAGGGCCTGCGCTTCATCGAGGAAAGTCTTGAATTTGATCTCGCGGTTGCACAGCACGTCGGGGTTGGGCGTACGCCCGGCGCGATACTCGGCAAGGAAATGCTCGAACACGCCGTCCCAGTACTCCTCGGCGAAATTGCGCGCGTGGAATGGAATGCCGAGCCGGCCACACACGGCTACCGCGTCCTTGCGGTCTGCATCGCTGGTACAGGGGCCGCTGCGCTCGTCTTCCTCCCAGTTCTGCATGAACAGGCCTTCGACCTGATGGCCAGCCTGCTGCAGCAGCAGGGCAGCCACCGAAGAGTCGACGCCGCCAGAGATGCCAAGCATTACCTTCATGCCCTGACGTCTCCAGGCAGGTAGTTCAGACTGGACAGCGGCAGCCGTTGGCCCGCCAGCCAGGCGTCGATGCTCAGCAGTACCAGCGGGCTGCGCAGGCGGTCGCCCAGTGCGGCGATTTCGGCGCGACCCAGCCACAGTGCGCGATGAATGCCGGTATCGAGCAGGCGATCGGGGTCGTGGCTGATCGCCCTGGCCGCAAAGCTGAATCGGACCACCGCATCGCCATGTTCGGTGCTGCGCCATTGCTGGATGCCGATCAGGTGCTCCAACACGACCGTCCAGCCGGTCTCTTCCAGCGTCTCGCGCACGGCGGCAGCGGCCAGGCTCTCGCCATCCTCGAGGTGACCTGCCGGCTGGTTGTAGGCCAGCTGGCCGGCAACCTCTTCCTCGACCATCAGGTAGCGCTCGCCATCGGGCACCACGCAGGCCACGGTGACGTGCGGGCGCCAGATTTCACGATGTGGGCTGGAGGCGATCATGGACGGGAGAAGGCTGGAAAAGCGTCCATTGTGCCACTACCTGTACGGGGTGATCCCTGCATCGAGCTGGATTCGCTGCAGCGTATACTTCGACCCATAGGACACGTCCCGTAAATTCATGGCTCACGAAAACGAAAACGAACACGAGCACGACAGCGGCCGCGGCCTGGCAGTGGAGACCGCCAAGCCCGAGGTGGCGCGCCCCCCGTTGTTCCAGGTGCTGCTGTTGAACGACGATTTCACTCCGATGGACTTCGTGGTGGAGGTGTTGCGCAGTTTCTTTACTCTGGATCAGGAGCAGGCGGTACAGGTCATGCTGCATGTGCATACGCGTGGGCGCGGCGTCTGCGGGGTCTTCACGCGGGAAGTGGCAGAAACCAAGGTCACCCACGTCAACGAATATTCACGCTCGCATCAGCATCCTTTGTTGTGCACTATGGAAAAGCTCTGACGAACCCCATTTCCTGCTCATCGCGGCAGCAAAAGCCGCTCAACAAGCAAAGCGGAGACGATCCGAATGTTCAGCAAGGATCTGGAAGTCACCATCGGCCATTGCTACAAGCAGGCCCGCGAGCAACGCCATGAGTTCATGACGGTGGAGCACCTGCTGCTGGCGTTGACCGAGAACCAGTCGGCACTCGGCGCATTGCGTGCGTGCGGGGTGGAGTTGCCGCGCCTGTCCGCCGAACTGGCGCGCATCATCAGCGAGACCGTGCCGGTATTGCCGTCCGGCGACGAACGCGACACGCAGCCAACCCTGGGCTTCCAGCGGGTACTGCAACGCGCCGTCTACCACGTGCAGTCGTCCGGCCGCAAGGAAGTCACCGGTGCCAATGTGCTGGTGGCGATCTTCGGCGAGAAGGACTCGCACGCAGTGTTCTTCATGCACCAGCAGGAGATCACACGCCTGGACGTGGTCAACTACATCTCCCACGGCATTGCCAAAATCGGCGACGAGCCGGCGGCGAGTACCTCCGGCAACGAGCGTGAAGGCGAGGAAGGCGCTGACGCCAAGGGCAGTCCGCTGCATGAATTTGCCAGCAACCTCAACGAGCTGGCGCTGGAGGGCAAGATCGATCCGCTGATCGGCCGGGCCGACGAGATCGAACGCACCATTCAGGTGCTGTGCCGCCGGCGCAAGAACAATCCGCTCTATGTCGGCGAGGCCGGGGTGGGCAAGACCGCCCTGGCTGAAGGCCTGGCCAAGCGCATAGTCGATGGCGAGGTGCCCGAGGTACTGGAGAGTGCCACGATCTGGTCGCTGGACCTGGGTGCCCTGGTCGCCGGCACCAAGTATCGCGGCGACTTCGAGAAGCGCTTGAAAGGCGTGATCGCGCAGTTGAAGAAGCAGCCCGGCGCTATCCTGTTCATCGACGAAATTCATACCATCATAGGGGCAGGTTCGGCTTCGGGTGGCACCATGGATGCCTCGAACCTGATCAAGCCGATGCTGGCTTCGGGCGAGCTGCGCTGCATCGGCTCGACCACATTCCAGGAATATCGCGGCGTGTTCGAGAAGGATCGCGCACTGGCCCGCCGCTTCCAGAAGATCGACGTGGTCGAGCCCACAGTGGCCGACAGCATCGAGATCCTCAAGGGCCTGCGTTCGCGCTTCGAGGAACACCACCATGTCGAGTACACCAACGACGCGCTGAAAGCTGCGGTGGACCTGTCGGTGAAGCACATTCCCGACCGGCTGCTGCCGGACAAGGCAATCGACGTGATCGACGAAGCCGGTGCGCGCCAAAGGCTGCTGCCGGAGGATCAGCGTACCGGCACGGTGGACGTGGGCGAGGTCGAATATATCGTCGCCAAGATGGCGCGGATTCCGGCCAAGCAGGTCTCGGCCTCCGACAAGGACGTACTGCGCAACCTCGAACGCAACCTCAAGATGGTGGTGTTCGGTCAGGACCCGGCGATCGAGGCGTTGGCCGCCTCAATCAAGATGGCTCGTTCGGGCCTGGCCGATCCGTCCAAGCCGATCGGCTGCTTCCTGCTCGCCGGTCCCACCGGCGTGGGCAAGACCGAGGTGACCAAGCAATTGGCGATGCAGCTTGGCATCGAGATGATCCGGTTTGACATGTCCGAGTACATGGAAGGCCACTCGGTGTCGCGTCTGGTCGGCGCACCCCCGGGCTACATCGGCTTCGACCAGGGCGGCTTGCTGACCGAGGCCGTGGTGAAGCATCCGCATGCGGTGCTGTTGCTGGACGAGATCGAGAAGGCGCACCCGGACGTGTTCAACATCCTGTTGCAGGTGATGGATCGTGGCGTGCTCACCGACACCAATGGTCGCGAAGCGAACTTCAAGAACGTGGTGGTGGTGATGACCACCAACGCAGGGGCTTCCATCGCCTCGCGCCGCACCATGGGCTTCGTGGAACAGAAGCACGCGTCGGATGCGATGGAAGTGATCCGGCGAATCTTCACTCCGGAGTTCCGCAACCGGCTGGATGCGATCATCCAGTTCGGCGCACTGGATTTCGAACATATCCTGCGCGTAGTGGACAAGTTCCTGATCGAGCTCGAAAGCCAGCTGACCGAGAAGAAGGTAAGCCTGGACGTGGGTGCCGACGCCCGCCGCTGGCTGGCCGAGCACGGATTCGATCCGCAGATGGGTGCGCGGCCGATGGCACGGGTGATCCAGGAAAAGGTGAAGCGTGCGTTGGCCGACGAGCTGTTGTTCGGCAAGCTGACCGAGGGCGGTGTGGTGCGGCTCAGCGTCGCCGACGGCGAGCTGAAGGTCGAATGCGAGGCGGTCGCCAAGCTGCCGGCGGTGGTCGAATAATCCGGCCCAGCGCCGCAGCCGGACAAGAGGCAAAGCAAAAGCGGCGCGATGCGCCGCTTTTGCTTGTCCGGCCTCTCACCGCGCGAACCCGCGCCACTTATCGCCTTATTTCATGCGGTAGGTGATGCGTCCCTTGCTCAGGTCGTATGGGGTCATTTCGATCTTGACCTTGTCGCCGGTGAGGATGCGGATATAGTGCTTGCGCATGCGACCGGAGATGTGGGCGATAACCACGTGCCCGTTTTCCAGTTGCACGCGAAACATGGTGTTGGGCAAAGTCTCCTGGACCGTGCCTTCCATTTCGATGACGTCGTCTTTGGCCATATGGTCCGGGCTTCACGCGCAGCCGTGATGGCCGCGTAAGCCGGTGATTATGGCACGAACGACGGTTTGGTTAAAGAATCATCAAGCCGAAGTTGCTGCTCAGACGAAGTGGTCATCCAGCTTGCGCCGGATTTCCTGCTCGATCATGCTTTTCAGCGGTGTCAGCAGCATCCCCAGTTGGGCCCGTACCTGGATCGCATCGGCCTCCACCGCGATAGAGCCAGTCAGGCCCGGGCGAGAGAAGTCCAGGGTGTCCCCATGCCACTGTCCGGTCATGTCGAATTTTTCCCGCATGCGCGAGGCGACCTGATCGACCACGGCACGGGCCTCGGTAATCGACAACTGGTGAGGGCGTCGGATATCAATGCTGGGCATGGGACTGTTCCGGGCGTAAAAACCCCATCTTAATGCCATGCGCCTGCATGGTAGAGTTTCGCGACTAGTCGACTTGGTCTGCCATGCGTATTGAATTCCCCAATGCAGCCCGTGAGGATTTCCATTGGGTGCAGGCGCGGTTGCGCATCGGCAGTGCGCCTGACAACGACCTGGTGCTGGCTGCCGGCCAGGCAGCTGCCACACATCTGTGCATCGAGCAGGATCGCAGGGGCTGGGTGCTGCAGGTGTTGCCGTCGACGGACAGGGTCTACGTGAATGCCAGGCCAGTGCGGGAACGCGCACTGCTGCGCGCGGGCGACGTGGTGAGCGTCGGTGATTGCCGGTTGTTGCTGTGCGACGACGAAGATCCGACGCTGCGCGTCCCGCCCAAGATACCCGCCCAGGGGCGTGCTACGGCAGCGCTGCGGGCGGTGGCCGGTCCCCTTTCTGGTCGCGTTCTTCCGCTGGGTGAGGGTCTCGAACTGGGACCTGATGGGAGTTACCCGTTGGGTCTGGCGCAAGGCGAGGTCGTGGGGCTGCGAATTGGTTGGGACGATAGCGTGCTCACGCTGGAAGACACCTGCTGCTCGCCACGCTATCCGTTACGCGTGAACGGCGTTGCCGTGCAGAAGACCGCACTGCTGCCAGGTGACCAGATTGGCGTGGCCAAGCATCGTTTCGTGGTGGAAGCTCCCAGTAGCGCACTGGAGCCGGATGCCGTGCTGGACCAGCCATCGATGGCGAATCTGCCCGAGGCGGCAGCCGGGTCGACTGGCGAGGTCTGGTGGCTCGTCCTCACCGCTGCCGTGCTGGCCCTTGGCATCGCGCTGGTCCTCCTGATCCGTTTCTGAGCTTTCGCTGGCCGGTAGTTGACTGGCCCATGCTGCGCCGCGGCATAATGCCGGAACCTCGTCTACGGACACCAGCACAAGTGAGCAGAGTCTGGAACTTCAGTGCCGGTCCGGCCATGTTGCCGCCGGTTGTACTTGAACGCGCCCGCCACGAGTTGCTGGACTGGAACGGCAGTGGCGCGTCGGTGATGGAGCAGTCCCATCGCGGCAAGCGCTTCATCGCCATGGCAGCGCAGGCTGAGGCCGATCTGCGCTCTTTGCTTGCCGTTCCCGATGATTACGCCGTACTGTTCTTGCAGGGCGGAGCCACCCAGCATTTTGCCCAGATCCCGATGAACCTCGCCGGCGAAGGCGACCGTGCCGACTACATCGACAGCGGCCACTGGAGCAGCAAGGCGATCAGCGAGGCAGCGCCCTACGTCGAGGTCAACGTGGCTGCCAGCGCCAGAGACAGCGGCTACCGCAAGCTGCCCTCGCGCGACGCCTGGCAGCTCGACCCGAACGCGGCGTACGTGCACTACACCCCCAACGAGACGATCCACGGCGTGGAATTTCACGGCGTGCCCGATACGGGTGCGGTGCCGCTGGTTGCCGACATGTCCTCGAACATCCTGTCCGCGCCGTTGGACATCAGCCGCTTCGGGCTGATCTATGCTGGTGCGCAAAAGAACATCGGCCCTTCCGGCCTGGTGGTGATGATCATTCGACGCGACCTCCTGCAGCGCCCGGGGCGACCGATGGCACGCATATTCCGCTACGCCGAACACGCCGCTGCCGATTCGATGCTCAATACTCCCAATACGTGGGGCTGGTATCTGGCGGGCCTCAATTTCCAGTGGTTGCTGGCGCTCGGCGGCCTTGGCGTGATGGCCCAGCGTAACCGGGCCAAGGCCGAAATGCTGTACCGGGCCATCGACGGCTCAGGTGGCTATTACCGCAACCCGGTCGAGCCTGCTGATCGCTCGCTGATGAACGTGCCGTTCACCCTGCACGACAGCATGCTCGACTCGGCTTTCCTGCAGGAGTCCGAGTCCGCAGGACTGCTGGCGCTCAAGGGTCACAAGGCAGTCGGGGGCATGCGCGCATCGTTGTACAACGCCGTGCCATTGGACGCGGTCGAGGCCTTGACCATGTTCATGCGCGACTTTGCGCAACGACACGGTTGAGTGGCACAGTTCGGCAGGATGCCGAAACGTAAACGGACTCCTTTACCTTCAGGCGGCTAAACCATGAGTGACCCGAAACCACCACTGAGCGAAATGCGAGAGCGCATCGACAGCATAGATCGGCAGATTCAGCAGCTGATTTCCGAGCGCGCGAACCATGCCCAGACCGTGGCCAAGGTGAAGGGTGCCGGACTTTCCGCGATCGACTACTACCGGCCCGAACGCGAGGCACACGTGCTGCGCATGGTCGTGGATCGCAACCACGGGCCGCTGTCGGATGCCGAAATGGTGCGGCTGTTTCGCGAGATCATGTCCTCCTGCCTGGCCCAGGAGGATCCGTTGAAGATCGGCTTCCTCGGGCCGGAGGGTACGTTCAGCGAGCAGGCCGTGCGCAAGCACTTCGGCCATGCCGCCTACGGGCTGCCGCTGGGAAGCATCGAGGAAGTGTTCCAGGAAGTCGCCGCCGGGCATGCCGATTTCGGCGTGGTGCCGGTGGAGAACTCGGGGCAGGGCATGATCCAGGTCACCCTGGACATGTTCCTCACCGCCGACGCGATCATCTGCGGCGAAGTCGAACTGCGCGTGCACCAGTGCCTGCTTTCGCTGACCGGCAAGCCGGAGGACGTCAAACGGGTCTATGCCCACGCCCAGTCATTGCAGCAATGCAAGACCTGGTTGCGCATCAATCTGCCCAACGTTGAATGCATCGCGGTCGGGAGTAATGCCGAGGCAGCGCGACTCGCCCGCCAGTCCGATGACGCGGCGGCGATCGCCGGCGAGACGGCCGGCAAGATCTATCACCTCAAGAGCGTGGCCGTCGGCATCGAGGATCGTGCGGACAATACCACCCGCTTCCTGGTGATCGGACGCTCGCTGTTTCCGCCGTCGGGCAACGATCGCACCTCGCTGTTGATCACCGTCAACGACAAGCCCGGCGCGCTGTACGACGTGCTCAGCCCGTTCGCCAAACACGGGATCAGCCTGAACCGGATCGAGTCTCGCCCGGCGCATACCGGCAAGTGGCAGTACGCGTTCTTCATTGACGTTTCCGGTCATATCGACGATGAGGCACTCCAGGCGGCCGTGCGCGACACCGGCGAATCCGCCGCGACCATCCGCGTGCTGGGCTCCTATCCGGTGGCGTTGCCTTGAGTGGACGGATGGATTGGAGCAGTCGCCCCGCGAGTCCGCTGCGTGGCAGCGTGCGGGTTCCGGGCGACAAGTCGGTATCGCATCGGGCGCTGATGCTGGCCGCGATTTCCGAAGGAAAGTCGCATATCCGTGGATTCCTCGAAGGCGAGGACACCCGAGCCACCGCCGCGGTACTGGCGCAGCTCGGCGTACGAATCGACGCGCCATCACCGGGCGAGCGGATCGTGCATGGTGTCGGACTGCATGGGCTGCGCGGCTCAACGCGGCCACTGGATTGCGGCAACGCCGGGACCGGCATGCGCCTGCTCGCGGGCTTGCTGGCGGGGCAGGCGTTCGAGAGCGTGCTGGTGGGTGACTCTTCGCTGTCGAGGCGTCCGATGCGCCGGGTGACCGATCCGCTGACGCAGATGGGTGCGCGCATTGACAGCCGTGACGGCACGCCGCCGCTGCAGCTTCACGGGGGTTCGATACTGCGCGGCATCCGTTACGAGCTGCCCATGGCCAGTGCCCAAGTGAAGTCTGCGGTATTGCTCGCCGGCCTGTATGCCGATGGCACCACTGAAGTCATCGAGCCGCATCCGACGCGCGATTACACCGAACGCATGCTTGCCGCCTTTGGCTGGCCGATCGAGTTCGAACCCGGCCGGGCGCGACTCGATGGCGGCCATGGCCTGCATGGCACCGATCTCGACGTGCCGGCAGACTTTTCCTCGGCGGCGTTTTTCCTGGTCGGCGCCAGCATCGTGCCGGGCTCGGAGCTGCGCCTGCCGGCAGTGGGCCTCAACCCGCGTCGCACGGGTCTGCTGCAGGCACTGCGTTTGATGGGAGCGGATATCACGGTGCTGCGCCCGCGCGTGGCTGGTGGCGAACCGGTGGGAGATCTGCTGGTCCGTCATGCACCGTTGCACGGCATAGAGCTGCCGACGGAGCTGGTGCCGGACATGATCGACGAGCTCCCGGTGCTGTTCGTCGCCGCCGCCACAGCGGTGGGGCGTACCGTCATCCAGGGGGCAGCAGAGTTGCGCGTGAAGGAATCCGATCGCATCGCCACGATGGCGACTGGGCTGCGGGCGCTGGGTGTGGCGATCGAGGAGACTCCGGATGGCGTCATCATCGACGGTGGGCCGATGGGCGCAGGTACCGTGGATAGCCTCACCGACCATCGCATCGCGATGAGCTTCGCGGTGGCCGGGTTGCTGGCCACCGGTCCGGTGCGAATCAACGATTGCCGCCACGTGGCCACCTCGTTTCCCGGCTTCCGCGAGCTGGCCAACGGCTGTGGTTTCGACTTGCAGGACGGCGACTGAACCCACCGCGCCACTCGTTGTATGGTGGCGATCCGATCCCGCATCCCGTTCAGGGGCTGAAAGATGTCGCATCCGGTCCCGCCGTTCATTGTCGCGATCCCCGCCCGACTTGGCTCGACGCGCCTGCCGGAAAAGCCGTTGCGCGAGATTGCCGGCGTGCCGATGGTGGTGCGGGTGGCGCAACGCGCATTGCAGGCCGGCGCCAGCCAGGTCGTGGTGGCGGTGGATGATCCCCGCATTGGCGACGTTCTGGCCGGGGTGGCCGGGGTGGACGTCTGCATCACCCGGTCCGATCACGCCTCGGGCAGTGACCGCCTGGCCGAATGTGCGCAGCATTACGGCTGGTCGGATGACAGTATCGTGGTGAACCTGCAGGGTGACGAACCCTTCGCGCCGGCCTCCGGCATCCGGGCGGTGGCGCAGGCGTTGGACGGTGACGATGCGTCGATGGCCACGCTGGCCACGCCGATCATCGACGCCGACGAGTTGTTCGATCCGAATGTGGTGAAGCTGGTGCGTGCCGCCAACGGCCGGGCCCTGTACTTCAGCCGCGCACCGCTGCCGTGGGCGCGCGATGCGTTTGCCGCCGATCGGCACACGCTACCGTCCGGCATCCCCTTCCTGCGCCACATTGGCATCTACGCGTATCGTGCCGGTTTCCTGGTTCGCTACACGCATCTGCCGCGCACGCCGCTGGAGCAGGCCGAGTCGCTGGAGCAATTGCGTGCGCTGGAACACGGCCACGCCATCGCGGTGCGCCTCACACCGGACCCATTTCCGCCGGGTATCGACACCGAGGCCGACCTGCAACGCGCCGAACAATGGTTGAGCTCACACCCGTGAGCCACCATATCGGGAGGGTCGTCAACCACACCCGTTAGAATGCTGCCATGCAGTCCGTGCAACCGCCCCCCTTCGACGGCAAGGCTTTCGTCCGTACGCTCACTTCCTCGCCTGGCGTCTACCGCCATTTCGATGCGGCAGGAGAGCTCCTCTATGTCGGCAAGGCCGGCAATCTCAGGAAGCGCGTTGGCAGCTACTTCCTGAAGCCTCGCATGGAGCCGCGCATCGCGGCCATGGTCGCCCAGATCGCCCGCGTCGAGATCACGGTGACCCGCACCGAGGGCGAGGCGCTGCTGCTGGAATCGCAGTTGATCAAGTCGCTCAAGCCGCGCTACAACATCCTGCTCCGCGACGACAAGAGCTATCCGTACATCTACCTCTCCAAGGGCGAGGACTATCCCCGGCTGGCCTTTCATCGTGGGGCGAAAAACCTGCCCGGGCGCTACTTCGGGCCGTATCCAAGCACTTATGCCGTACGCGAAAGCCTCGGTTTGATGCAGAAACTGTTCAAGGTGCGCCAGTGCGAGGACAGCTATTTCCGCAACCGCACCCGGCCCTGCCTGCAGTACCAGATCGGCCGCTGCAGCGCGCCATGCGTGGGACTGATCAGCGTGGAGGATTATCGCGAAGACGTGCGCCACGCCGAAATGTTCCTTGAAGGCCGCAGCAATGTCGTGATCGACGAGCTGGCCGAAGCGATGGAACAGGCCAGCAGGGCTTTGCAGTTCGAACGTGCCGCGAAACTTCGCGACCAGGTGTCCGCGCTGCGTCAGTTGCAGGCGCAGCACCACGTGCAGGGAGCCAGTGCCGACATGGATGTGATCGCCTGCCGGATCGAGGCCGGCATGGCCTGCATCAGCGTGCTGTTTTTTCGCAACGGGATCAGCCTGGGTACGCGTGACTTCTTTCCGCGGCTGCCGCTGGATGCTGCCCCGGCCGACGTCCTGGCGCAGTTCATCGCGCAGTACTACCTGGACCGACCGGTGCCGCGTGAGCTGATCCTGGGCGAGGCCCTGGCTGATGGGGGCATTCTCGCCGATCTGCTCGGCCAGCACGCCGGGCACGTGGTGGAATTGAAATCCAGCGTACGTGGCGACCGCGCGCAGTTTCTGCAGATGGCCGAGCGCAATGCCCAGGCTTCGCTCACCGCACGTCTCGCCAGCCGACAGACGCTCGGCGCCCGCTTTGACGACCTCATGAAAGTTTTGGGGCTGGCGCAGTTGCCACGGCGCATCGAATGCTTCGACATCAGCCACACGATGGGCGAGCTGACGGTGGCCTCGTGCGTCGTGTTCGGACCGGAAGGGCCCGAGAAGTCCCATTACCGCCGTTTCAATATCGAGGGGATCACCCCGGGCGATGATTACGCAGCGATGCACCAGGCGTTGACCCGCCGCTTCCGCAAACTTGCTGAAGGGGAAGGCGCACGTCCGGATGTATTGTTGATCGATGGTGGCGCGGGCCAGGTGGCACAAGCCCTGACAGTATTGAACGAGCTGGGCGTCGGCGGTATCGAGGTGGTCGGGGTTGCCAAGGGGCCGGGCCGGCGGGCCGGAGAGGAAACCCTCGTGCTGGCGCGACTTGAAGCGGGCAGCGCGGGTCGCGAACTGCACCCGGGCTCATCCTCTCCGGCTTTGCATCTGGTCGCAGCCGTGCGCGACGAGGCGCACCGTTTCGCCATCAGCGGCCATCGCAAGCGTCGCGAAAAATTGCGCGAACGCAGCGTGCTGGAAGACGTGCCCGGGATCGGTGCGCGTCGGCGCTCGGCGCTGCTCAAGGCGTTCGGCGGCATGCAGGGAGTGGAAGCCGCCGGCGTGGAAGAACTGATGCAGGTAAAAGGCATCGACCGCGGGCTCGCCGAACGGATCTACGCAAACCTGCATGGCTGAATGGCTGCCGGCGATCATGGTGGCAGTGACGCGATGACGTGCGAAACTGCGGCAAACCATCGAGACCCATCATGCGTATCAACCTGCCCACCTGGCTGACTCTTTTCCGCGTTGCGCTGTTGCCCGTGATGGTGGTGGTTTTCTACCTGCCGTTTCACGGCCACAACATCGCTGCCGCCATTGTTTTCGTGATGGCGGCCATTACTGACTGGCTCGATGGGTTCCTGGCTCGGCGGATGAACCTGACTTCGGCGTTCGGTGCCTTCCTCGACCCGGTCGCCGACAAGCTGATGGTGGCGGTGACGCTGTTCCTGCTGGTGCAATCGCACCCGAATACCGGTTGGTCCGGCATTCTCATGGCGGTAACCGCCGCCATCATCGTCGGACGCGAGATCAGCGTCTCGGCCCTGCGCGAATGGATGGCCGAAATCGGCATGAGCGCCACCGTCAAGGTGGCCATGATCGGCAAACTGAAGACCGTGATGCAGATGGTGGCCTTGGTGGTGCTGATCGTGCAGCACGAGAAGGAGGCGACTGCACTTCGCCTGTATCACATCGGGGAAGGCCTGCTCGTGATCGCGGCCATTTTGACCATCTGGTCCGGCCTGTACTACCTGCGTGCGGCGTGGCCCATGCTGCGTGGTGACAATCCGGTGAAACCGAACGTCGGCAGCCAACCTTGATCGGCATCAGGACCGTGGGTGGACGCTTTCTGCAACAACTTGACGATCCCGATCCACGTATTAGAATGCGCGGCTTCCATGCGGGAATAGCTCAGTTGGTAGAGCACGACCTTGCCAAGGTCGGGGTCGCGAGTTCGAGTCTCGTTTCCCGCTCCAGATTGCACTTGGGCCCTTGTTCGTTCAGAGCGTGGCCGTTTGCGCTGGCTGGTGCGCCGTAGTTTCGCGCCGGTTGCAACGGCAGCGTCAGGGCACTTGCCGGGCTATCCACAGGCGACCTGGTTCTGTTATCATTTGCGGCTCCGATGCGGGAATAGCTCAGTTGGTAGAGCACGACCTTGCCAAGGTCGGGGTCGCGAGTTCGAGTCTCGTTTCCCGCTCCAGGATCAGTACAGAACCTCGGCCCACCGGGGTTTTGTTTTATGGGAAATCTGCGATCATGTTGGTCGTGATGCATCAAGCAATGGCCTGGTGGCAGAGTGGTCATGCAGCGGACTGCAAATCCGCGTACGCCGGTTCGATTCCGACCTAGGCCTCCATTGCACAAGCGGCTGCCAGCCAGCCACAAAAAGCCCGCCGCCGGCGGGTTTTTTGTAGGGAAGCGGCGATACGTGCAAAGCGCTGCTGCAGCTGGTGCCTGGGGCGGGGGTCGAACCCGCATGGCCTTGCGGCCGAGGGATTTTAAGTCCCTTGCGTATACCAGTTTCGCCACCCAGGCTGGAGATCGATGCGCGCGTTGCATGTTGCGAGGGGCGGCGCGAATCCTAGCATGCGATTCACATCAGGCTCTTCACGATCTGGAAGCCTGCGCTGTACTCGCCGATGAGCGTGCCTATGCTTACCAGAATGAAGTTGAGCAGGGTGCGGGCGACGCGGTTTTTCCACCAGCCCGTCCAGTGCACGATGTCGTCGCGCAAGGTGTCGAAATCGGCCACCCGCGGGCGCCTGACCCAGGCCTCGACCATCGCGCTGATGCCGCCGGCCGGAATGCCGGGTCGGAACGGCTTGATAGGCGCGGCAATGAAGGCGGCGACGATGCTGAGCGGATGGCCGCCCGCTGCCAGCGCACCGAGCGCGGCAAAGCCACCGGTGAAGAGTACCCACGCCATCAGCGCTTGCGTGCCCAGGTCCGCGTTGCGGTGAAATGCCCAGCCGATCGCAGCAAAGACCACCAGCACCAGGCCCATCGCCAACCATTTCGGCCAGCGCGCCTTGGGTGGGGTTTGTGCCAGCTCGGCGACTTTGAGCGCTGGCTCGTCCTGCTGCTCGCGCAGCAGCGTGCACAGACCCTTGAGATGCCCGGCACCGATGACCACCAGCACGCTTCGCGGTTCGCTGCTCGCGCTGCGTGCGGCTTCCTCACGCAGGCGCGCCGCCATGAACGCATCGCGCTCGCCGATCAGACTTTCGTAGAGCGGCTTCGAGCCGCTGGCAAACTCGCTGAAGGCGCTTTCCAGCAGATCGTTCTGCTTGAGCTTTTCAATCTCTTCCTGTGCGATGTCCTCGCGTTCGAATATGCTGGCCAGCAGCCCGCCGAGCAGGCCGAAGCGCTGCCAGAAACCCACGCTGCGCCAGGCCCGCTTCAGGGTGGTGCCCACTTCACGGTCGATCAGCCAGACGGGCAGCCCGCGTTGGTCAGCGCCATCCATCGCAGCCTTCATCTCGGCGCCGGGAAGGATGCCGGACTTGTCGGCCAGGCGCTTCTGGAACGTGGACAACACCAGGCTGGCGGCGACCATGCCGGCCTTGCCCTGGCGGATCACCTGGAACAGATCCATCTGTTTGAACGCCTCGGGGTCACGCATGCCTTGTGCGCGGCTTTCGCACAGCTCGACGGCGACCGCGTCGAAATGCTCGTGCGCTAGCAGGGCCTGGACCGCTTCCATGCTGCTGCGCGAGACGTGGGCAGTCCCCAGCACGACATAGTCCACGCCATCGCGCCGGACGCGCTCCATCGGCTGTCCCGCCAGAGCAGGCAAGGAGGTGGCTTCGGTTTCAGGAACACTCATGCGGTCGCGGCGCCGGTCAACGGATGGAATTCATGGATGGGGGCGAGAACCGCATGGAACAAGCGATTTATCAGTCCCGGAAGCGCTTCAGGAGGTCAGCGTAGGCGTCAATGCGCCGGTCGCGCAGGAACGGCCAGATACGCCGCACGTGTTCACTGCGCGGCAGGTCGATGTCCGCCAGCAACAGTTCGCGTCCGTCGGTGCCCGCCCGGGCCAGGAATTCACCTTGCGGGCCCGTGACGAAGCTCGAGCCCCAGAACTGGATGCCGGCGCCCACGCCTGAGGGGTCCGCCTCGAAGCCGGTGCGATTGCATGAAAGCAGCGGCAAGCCATTGGCCACGGCGTGGCCGCGTTGCACGGTGATCCAGGCGTCGCGCTGGCGGTCCTTCTCCGCCTGCTCGTCGTTCGGGTCCCAGCCGATGGCCGTCGGATAGAACAACAATTCGGCGCCGGCCAGCGCCATCAGGCGCGCCGCTTCCGGATACCACTGGTCCCAGCACACCAGCACGCCCAGGCGACCCACCGAGGTATCGACAGGTTCGAAGCCCAGGTCGCCGGGGGTGAAGTAGAACTTCTCATAGAACGCCGGATCGTCGGGAATGTGCATCTTGCGATACTTTCCGGCAATCACGGCAGAGCGGTCAAAAACCACCGCGGTGTTGTGATACAGCCCTGCCGCCCGCTTTTCAAACAACGAGGCGACCACGACGAGTTGCAGCTCCTGGGCAAGGCTGCCGATGCGCTCCGTGCCGGGGCCGGGAATCGTCTCGGCCTGATCGAAGACGTCGACCGACTCGCGCTGACAGAAATACGGCCCGTTATGCAGTTCCTGCAGCAGTACCAGTTCGGCACCAGCGCTGGCGGCTTCGCGCAGGCCGGCCTCGATCGCGTCCAGGTTGGCATCGCGGCTGCCGCGGTCGGTTTCCTGCAGCAGCGCGACCTTGAGGGTCTTGCGGGTCATCGGCGTGAATCCTCGGCGTTTGCCAGACCTCAAAGTTTAGCCGATGCGGATCAGGCGATCCCGGCCGGCAGCTGCATGGTGATGCAGTGCAGGCTGCCGTTCTGCCAGATCAGTGGGCGACAGGGCACCTGCACGACATCGCGCCCGGGATGCGCCTGGCCAATGATGCGGGCCGCCTCGGCATCAGCTGGATCGCCGTAGGCAGGTACCAGCACGGCGCCGTTGACGATCAGGTAGTTCGCGTAGGATGCGGCGAGCCGGCGGCCATTGTCGATGATGGGCCTGGGCCAGGGCAGCGGGTGGAGCCGGTAGGGTCGATCATCGGCCGTGCGCAGGGCAGCGAGCTCCGAGGCCATCCGCTGCAACTCGTCGTGGTGCGGGTCGCTCGAGTCTGCACAGGCCTGGAAAACGATTGCTTCACCAGGGGCAAACCGCGCCAGTGTGTCGATGTGCGCGTCGGTGTCGTCGCCTTCGAGGTAGCCATGATCCAGCCACTGGATGCGCGAGGCATGCAGGCTGTCACGCAGGATCGCGCTCATCTCGTCGCGCGATTGGTCGGGATGGCGCTGCACCAGGCAGCGCCACGTGGTGAGGAGGGTGCCCGCACCATCGCTTTCGATGGCGCCACCTTCCAGCGCCCAGTCGATCCGCTCGTGCCTGGTTTGGCCGAAGATGCCGGCCTTTGCCAGCCCGGCGACCACGGCATCGTCCTGCGCGGCGCCGAACTTGCCGCCCCAACCGGTGAAGCGGAAGTCGGTGAGCTGGAACGTGCCATCCGCTGCCTTCAGCGTGACCGGGCCGGAGTCACGCAACCAGGTGTCGTCATAGGGCAGAGACACGAAACGCACGCGCTCGAGAGCGACGCAGGCCTGTTCCAGCTGGTTCTCGACGTGCCGCTGAAGGTCGCTGTCGGCCACCAGCACGACCAGCGGCTGGAAGCGGGTCACGGCCGCAGCCAGTGCCACGTAGGTGGTTTCCACCGAAACCAGACGCTCGGCCCAATCGGTGTCCGCATGCGGCCACGCGATCAGCACCGCAGCCTGCGGCTCCCATTCGGCGGGCAGACGCCAGCGGGGTTCGGTCATGTCGGAATCTCGCGCATGTCGGGGTGGCACCGCCATGGCGCCCGGTTGCAAAGTTTAAACGATGACCCGCACGGCAAAACGGGAGGGCTGCCTTTTGTAGGCACGCAGTGAGCCAGAGGATGGCGCAGGGGGAAGCACGCCATAAAAACGCGGTCTGTGTCGCCACGGACCGCGTCGGCATGGCCTCGGATCAATGGACGGCGGAGGGATTGGTATTGTTGCCCGCCGGCGTATTCAGCACGGAATGGATCACGTGGCTGTGCTCGAAGTACACAATGAAATTGGCGTAGTCCCAGCGGTTGATCACCGGATGCTTCGAGGTGTCGCCGCCACGTGGTGCCAGCTTGCGCTGAGGCGCCCCCCAGGTCTTCTCGACCTGGCCCATGGTCAGCCCGCGGCGGGGCAGGTTCATGGCCTTTTCCTGTTGCACGCGATGAATCAGCAGGCTGTCCCCTTGCCTGGACTGGGCGGCGTGAGACGCCGGCGATGGCGCAAAACCGGCTGCGATCATCATGGCGACGATCGGCAACGTATTCCTGAACTTGACCATGGTTCCCCTCTCCAATCACGGCTGTATGCGGCGTGGTTTTAGCAGACCCGGCCATGTTACGCCATGTCGGGCTGCCTCGATTGCGACGGGTTGGACATTCGCCGTCTGTGCGGGGGTCTCAACCACTGACGGATCGAGAATAACCTCATCGCCGTTATCATGGGCGGCTGCGGGTGCGCGTTTGCCCGGTCCGGATATATCGTTTTCATGATTTCCTTTCGACATTTTGCGCTGCGCCGTGGCAGCCGGTTGCTGCTTTCCGACATCGACCTGGTCATCCAGAGTGGTTGGCGGCTGGGCGTTGTCGGGCGTAACGGTTGTGGCAAGTCCAGCCTGTTCGCCGCGCTGCAAGGAAACCTGGACAGCGATGCCGGGGAGCTGGAGATGTCCGGCAAGTTGCGCCTGGCCTCGGTGGCGCAGGAGACCCCGGCGTTACCCGACGCGGCAATTGACTACGTGCTCGGAGGGGATGAGGAACTGGCCGCTGCGCTGAATGCCGAGACCGACGCGGGCGAACGCGGCGACATGGAGGCGATGGCGAAAGCTCACCAGCGCATCGAGGAGTTGAACGGATACGACGGCCGTGCCCGGGCGGGCCGCCTGATGCATGGCCTGGGCTTTGCGCCGCAGACGCATGAGCGCGCCGTGCGGGAATTCTCCGGTGGCTGGCGCGGACGCCTGAATCTGGCGCGTGCGCTGATGTGCCCGTCCGACCTGTTGCTGCTGGACGAACCGACCAACCATCTCGACCTGGATGCCGTGCTGTGGCTGGAGGAATGGCTGCGCCGCTACCAGGGCACCCTGCTGATCATTTCCCACGACCGTGAGTTCCTCGACGGGGTGATCACCCACACCCTGCATCTCGACGACGGCAAGGCCAAGCTCTACGCCGGCAACTACAGCGCGTTCGAGCGCCTTCGCGCCGAGCAGCTGCGCCAGCAGCAGATCTCGCACGAGCGCGAGCAGGCCGAACGTGCCCACCTCCAGTCGTTCATCGATCGCTTCAAGGCCAAGGCGACCAAGGCAAAGCAGGCGCAGTCGCGGATGAAGCGGCTGGAGAAACTGGCCGGCACCGAGGCGGTGCGCGCCGAGCGGCCCTTCAGCTTCCATTTCGCCAAACCTGAGCGATTGCCCGATTCGATGGTGCAGTTGGAGGATGTCACGGCCGGTTATTTGGCCGACCCTTCCGTGCGCGGTGCCAAAGACGAGGTGGCCAACATCGTGCTTGCTGACGTGCGCTTTTCCATCGAGGCCGGGGAGCGCATCGGTCTGCTCGGTCCCAACGGCGCGGGCAAATCCACCCTGGTCAAGACCCTCGTCGGCGAGCTGGAGCCGTTCGGCGGTGAACGCAAGGTACACAAGGACCTGAAGATCGGCTATTTCGCCCAGCACACGGTAGAGAGCCTGCGCGAAGGCGCCAGCCCGCTCGATCACCTGATGGATCAGGCGCCGGGCGCCACCAACCAGGCCATGCGTGATTTCCTTGGCACCTGGAATTTCGCCGGGGACCGCGCATTCGAATCGGTGGACGGCTTCTCCGGCGGCGAGCGCGCACGCTTGGCGCTGGCGCTGATTGCCTGGGACAAACCCAACCTGCTGCTGCTGGACGAACCCACCAACCATCTGGACCTGGACATGCGTGAAGCGCTCGCCGATGCGCTGGCCGACTTCGATGGTGCGCTGGTACTGGTCTCCCACGATCGCCACCTGCTGGGCTTGGTCTGCGACAGCTTTTGGCGGGTCGCCGATGGCGTCGTGGAGAGCTTCGACGGCGATCTGGATGACTATGCGCGTTGGCTCAAGAGCCGTGGTAGCGCCAACAAGAAGGCGGCGAAGGCCCAGGCCGCCGCACCCGTCAAGGTGGTACCGGAGGTGTCGGCCGAGGAGCGTCGGCGCGATGCCGCGGACCGTCGCGGGCAGGAAAAGACTTCGCGCCAGCGCGTGAAGCGCATCGAGACGCGCACGATGGCGATCGACGCGGAACTCACTGAGATCGAGGCAAGACTGGCGGATCCAGCCACCTACAATGGCCCTACCAGCGAGATGATGCGGCTGAGCCAGCGTCAAGTCGACGTGCGTCGCGAGAAAGAAGCCCTGGAAACCGAATGGCTGGAACTGGTCGAGCAACTGGAAGCGCGAGCCGCGTCATGAGTACGCGGCAGGGCAAAACGCTGTATCTCTGGCTGCCCGCACGACAGACCTTTGAGGCAGGCCATCCACTGCTTGAACGTTTGCGGCGCGCCGATCGCCTGGACGACGGCGCAGCAGGCTACCTGGAAGGGCTCGGCGAATTCTTCACCGGTGTCGATGCGCGGCTGCCGGCTGCGGCGATCACCCGTGAGTTCCTGGTGGGCGACGCTGCCGACACCTGCTGGCTGTCGGCCGACCCGGCCTGGGTGCGGGCGGACATGACTGGCGCGCGTCTGCTCGCCTGCGGTCAACTGCAACTGGACATGGTCGAGGCGCAGTCGCTGGCCGGGTCGTTGCAGCCGGTCTTTGCCGAGGCGGGCATGCAGTTGCTGGTTTCCACGCCCGACCACTGGCATGTGCAGTTGCCAGCAGGCCTGGTCGTGCCGCAGTTCGTGGCGCCGGAACAAGCCATGGGCGAAGACCTGTCGCAGCACCTGCCACCGGGCGCGGAAGGGCGCCAGTGGCGCATCCTGTTCAACGACATCCAGGTCATGCTGCACCAGCATCCGTTGAATACCCAGCGTCGCGCCCGCGGACTGGCTCCGGTCAACAGCTTGTGGCTGTGGGGTGGCGGCCGCTTGCCGAAGCCGCTGCGCGGCAGTGTGGATGGCGTCATAAGTGATGACTTGCTGCTGTGCGCACTGGCCGCACGCACCGACGTCGTGCACCTCGCGCGCACGCTGCAAACCGTCGCAACCGCTGCGCCAGGTTGGCTGGTCGACCTGCAGGATCTGCCTGCCGCGGAGATCGCATCGACCTGGTGGACATCGTTGCTGCCGTTGTTCGAACGCCATCCGGTGCAAGTGCTGTTTGGCAGCGGTCAACGTCGGTTGCATCGGCCGTGGCATCGCTGGCGCCTGTGGCGCGGAGCCGGTCATTGAGCGCACTGCAGCTGCGCCGTCGCGAAGGCGGCGGCATCCCCAGCGGCTGGCCTGAGTCGGTGCATCCGGTATTGCGCGAGGTCTACGCCGCGCGTGGCGTGCTGACGCCGGTCGACGCGGAACACCGGCTGGCGCGCCTGCTGTCGCCGCAGATGCTGGGCGGTATCGATACGGCCGTGAGGCTGCTGCTGGAAGCGATTCGCGCGGACTGGAGCATCGTGGTTGCCGGCGACTACGACTGCGATGGTGCGACCGGCACGGCAGTGGCCATGCGCGGCCTGCGCCTGCTTGGCGCACGCAGGGTGAGTTACGTCATACCCAATCGCTTCGTGCACGGCTACGGCCTGAGTCCGGCGCTCGTCGGGTCAATGCAACCGACACCGCAGCTGATCGTCACCGTCGATAACGGCGTGGCCAGCCTGGCCGGCGTCGCCGCCGCGAAGGCACGCGGTATCCGGGTCATCGTCACCGACCACCACCTGCCCGGCGCCCAGTTGCCGGACTGCGATGCCATGGTCAATCCGAACCTCGCCGGCGATCCTTTTCCGAGCAAGGTGCTGGCCGGGGTGGGCGTGATGTTCTACCTGCTGCTGGCGCTGCGCGCGAGGATGCGGGAACAGGGTGCATTTGCCGGCACCGAGCCCGATCTGTCCAGCCTGCTTGATCTTGTCGCGCTGGGTACCGTGGCTGACCTGGTACCGCTGGATTTCAACAACCGGGTGCTGGTCGAGGCTGGCCTGCAACGCATTCGCAGCGGCCGCGCCTGCGCCGGCATCACGGCGCTGGTCGAAGTTGGCAAGCGAAGCCTCGCCACGCTGTGCTCCAGCGACCTGGGGTTCGCCGTGGGTCCGCGATTGAATGCGGCCGGGCGGTTGGAGGACATGCGCGTGGGCGTGGAATGCCTGCTCGCCGATGACGTCGCCCAGGCTGGACGCCATGCCGAGCGTCTCGACGCGATCAACCGCGAGCGGCGCGAACTGCAGGCGTCGATGGTGGCTGAGGCCGAAGTGATGGTGGCCGACCTGTGCCACATCGAGACGACCGGTGTGGCCTTGTACGAGCCCTCGTGGCACGCGGGCGTGGTCGGCCTGGTCGCCTCCAGACTCAAGGAGCGACTGCATCGCCCGGTGGTCGCCTTTGCGCCTGCCAGCGAGGACGAGCCCGATCAATTGCGCGGTTCCGCGCGCTCGATTGCCGGCTTTCACATCCGCGATGCCTTGGCGGCGATCGATGCCCGCCAGCCGGGGTTGATCGAACGCTTCGGCGGTCACGCCATGGCGGCCGGGCTCAGCCTGAAGGCGGCGGACTATCCACGCTTTGCGGCAGCATTCGACGCGATCGCGATCGAACTGATTGCGCCGGAGCAACTGCAGGCGCTGCTGTATACCGACGGCGAACTGCCGCCCGGCGCCGCTTCGCTGGAGCTGGCTCGCCAGCTGCGTCACGCCGGGCCGTGGGGCCAGGCCTTTCCCCAGCCCCTGTTTGACAACCTGTTCGAGTGCGCTGGCTGGAAAGTGATGGGGGCCAGCCATTGGCGCCTGCAACTACGTGATCCGCGCGATGGCAGCCTGCACGATGCGGTGATGTTCAACGCCTCTCACGGGCAACCGCCACCGCCGCGGCTGCGGGCGGCTTACGAGCTGATGGTCAACGACTGGCAGGGACGCGAAACTCCGCGCCTGTTGCTGCGGCATATCGAACCGGCCTGAGCTCGCTAGCGCGTTTTTCACGCGACTTGCTCCATGCTGCCGTAACGCCATCCATGGAGAACGCCCGTGATCGCACAGATCGAAGGATTGCCCGCCGGCACGCTGGGCTTTCGCGCCCACGGCCAGGTCACCACCGACGACTACGAACGCATTGTCGTGCCGGATGTGGAGGCGGGCTTTGCGTTGAACCGCAAATTGCGCCTGTTGTATGTGACCGCCGACGACTTCACCGGCTTCGATCCGGGCGCGATGTGGAACGACGCCAAGATGGGCGCACGCCATTTCAGCGGTTGGGATCGCGTGGCGCTGGTCACTGACGTGCCCTGGTTGCGCGGCACCGCCACCGCTTTCAGCTTCGCCATTCCTGCGGAGTTCGGCTTGTTCGAGACTGCCGATCTGGACAAGGCTACCGCCTGGATCAAGGCGCCTTGAGGAGCTGGACGGTGACGTGGCATCGGTGGAGACGCACCCGTTGGCCGTTTTCCGGTACGCGCATTGCGTGACACACGCTCATGACCGCTGGCGGTGATGACTTATCGCTCAAAATCACTTGCCATCGCCCCCGCAATCTGCTCAAGTGGGGCCATGCATTCCGTTGCCACCAAAACCATGAACCCCATCGCGCTTTCCGCGCGAGGCTTCCTGCTGGCCGGCAACATCAATAATCGCGAGAACAATAACGCCAATCCTTGGCGGGCCCGCGCGTAGTTTCAAGTCTGTACGAATGACGCGAAGAAGGCCCGCCCAGTGCGGGCCTTCTTCATTTTGGTGTGCGGCACGGACAGCGGGTCCGGACGTCCGCTCTTGCTCCGCGATCAGAGACGATCGCACCAACAAAAGGCCACGATCATGTGTTCGATTTTCGGGATTTTCGACCTGCAGCCGGGAGATGACCTGGCCGCCTTGCGCCGACAGGCGCTGGAGCTTTCGCAGCGCCAGCGCCATCGGGGGCCAGACTGGAGCGGGGTGTTCGTCGACGCCGGCGTCATCCTGGTGCATGAGCGACTCGCCATTGTCGACCCCGCCAGCGGGGCGCAGCCGCTGCGTTCACGCGACGGCGCGCTGGCGCTCGCGGTGAACGGCGAGATATACAACCATCGCGAGCTCGCCGCCGAACTGGACTACGACTTCACCACTGGCTCGGACTGCGAGGTGATCAACGCGCTGTACCGGGAACACGGCACCGATTTCCTGTCCCGGCTGAACGGCATCTTCGCGTTCGCACTGTGGGACGGCGAGGCGGGACGTTACCTGATCGCACGCGATCCGGTCGGCGTGTGCCCGCTGTACTGGGGACACGATGAGCAGGGACGGCTGTGCGTGGCTTCGGAGATGAAGGCGCTGGTAGGGCAGTGCGCGGACGTGACGGCGTTTCCGCCGGGCCACGTCTACGACAGCGCCACGGGGAAGCTGCAACGCTACTACGCCCGGCCGTGGCGCGACTATGGCGCGACACGGGGCCGCGCAGTGGCTCCGCTCGCACTGCGTGAAGCCTTTGAGCAGGCGGTGCATCGCCAGCTGATGACCGACGTACCGTACGGCGTATTGCTGTCCGGCGGACTGGACTCTTCGCTGGTCGCCGCCTGCGCCGCGCGGTTCGCGCGGGAGCGCGTGGAGGATGACGACCACAGCGAGGCCTGGTGGCCGCGCCTGCATTCCTTCGCCATCGGTCTGGCGGGCTCACCGGACCTGGCGGCCGCCGAGATTGCCGCCAAGGCGCTCGGAACCGTGCATCACGGCTTTGTCTACACCTTCTGGGAGGGGCTGGACGCACTGCCCGAGGTAATCCGCCACATCGAGACCTATGACGTCACCACGATTCGCGCGGCCACACCGATGTACCTGCTGGCACGCCGGATCAAGGCCATGGGGGTAAAGATGGTGCTTTCCGGCGAAGGTGCGGACGAGCTGTTCGGCGGCTACCTGTATTTCCACAAGGCACCTTCGGCCGAAGCCTTCCATGCGGAAACCGTGCGCAAGCTCGACGCGCTGCACAGCTATGATTGCCTGCGCGCGAACAAGGCGATGATGGCCTGGGGCGTGGAAGCGCGCGTACCCTTTCTCGACCTGGAGTTCATCGACGTGGCGATGGGGATGGACGCCAGCCACAAGATGGCCGGACAGGGCCGGATCGAGAAATCCGTACTTCGGGAGGCATTTGCCGGCGCGTTGCCGGACGCGATCCTGTGGCGGCAGAAGGAGCAGTTCAGCGACGGCGTGGGTTACGGCTGGATCGACGGGCTCAAGGCGCACGCGGAGCAGCAGGTCAGCGACCGCGAGTTCGCTGCGGCCGCGGCACGCTTCCCGTTCAACACGCCGGCGACCAAGGAGGCCTACTTCTACCGGCGCATTTTCGAGCAGCATTTTCCTGGTGAAGCCTGCGCCGCCACCGTGCCAGGCGGCAAGTCGATCGCATGCTCGTCACCGGCCGCATTGGCCTGGGATCCAGCCTTTGCCAACGCCGCCGATCCGTCCGGGCGTGCGGTGCGGGGCGTCCACCAACAAGCGCTGGCCTGAGCTTGCGTCGGTGCAGCCCTGATCATGCAGCTTGAACTCACGTAACCAGGTTCAAGCCAGCCCGGATCAGTGCAGGTCGTGGTGAAGCACCAAGCAGGTATGCCGAGTATGGAAGTTGAAATAGAAGTCCATGTACGGCAGGGCGCCACTGCCAAGGACGTAGTGCCATGGCAGGCTGGCATCCTTGAATACCTCGAACGTGACGCTGAATGGCTGCCCCGAAATATCGACGTCGGCGGTAGCGCGGCTGACACGTGCAGCATGTTGATACTCCCCGATGTCGCTGATTTTCATCCGTGACCGTGGACTGCTGTGCAGCTCGTCGAGCGTATGCTGGTCAGCGGCCAGATATTGGCTGCTGCCGCTATCGAGCAGGGTAGTGCGCAATTGACCGTCGATCGACAAGGCGCTGACGACGCGCAGCCCGGTACCCCAGAGGTTGCTGGCGACCAGCATGGGTTCCTTGCAGGCGCTGCTTCCTTCCATGCTCTCGCCCACGGTGATGGATTTTTCCGCCAGGCGAAACTCGCCGAGTTGCCGCAGGATGTCGATGCCGATGAGTCGATGGTTTCCGGCGGTTACGGCTACCGGGACGTTCAGCAAGGTCAGCTCGCCGATTCTGAGCTCGTCCAGGGTTCCGTACCGGACTGGAACGTCGCGCGACAGGAAGCCGCCTGTCTTGCCGGTCCGGTCGAGCATGGCCACGCCGAGATCGCGCGCCGCAGCCTCGTCCAGCGTAAGCGTCGAGCTGCCGGTATCCACCAGCAGCCAGGTCTTCTTGCCGTGGGTTTCCGCTTCGACAATGGGGAGGTTGCCATGTGCCAGGCTGTGAACTACGGGAATGTTGAAGCTGTGCGAAGGCATCAGTACCTGCAATTGCGGGCCTGCTGCATGCTCAGCAACGAAATTTTTCAATTGATCAAGCCACACCCGCGGCAACTTGCCGGCGAAGCGCCGCACGATGTCCAGCTCATCGGCATTGGCTTGGCTCGCGCCACGGGACAGTCTCAGGTTGCCGTTGGCAAATTTTGCGCAGAAGAAGGCGACCTCGGGTTTGCTGTCGATCAGACCACGCTCGCACAGGCGCGCATCCTCGCTCGACTTGTCCAGGTTGAGATGGATGCGCTCGAGCGCCATCGCGGCAAGCACGTGACTTACCGGATCGGCTGAGGTCTGGTACATGCGTGCCAGCGTCGGGACGTCGGCCTCAGCCAGGGCACGGTCCACAGCAAGCATGACTGCCGCGTCGCCAGTCAGCGTGGACGCGCGGTTCTCCGGGCCATCCGGGTGGGCTGACAACGGCAAGCTGGTTGCGATCACGCCGCAAACGAATGTGGTGAGAAGCATCCATGTCTTCATTTCACGCGTCCCCTTGCTTCGACGGGCAGTCACTCGTTGTAAACCTCGCATGCGTGGAGGGCGGATGCTCTGCTAATATTGTGAGCTGTTTTCCTGCGATTTCCGAGCATGATCGAGACCAATCCCATCCAGACCCAGATCGACGACCTTCGTGATCGTGTTGCATCACTTCGGGGGTATCTTTGACTACGCCACGAAAAGCGAACGTCTGGAAGAAGTAACCCGCGAACTGGAGAGTCCCACCGTGTGGGACGAGCCGGCTCGCGCGCAAGAGTTGGGTCGCGAGCGTGCCCGGCTCGATACCATCGTCAACGGCATCGACCGCATGACGTCCAGCCTCGTCGATGCGGACGAACTGCTGCAGATGGCCATCGCCGCCGAGGACGACGATACGGCGAAGGCAGTGACCGACGACGTTGCCAAGGTGGAGTCCGAAGTCGCCAAGCTGGAGTTCCAGCGCATGTTCTCCGGCAAGATGGATGCGATGAACGCGTTCGTCGACATTCAGGCCGGCGCCGGCGGCACCGAGGCACAGGACTGGGCCGAGATGTTGCTGCGCATGTATCTGCACTGGTGCGAGTCGCGAGGCTGGAAAACCGAATTGATGGAAGTCAGCGGCGGCGAAGTGGCCGGGATCAAGTCGGCCACCTTCCGCGTCGAAGGCGACTACGCCTACGGCTGGTTGAAGACCGAAATCGGTGTGCACCGCCTGGTACGCAAGTCGCCATTCGATTCCGACAACCGTCGCCACACCAGTTTCACCTCGGTGTTCGTGTCCCCGGAAGTCGATGACGATATCGAGATCGATATCAACCCGGCGGACCTGCGCACCGATGTCTATCGCTCCTCGGGTGCCGGCGGCCAACACGTCAACAAGACCGAGTCGGCGGTGCGCATCACGCACATTCCCACCAACACGGTGGCCGCTTGCCAGACGGGCCGCAGCCAGCACCAGAACCGTGATACCGCGATGAAGATGCTGGTCGCCAAGCTGTACGAACTGGAAGTGCAGAAGCGCAACAGCGAAAAGGACGCGCTGGAAGCAACCAAGTCCGACATCGGCTGGGGCAGCCAGATCCGCAACTACGTGCTGGACCAGAGCCGCATCAAGGACCTGCGCACCGGCATCGAGCGAAGCGATACGCAGAAGGTGCTCGACGGCGACCTCGACGAATTTATCGAGGCGAGCCTGAAGTCAGGGCTCGAAGCCGGTTCGAAACGCATCGACGCCTGAGTTCCCCCTGTCACCCTCAGCCACGAGCCACTCCGGAAATCCGCATGACCAGCGATAACGCCAAGCCCGCCCATGACTCCAGCACGCCGGCGCAGGATGAGAACAGGCTCATCGCGGAGCGCCGCGAGAAACTGAAGCAATTGCGCGCGCAGGGCATCGCCTTTCCCAACGATTTCAAGGTGGACAGCTTCGCTGGCGACTTGCAGGACGAGTTCGCCGACAAGGAGGCCCACACGCCCGAGGCTCTTGAGGCGGCTGCGCGTCGGGTGAGCGTGGCCGGCCGCATCATGCTCAAACGCGGGCAGGGCAAGGTCAGCTTCGTGCAGATCCAGGATCAGACCGGCCGTATCCAGCTGTTCGTACACCAGGGCACGCTGGGGGAGACCTACGATGCGTTCAAGAGCTGGGATGCGGGCGATATCGTGGGTGCTGAAGGACTGCTGATGCGCACCAGGACCGGCGAGCTGTCGGTGCGCGTGGACAAGTTGCGCCTGCTGACCAAGAGCCTGCGACCGCTGCCGGACAAGTTCCATGGCCTTGCCGACGTCGAGCAGCGCTATCGCCAGCGCTACGTCGACCTGATCGTGACAGAAGAGGCACGGCGCACCTTCGCCCTGCGTTCAAAGATCATCGGTTTCATGCGCCAGTGGCTGGAAGCGCCTTCGCGGCGCTTCATGGAAGTGGAAACGCCGATGATGCACCTCATCCCCGGTGGTGCCACGGCGCGGCCTTTTGTTACCCACCACAACGCGCTGGACATGGCGCTGTACCTGCGCGTGGCGCCGGAGCTCTATCTGAAGCGGCTGGTGGTGGGCGGCTTCGATCGGGTCTACGAGATCAACCGCAACTTCCGCAACGAGGGCGTGTCGACCCGGCACAATCCCGAGTTCACCATGCTGGAGCTGTACCAGGCTTACGCCACGTATCACGAGATCATGGATCTCACCGAGGCGGTGATCCGCGATACCGCACAAAACGTGCTCGGCACGACGGCCCTGACCTGGGAGAGCGCCAGCATCAACCTGGGACCGGCATTTCGTCGCTGGCGCATGGAAGACGCCGTGCTCGAACACAATCCCGGGATCAAGCGCGAAGAGCTGCGTGATCGCAATGCGATGGCGAGCCACGCAACGCGCGTCGGCGCGCAGGTCAAACCGGGCTACGGGTGGGGCAAGCTGCTGCTGGTGATCTTCGAGCACACCGTCGAACACACCCTGATCCAGCCCACCTTCATCACCGACCACCCGGTGGAGGTGTCGCCGCTGGCACGCGAAAGCGATACGGACCCCGGCATCACCGACCGCTTCGAGCTGTTCGTCAACGGCAAGGAGCTGGCGAACGGGTTTTCCGAGCTCAACGATCCGGAAGACCAGGCCGCTCGATTCCGCGCCCAGGTCGACGCCAAGGATGCCGGTGACGACGAGGCCATGCACTACGACGCCGATTACATCCGCGCGCTGGAAGTGGGCATGCCGCCCACGGGCGGCCTCGGGATAGGTATCGACCGCCTGGTGATGCTGCTGACCGACTCAGCCTCCATCCGCGACGTCTTGCTGTTCCCGTACATGCGGCCGGAGGCTTGAGCATGACGGCCCTTGCGCTGCAGGACCAGGCCGCGCCCGAGGGCGTTTGCTATGGCTGTGGCAGCGCCCACCCGCGCGGCCTGCACATCAAGAGCCACTGGCACGAAGACGGCGTGCATGTGGTATCGACCCACGAACCCGATGCGGATTTCCATGGCTGGCCTGGCCTGGTCTATGGCGGTCTGATCGCGATGCTGGTGGATTGCCATTCCAACTGGACTGCGATGGCCTACCACTACCGGTCCGAGAATCGCGCGCCGGACAGCAAGCCACGCATCGATTGCGTCACCGGCAATCTGGGCGTCAAGTTCCTCAAACCCACGCCGATGGGCGTGGCGTTGACGCTCAAGGCCCGGGTCGAGGGCGAAGTGGGACGCAAGACCCGCGTGCTGTGCGAGGTCCATGCGGGCGAGGTGCTCACCGCGCTGGGCGATTCCATCTTCGTGCGTGTGGATACGGCTCGATTGGCCGAGGCTGCCAGGAACGGATGAGCACGGCCGTGAGTTAAACTTGGCGTTTCCTTCAAGCCTGGAGCCAGCACCATGTGGTTTGCCATCATTGGAACGGACGTGGCCGATTCGCTGGACAAGCGCAAGGGGGCGCGTCCGGCGCACATCGCGCGACTGCAGGCGTTGCTGGATCAGGGGAGACTGTTCGTGGCGGGCGCGTTCCCGGCCATCGAGTCCGAAGACCCGGGTCCGGCGGGCTTCAGCGGCAGCATGATCCTGGCTGAGTTTCCTTCGCAGGCCGAGGCGCGAGCCTGGGCCGACGCCGATCCCTACGTGGCCGCCGGCGTCTACGCCGAGGTGCAAATCAAGCCGTTCCGCAAGGCCTTGCCGGCGTGAATGGAGCAATGCTCGACCAGATCCGCCAACGCCTGTCCCAGGCACTGGCGCCCACCGAGCTGGAAGTCATCGATGAAGGCCATCTGCATGCCGGCCATGCCGGGGAGGGCAAGGGCCACTTCCACGTGCGCATCACCAGCGCCGCGTTTGCCGGCCAGCTGCCACTCCGTCGCCACCGCATGGTGTATGCAGCGCTCGACGGGTTGATGGACCACGGCATTCACGCGCTGTCGATCGATGCGAAGGTTAAATAACGTTTTAGAACAATTAGTTACTTTAAATTTTTCAAGTGGAATCTCATCCACAAATGCATTGCAGCACTGTTCCACGTTTGGCACAGTGCCCTGGCGCCCGGATGCACGGGCCTTACCGCTGACCCGTTGAAGACCGCATGCGCCTGAGCACGATCAAACTCGCCGGTTTCAAGTCCTTCGTGGACCCGACCATCCTGCATTTGCCCAGCAACATGATCGGCGTGGTGGGTCCGAACGGCTGCGGCAAGTCCAACATCATCGACGCGATCCGCTGGGTGATGGGCGAGAGCGCGGCCAGTCGCCTGCGCGGCGATTCGCTCACCGACGTGATCTTCTCCGGCTCCAACACGCGCAAGCCTGTCGGGCAGGCCACGGTCGAACTGATCTTCGACAACGCGGACGGTTCGGTGCAGGGCGAGTACGGCCAGTACGCCGAGATCTCGGTCAAACGCCAGGTCAGCCGCGATGGCCAGTCGTCGTACTACCTCAACGGCGCGCGCTGCCGACGACGCGATATCACGGATCTGTTCCTCGGTACCGGCCTGGGCCCGCGCAGCTACTCGATCATCGAGCAGGGCATGATCAGCCAGCTCATCGAAGCCCACCCGGAAGAACTGCGCACCTACCTGGAAGAGGCCGCTGGTATTTCCAAGTACAAGGAGCGGCGCAAGGAAACCGAAAGCCGGATCAAGGCCACCCGTGAAAACCTCGACCGCGTGCGCGACGTGCGCGACGAGGTCGACAAACAGCTTGAGCACCTCAATCGGCAGGCCCGCGCGGCTGAACGCTGGAAGCTGCTCAAGGGAGAGCAGACGCGCAAGGAAGCCGAATTGAGAGCGCTGGAATATCGTGGCCTCAAGGGTCAACACGACCACGAGGGAGCCGCACTCTCCTCCGCCGAAGTCGAGATCGAGAAAGGCCTGGCGGGCCAGCGTCAGGTCGAGACACAACTGGAAGGCGTGCGCGAGCGGCATACCGAAGCCAACGTGCACCTCAATGCGGTGCAGGCCGAGGTCTACAAGGTGGGTGCCGAGATTGCCCGGGTCGAGCAGCAGGTGCGCCACAACAAGGAAAGCGCCGAGCGTTTGCAGCGCGCCCACGCCGACAGCGAGCGCGAGCATGCCGAACTGGCCGCGCAAGCCGCCACCGACCACGAGCAGGTCGAGATCTTGCGCCAGGCACTGGCCGAAGGCGAGCCCCGGCTCGAAACGCTGCAGCAGATGCAGGACGATACCGCGCAGTCCCAGCGCGATACCGAGGGCAAACTGGCTGATTGGCAGCAGCGCTGGGACAGCCACACCCGCAATGCCGGTGAATCCAACCGTGCCGCCGAGGTGGAACGCACCAAACTCAATTATCTGGACCGCCAGGCGATCGATCTGGCGCGCCGGCGCGAGGCACTGGAAGCGGAACAGCAAGCCACGGACGTCGGCGCGCTGGATGCGGCGGGCGAGCATTTGCGTACCGAGCACGAAACCCAGCACGAACGTGTCGAAACTCTGGGCAGCCTGCTTGACCAACACAAGACAAGCCATGAGAAGGTGCTCGAACAGGAGCGGCAGCTGCAGTCCGCGCTGAACGAGGCGCGCTCGCGACTGCAGACGTCGCGTGGTCGGCAGGCCTCCCTGGAAGCGCTGCAGCACGCTGCGCTGGGTCAGGACGAGAGTGGCGCCAGTGCGTGGCTCGCCCGGCTCGGGCTCGACCACTCCCGTCGCCTGGGCGAATCACTCGAAGTCGAAGCTGGCTGGGAAACCGCCGTGGAAACCGTGTTGAGCGGATTCCTGGACAGTGTGCTGGTGGATGGCTGTCGCGCCCTCGACGGTGAACTGGGTATCGTCGAAGATGCCGACGTGGCGTTGCTTGACTCGGCCGAAGGCGGCGCTGCCGTGGTCGGCACGCTGACCGCGCATGTGCGTGGGCCCGCTGCCGCGATGGCCATTCTGGGCCGTGTGCTCGTCGCGGGCTCGCTGGAGGAGGCCCATCGCCGCGTGGCGTCGCTGGATACCCAGGCACCCCATCAATCGGTGATCACACCTGCCGGCGAATGGCTGGGTCCCGGCTGGGCGCGGGTGCGACGGGCACAGGGTAGCCAGGTCGGGGTGCTGGCGCGGGAGCGCGAGTTACGCCTGCTGGGCGAGCAGATCGCCACGCTGGAAGCGCAGCTGGAGGAATCTGTCGAACAACTTGAGCTGCTGCGTACCGGCAAATTCGAGACCGAGCGTGCCCGCGATGATGCCCAGCGCGAGTTGTACAACGCGCACCGCCGCCAGTCCGAACTGGCCGGCCAACTCCAGAGCCATCGCGGCAAGCTGGAAACGGCCCGTGCACGCGCAGAAAAGGTCAACGGCGAACTGGCCGACCTGGCCAACCAGCTCGACGAGCTGCAGGGCCAGACCCGCGAGGCCCGGGCGCGGTTGGATGAGTCGGTCGGGCTCATGGGAGACCAGGAAGACCAGCGGCGCGAACTCGAGAACGAACGACGCGCGCTGCTTGAGGCTCGCGAAGAAGCCCGCTTGAATGCCCGCGAAGCCGCCGACCAGTCGCATTCGCTGGCGTTGTCACTGGAATCCAGGCGTTCGTCGCTGGCATCGCTGGAACAGGCGCTTGGCCGGATGGCCAACCAGCTGCGTCAGATCGACACTCGTCGCCAGGAGATCGGCGAACAGCTCGCAGCAGGTTCCGACCCGATCGCCGAACTGGAGTCAGAGCGCCAGGCTTATCTCGACCAGCGCCTGCTGGTCGACAAGCAACTGGTCGATGCGCGCCGGGTGTTGGAGGATTGCGATCTCGAATTCCGCCGGCTGGAACAGCAACGGCACCTGGCAGAGCAGGGGGTTTCAGCCTTGCGGGAGAGCTTGTCCGAGAAGCGACTCGCCGCACAGGCACTGCACCTGCGTGCCGAGCAGTTGGCCGAGGCGATCAAGGCATCCGGCCTGGAGCTGGAAACCTTGCTCGCCGAGTTGTCCGATGACATCAATGCTGACCAATGGCGCCAACAGTTGGTCGAGCTCGGCCAGAAAATTGCCAGGCTGGAGCCGGTCAACCTTGCCGCGATCCAGGAACACGCCGAGCAGAGCGAACGCAAGACCTATCTCGACAATCAGTTGACCGACCTGGTTGACGCGATGGCGACGCTGGAAGGTGCAATCAAGAAGATCGATCGCGAGACGCGTCAACGTTTCAAGGAGACCTTCGACAAAGTCAATGCCGGCGTACAGGAGCTGTTCCCGCGCCTGTTCGGCGGCGGCCACGCCTATCTGGAGCTGACTGGCGACGACCTGCTCAATACGGGCGTGACGATCATGGCGCGCCCGCCGGGCAAACGTCCGTCCAACATCTCCTTGTTGTCCGGGGGCGAAAAGGCTCTTACCGCGGTGGCCCTGGTGTTCGCCATTTTCGGCTTGAACCCGGCGCCGTTCTGCCTGCTCGACGAGGTCGACGCGCCGTTGGATGAGGCGAACGTGGGCCGCTTCTCCAGCCTGGTGCGAGAGATGAGCGAACATGTGCAATTCATCTTCATCAGCCACAACAAGGCCACCATGGAAGCGGCGACGCAGTTGTGCGGCGTGACCATGCGCGAGCCCGGCGTGTCGCGACTGGTGCAGGTGGACCTGGCCGAAGCGGCTAAACTCTCGGGCGCAGCCTGAGGAGACCCTGATGATCGTGCAACCCGTGCTTGCCCTTGCCTGGAATGCCGCCGTCGGCATCCCGATGTCGATCGTCGGCCTGATCGTGCTTGCCCTGCTCTGGTTGTTCGGCCAGCCAAAGAAGGAGCAGGGCAAACGCCGCGGCAGCGGTGACGGACACGGTCGCGAACGACGCGAACCCACGGTCGGCGGTCCCAGCCTCGCCGATCAGCCATTTTTCAGCGAGGGCAACCAGCCTGTGGGAGGGACTGACAATCCGTCACCGGCGCAAGGCGAACTTGATGTCGGCTTGCGCGAGGAGCTGGAACGCCTGGGCGCCACGCTCTCTGGCGAACAGCAGGCGCCGAAGGCCCGGCCCGGGCTGGTGGGTCACGCCGCATCGATCGTCAACGCCTTGCGCTCCCCATCGCCGGGCGAAGCAGCCGCATCGCAGCCACCGGTGGCCAGCAAGCTGCCAGGACAGGCTGCCACGGAACCTCGACAGACACCACGACCAGAGGCGCCTCGATCCGATCTGGGCCGCCGCCCGGCACAGCTTCCGGTGGAGCGCATCGTGACCTTGTTCGTGGTGGCGCGTGAAGCGAGGTACTTCAACGGCTCGGATCTGGTCGTGGCAGCGGAAAAGGCCGGCCTCGAATTCGGCGACATGGGCATCTACCATCGTCTGGTCGACGGCAGGCGCGAACTGGGCCCGATCTTCAGCGTCGCCAACATGCTCAAGCCCGGCAACTTCGACCTGGCGCGCCTCGACGCGCTGCAGACACCCGGCGTCAGCTTCTTCATGACCTTGCCGGCACCCATTCCGGCGCTCGACGCCTGGGACGCCATGTTGCCTACCGCGCAGCGACTGGCCGAGCTGCTTGATGGTCAGGTACTCGACGAGGAACGCAATGCACTGGGGCGGCAGGGCATCGCCCATATCCGCGATCAGCTGCGCGGTTGGGACCGTGACCACGAGGGCAAGGAGATCTTCTTCGGGCGGTGAATCACGTCTTGGCTGACCAGCCAGGCGAAACTGGGAATGTCTTATTTTGTTCCTTGCACAATGTTTTACCATCGGGTCGATGAGGCAGGAGTGATGAGCATTCCCTTGGCATGGAAAGTACTCGGTGCAGGCATCGGCCTGGTCGCGGCAGGGTTTGCCTGGAATGGGGTGTCGCGCTATCTCGCGACACGCCATGCCGACGAAATCATCGAGGAGTCCGCTCGCACTGCTGTCATGGAAGCGCAACAGGCAGAGGCACAGGCCCGCCAGCGACACGACGACCTTGCCGCCAACCTTCGACAGCGGCGCGAGGAGTTGGCCACCAACTACCGACAGGTGGATGACCAGGCGCGCGCATACCAAGGCAAGCGTGCCGTGCAGTTGGCACTGGAACAGCAGGAAACAAAGCGCATCGCCGCCAGCTACATGCTGGATGCGAGTCAGCAATGCGCCGGCGGTATTGTGATCGATCGCCGCGGCTCCAGCTTTACCCAGAAGATGGACAAGGATGGGCGGCCAATCCGCTGTCAGGGAAGCAAGGCTGCCCAGCCGCTGCGATGATGTCGCGGTTCCCTAAGTCCCGTCCGCTGTGCTGCTTGCATGAACGATTCTGTCTGGCACACAGGCGCACGTCACGAATCCCGTCCACGTCAGGCCAGTTGCGCTCCGTTCGCTTGCGTAAATGACCATTCGAACGAGGCGCCGCCGCAGATCGGACTTCCCACCAGACTGCGCCGCATCCATTTGTCCGTCTGCGCGACCATCGAGGGTGCGGCGACCACCGGACACTTCAACTTGCTGCTGATGCGGTCACGGCGCCATGCGTGCGACGCTTCCGGCAAAAGCGTCATGTCGGCGGACCACGTGCGTGCTGGCGAGCATGTGGGTCCTGACGTCCACGATTTCCTGTCGCACGTATTGCAATCGAGCCGACTCGTGGCACCAACCCGGCGGGCCGCCTGCCAACGACATCGGTGCTAGGATGTTTCGATCTTCGGTACTGAAGCAGCTGTATTGATATGGGCGGAGAGGTGAAAGTACGCATACCCGAAGCTCTGCGCCAATTTGCGGAAGGCAGGCGGGAGCTGTATATCACCGCGTCGTCAGTGGATGAGCTCATGGCGGGTGCTGCCGAAGCCGGCTACGGCGCTCTGGTCAACCATATTTGCGCGCGCGACGGCCAGCTGCGACCGTTCGTCAACGTGTACGTGGGTGACACCAGCATACGTGTGTTGGATGGCTTGCGTACGGGATTGCGGACGGGAGATGTGGTGACGATCCTGCCGTCGATAGCGGGAGGCTGAAAGGATCGTGTCAGGTAAGGAACAGCGTTTGGCGGAACTCAGGGAGCAAGTCCCGGAGATTGCACCGGAAGAAGCGTATCGTCTGATACAGGACAATGCGATCTTGCTGGATATCCGTGATCCGGAAGAATGGGCGGCTGGCTCGCCATGCGGTGCGGTGCGACTGAGTCGAAGTTTTCTCGAGTTCAAGGTGGAAGAGGCTATTCCCGGTCTGCACGATCCGCTACTGGTGCTTTGCGCCAGCGGGATGCGTTCCCTGTTTGCGGCCGAAAGCCTGCTGCGGCTGGGTTATCAGGATGTCCGCTCGGTAGCGGGTGGATATGAGGCATGGAAAAATGCTGGATTGCCCAGCGAGCAGCCGCGGATCCTGAGCTCGCAGGATCGCAACCGCTATGCACGGCAGTTGCGGATACCCGAGATCGGGGAGCAGGGCCAGGGAAAACTGCTGGCGAGCCGGGTGCTCTTGGTGGGCGCTGGAGCGCTGGGCTCACCGGCCGCGCTGTATCTGGCGGCAGCAGGGGTGGGAACACTGGGGATCGTGGATCAGGACACGGTCGAACTGAGCAATCTGCAGCGCCAGATATTGCACACGACCGAACGCGTGGGGATGCCCAAGACCCAGTCGGCCTGGCTGACCCTGAATGCGCTGAATCCTTCCATCCAGATCAACACTCACCAGCTGCGTTTGGACAGTACGAACGCGGAGGAGGTGGTGCGTGGCTATGACCTGGTCATTGACGGCACGGACAATTTCCCGGCGCGCTACTTGTTGAACGACGTGTGCGTCAAGTTGAAGCTGCCTTACGTGTACGGCGCGATTTACCGATTCGAAGGTCAGGTCAGCGTGTTTTGGCCGGCGGGTGCAGCGGCTGGCATGCCGACACCTTGCTACCGCTGCTTGTATCCCGCACCGGCACCACCCGAACTGGCGCCGTCGTGCGCCGAAGCGGGAGTGCTGGGTGTTTTGCCGGGTGTGATCGGTACCTTGCAGGCCATTGAAGCGCTCAAGCTCATTTTGCAGCTGGGCGATACGTTGATCGGGCGCTTGCTGTGTTACGACGCGTTGACGGCAACTTTCCGTGAATTCAAGACGGCGGCCGACCCGCAATGTGCGTACTGCAGCAAGCCTGCCGCCTTTCCCGGTTATATCGATTACGACGCCTTCTGCCGCGATGCGCAGGTGGCCTGACGAGGTGGTTCTGTGTTGATGGTACATCCGTGGTTCCGCATTTCCAGTCCCCATCGGCGAGTAAGGGAGTGTCCGCAATGGTGACCTCAGTGTCCGACGACACACCGCTGGCGCTTGACCATATTGCCGGGCTCATCCTCGCCGGCGGACGCGGGACACGCATGGGCGGCAAGGACAAGGGTCTGGTCGAGTTCAACGGCAAACCCATGATCGAGCACGTGTTGGCGGCGTTGCGACCGCAGGTTGCCGAAGCGCTGATCAGTGCCAATCGCAACGAGGAGTCCTACCGCAAGACCGGTTGCAAGGTGGTTTCGGACGCGCAGACGGGGTTTGCCGGACCCTTGGCCGGTATCTCCGCCGGGATGCACGCTGTCACCCGCACCCACCTCTTGGTGCTTCCCTGTGACGGGCCGTTTGTCCCCGCATGGCTGGCACAACGGTTGTGGGCAGCCAGTGCCGGCAAGGACGACATGATCGTCGCCGCGCATGACGGTGAGCGCTTGCATCCGACTTTCGCACTGCTTCCGCTGAGCGTGCTGGACGACCTGGACGCGTATCTCGCATCCGACGGGCACAAGATCGACACGTTCTACTATCGCCACAGCTTTGCGCCCGTCGACTTTTCGGATTACCCGCAAGCGTTCCTGAATATCAATACGCCCGAGGACGTGGAGAAATTCGCGCACCTTGCCAGTGAGTGAGCTGCGGGTGGAGAAGGAGTCTGGACATGGCTGAAAAGGTCGCGAGCGTCGGATGTGGCGGACATCACGCCAGTGCGATGACGCTGGAATCCGCGCTCGATGCGGTCTTGAAGTCGGTCAACGTCGTGGCCGAATCCGAACCGGTCGGCCTGCTGGACGCGGCGGGCCGGGTCCTCGCGCAAGATGTCGTTTCCGCCACCAACGTGCCCGGGCATACGAACTCGGCCATGGATGGGTATGCGCTGCGCTGGGAAGATACCCGCGCGCCGGGCGGTATCTCACTGCAGGTCGTTGGCGAGTCTTTCGCGGGGCACCCGTACGCCGGCGGCAGCCTGCGCGCCGGTGAGTGCGTGCGCATCATGACCGGCGCCGTGATGCCGGATTCCGCCGATACGATCATCATCCAGGAGGACACGCAGCGCGAGGGCGACACCATAAAAATGCAAGTCGAGTGTCGTCTTGGCGAGCACGTCCGGCTTGCTGGCGAGGACATCAAGGTCGGCAGCGTGGTGCTTTCAGCCGGACGCAAATTGCAGGCGGCGGACCTGGGTTTGCTGGCGTCGATCGGAGCTGCGGAGGTCCGGGTGAGGCGCCGAGTCAAAGTGGCCTACTTCTCCACCGGTGACGAGTTGCGCGCGGTGGGCGAGCCGCTGGAGAACGGGCAGATCCACGACAGCAATCGTTACACGTTGCACGCGATGCTGAGCGAGGCCGGCGTCGAAAGCATTGACCTGGGCGTGGTGCGCGACGACCCTGCCGCCCTGCGCGAGGCGTTTGCAACGGCCGCCGCGCGCGCCGACGTCGTGGTCACCAGTGGTGGCGCCTCGGTGGGGGAAGCGGATTACATCACCGACATTCTGGCCGAGCTCGGTCAGGTTTCGTTCTGGAATGTCGCCATGAAGCCGGGACGCCCGGTCGTTTTCGGGAAGGTGCATGGCGCCGACTTTTTCGGGCTCCCCGGCAATCCGGTATCCGTCATGGTTACTTTTTTGCAATTGGTACGGCCTGCGCTTGCCGTCATCGCTGGTGCGCCCTATGCGCGGCCACTCAGGTTTCGGGCGCGCGCAGCGTGCAAATTGCACAAGAAGCCAGGGCGCATGGAATTCCAGAGAGGCATTTTGACCTGCGACTCAGGGGCTGATCCAAGCGTGGACAGCACGGGCCGTCAAGGCTCGGGCATACTCCGCTCGGTGACCCAGGCCAATTGCTTTATCGTGCTCGAGCTCGACCGGGACTCGGTCGAGAAAGGGGACTGGGTCACCGTCGAGCCGTTCCTTCCTTGACCGGCAGCAATCCGGGAACCCAAGCAGCTGCACCGGTCCGTTTTCGGGGCGGGTAGGATCACCATTGTCGGCAGCGGACGCGAATCTTGGCGTCGCCGAGTTGGCCTTCCAGCGCGCAGGATCTGCCACGATGCAGGGGTTGGACGACGTTCTCCGAATAGAGCGACAACGGTGAGCAGGCGAACCGAGTGCCTTCCTGGCGCAATCTCATCGGCTCCAGACCGAGAGGGGCGCCGGTGACTTGGCAAGTGTCTTCTACAAGTTTACTGATGCCGCCGCGCGTTGGTATTGGTGCGGTTAGTACATGCTCACACGTTGCAGTGTCATGCGTGGCCATGGCAGCGGCGACGGCAAGGCGACCTGCTAGACGCTTGCGCCACTTGTCTGAATGCGTTTCAGGGGAAATCTCGAACATGACCAAGGCACCTTGTTACGCTCAGCATGGCGGGCGCTTTGGTGAGGGACCGTGTCAGGGGATCTGATCCTCACTCATCATGGAGCTGACTCCTGCGGCTGACAGGCGTGTTGCAACCCCTGTGGGTTCAGCGCGACCACGTTCGATTCAGCCTGCAATTGTCCGCTCAGGATTTCCCTCATCTGACTAGACTTCGGTGGACAGATGGTTTTTCGTAACGAAGCGGAGGACACAATGTTTGAGATCAAGGGCATGCTCTCGCTTTATGCTGGCAAAAAGGCCTTGGGCGGAGCGGACCGCATCGAACTGCTGGAGCTCATCGCGCAGACTGGCAGCATCACGGCAGCCGCCAAGGCGGCGGGAATGAGTTACAAGGGCGCTTGGGATGCGATCCATGCGATGAATAATTTGTCTGATGAGCCACTGGTCCTGCGTACTACCGGCGGCACTGGCGGCGGTGGAAGTGCGCTCTCGCCGCGGGCTTTGCGACTGATCGACGTTTTCCGCACGCTGGATCAGGAACACCACCGGTTCGTCCGGCAACTGGACAAACTGGGTAATGCGTCCATGGACGATATCCAACTGCTGAGGCGATTCATGATCAAGACCAGCGCGCGCAATCAGATCTCCTGCAAAGTGGTCAAGGTGCACGAAGGTGCTGTCAACGACAGCATTGAACTGCAAGTGCAGGGTGGGCAGAGGCTGGTCGCCACAGTCACCTGTGAAAGCAGCCGTTATCTGGAACTGAAACCGGGCAAGGAAGTGATGGCCCTGATCAAGGCGTCATTGGTAGTCGTGGCGTTGCCTGATCCGAACATGAGGCTTTCCGCGCGCAATCTGCTTGCCGGCCGAGTGGGGCGCCTCACGCCTGGTGCAGTGAATGCCGAGGTGGCCATCGATCTGGACGGGGGCGGCACGATGACCGCAATCATCACGCTCGCCAGCGCCCGTAGTCTTCATTTGAAAAAAGGCGTTGAAGTGCTTGCGGTCGTCAACGAATCCATGATCATTCTTGGCACGATGGACTGACAGCTTCTGTTGAATATCTCCGGGTCTCACCGACACCAATGTGTCGGGTGTAATGGTGAAGTGAAACAGGATCGATGAAAACGAAAAGGGCGCTCGGCCGACAGTTCAAACAGATGTTGGCACGCGCCCAGGTCGCGCGTTCATTGTGACCAAGCGACCCAGGGGCCGACCGTCGCCGCAGGCCCGCTCAGTCAGGAGCGGCCCTTCAACCGCGCGCGTGGCTGTTGCACAAATCGCGCCGCCCGCCTGCGGGCAAGGTGGCCCATCCTGATCCCTGCGAAATCCCGCGGTCGCCAGGTGTCTGGTGGAGAGGCCGCGCGCTCCAACACGGCAACGACGGGCTACGAATGATTCGGCCCGGACGCTCGATATTTTCCCCTTTTGCTTCGAGTTCGCCGCCGCGCGTGAGCTGAACATCGAACGACAATGCCGGTTTGGAGGCGGGAAGGTCGGCGGAATCTGCATTGTTTTGACGATTACACCCGTTGGACGGAAGTAGCGTTATGTAATAAGGTATATAACGCGTTCTGTAGGAACGCTTGTGGACGGCCCTGATGAAACGACAGTCTTTGTTGCCGAGCTCTTCGTGGCGCTGGGAAGAGTCAAGTCCGGACTCAGGATTCAGACTATCAAGCCAATGGCCGAGGTTCGTCGTCAACGCTCGCACGCCTTCCTGGCAGATGCCTGTATTCGACGTGGCGCCGCTCGGGATCTGTGCCTCGGCTCGACGTATCCCATCAGCCCATTTGACCAAGAGTGGCCTGGCAAACAACCGGCAAATGCAGAGCGTACGACGTGGTGTTTTTGGCTGTTCGTTCCTCGTACAGGGCGAAACCGGACGGCCGCAGAAGAGCAGTGTGCAGGCCCAAGATATCGTGAAGCACAAGCGTCGGCAGACTCAATATCGCGGCCACCCAGGCTGTCCCGCTCAAGGAGCGTCAGCAGATGCGGGTGGTCGACCGGCTGTCCAGCGCATGGTAGTGGCATCAAGTGCGACGGGCACGTTAGCTACAGGCGGTCGCACCTGATTGCGATTTTCGCTGGCTGCCAGTTGATTTCCGCGAACCGAAGAGCGCAGAGGTTCGAGATCAAAGGTGTAATTCATCTTGAGTGAGGCGCATTCGATGGTGACGAGGTCCTGGTTGTCATTTTGCATTGCGGGCGCATTGGCAGGGGTGTCATCAGGGGCGTACGGGGGAAAAGCGCAGAACAACAATGGCGGCCCCCAGACGAGCCCGTCCCAGCTGACAACGCTTGAGGCAACCAGGCAGAACGTGACAACGCTGGGTACGGTACACGTGCACGGTGCAGCCGTTGGTTACGCGGCGGGGGCGAAATACGACACCAAGAACGCCAATCTGGGGCCATTGGGCACGCGGGCGATCAAGGACACGCCGTTGTCGGTGACCATCGTGCCGGAGGATCTGATCGTCAACCAGCAGGCGAAGACGGTCAACGACGTGCTGCGCAGCCTGCCTTCGGTGCAGATCCGCGATCAGCAGGGCCTCGAAGTGTCGCGTCCGCAGTCGCGTGGCTTCCAAGGCACGGTCGTGCAGAACACCCGGCTCGATGGCCTCAACGTCATCGGCACCACGGCGATACCGGCCGAAAATCTGGCCGGCATCCAGGTGTTGAACGGCATGGCCGGGTCCCTGTACGGGCCGGAGACGCCGGCCGGGGTCTTCAACTACCTGCTCAAGCGACCGACCCCGGAGCCTCTGCTTCGCCTGATCGAGAGTTTCGATTCACACTCCATCTTTACCACCCAGGTGGATGCCGGTGGCATGCTGGGCGACAACCGAGGGTTTGGCTATCGCGTCAATCTCGTGCACGGGCAGGGCGAAAGCTACGTCGACGGCAGCAACAGCAATCGCAACCTGATCAGTGGCGCGTTCGACTATCACCTCAGCCCGGATACGGTGCTCGAGCTCGACGTCAGCCACTACAGCACCAGAATTTATGGCCTCCCCGGCAGCATCGTCTATGACAGCGGCGCCAGCACGATCCTGCCCCAAGCGATCGATCCGACGCGGCGGGGCGTACTGGGTCAACCGGGTGCCGGCACCGACCTGCTGACCAACACCGGCCTGCTCAAGCTCAAGCATGATTTCGGCAGTGGTTGGAACTTCGAGATCGGCGGCCTCTACCAGAACGCGATCCGCAACCTGTACGGGATCACCAACACCTTCATCAACAATGACGGCGACTACAAGGTCACCAAGAACTTCACCGCGATACCGCACTACACCATTGCCAGCAATCTCGCGCAATTGAACGGCCACTTCGATACGTTCGGCATGAGCAACGATTTCTCGCTGGGCACGAACGGCTTCAACAACGCGCAGTACACGTACCGCAACTCGATCGCGACGCCGCTTGGCAAAGCCAGCCTCCCGCAACCAGTGATTTTCCCGGTGCCGCCGATCCCCTATAACGGCGGCCAATATCGGGCGGGCAAGCTGGTCGAGCAGTCGATAGTTGTCGCCGACACCCTGCATCTGAACGAGCAATGGGCCGTACAGGGCGTGCTCAACACGTCCTGGCTCAAGTCGCGCAGCTATGCCGCGTCTGGTGCGACCAAGAGCGCAGATTCGCACAATGGCGTGCTCAGTCCGACGGTCAGCCTGATCTATGCGCCAACCCCGCTGCTGACGACGTATGCGACCTGGTCCAAGAGCGTGGAGCAAGGCGAGGCGGGGCCCGCCGGCACGGTCAAGGCCAACGAGTTCCTGGCGCCTTACCACGACAAGCAGTACGAGACGGGCGCCAAGTACGCCTTTTCCGACGGCTTGCTGGTCACTCTGGACGCGTTCCGGATGACCCGCCCACTGGCCATCACGAACGCAGTCACCAACGTGTTCGGCGTGGTCGGTACGCAGCGCAACACAGGGGCCGAACTGTTCGCACAGGGTGCGATCACCTCCCAGGTGAGCGTTCTGGGTGGCATCACCTATGTCGACGCGAAGCTGGAGGGCACGGGTATCGCTGCCACCAACGACAAGCGCGTGGTCGGTGTGCCGCAGGTCAAGACCGACATCTCGCTCGACTACCATCCCGACTTCGCCCGCGGATTTGCGCTGACCGGCACGCTGCACGGCGAGAGCAACCGCGCGGCTACCAATACCAACAACAGCTTTGCACCGGCGTACGCGACGCTGGACATTGGTGCGCGCTATTCGACCCGGCTGTCGTCGCATTTTTTGACACTGCGCCTGCAGGTCATCAATGCCACCGACAAGCCTTACTACTCATCGGTGGCGGACGGCAATATCGTCGGCAGCCCGGGAGCCAATACTGCCTATCCGGGTGCGCCACGGACCTGGCTGGCCAGCCTGGAAGTGGATATCTGAGGTGAGTTCCGGCGCTCGCGTGCCCGGCACCAGCGTGTGGATGTTGCCCTGTCCGAGCGGTGGCCGCGCGCGCCGACTGTGCGCTTCAATGAGTCCCGTTCCAGGGGCCCGGTGGTGCCGTAGAATTCAGATCATGAGCGTCAGTGACCGCCTCCGTTGGGACCAGCGTTATGCCGAGCGTGAGCTGGCGCTGGTCGGCGAACTACGCGCTCCTTCCATCTTCGCGGCCTGTGAGAACCTGTTGCCCAGCGCAGGTCTTGCGCTGGAGATCGCCTGCGGGCGGGGGCAAGCCGCGCTGTGGCTGGCCGCTCGGGGCATGCAGGTGCATGCGGTGGACGTGTCGCCCGTGGTGATCGGTCAGGCGCGAGCCATGCTGGATCGGAGTGGATATGCCGAGCGGATCCGGTTTGCGGTCTTCGATCTCGACCGGGGGTTGCCTGCGGGTCCTCCTTGCGCGCTGCTGCTGTGTCACTACTTCCGCGATGCGCGACTGGACGCGCCGATGCTGCAGCGCCTGGCGCCGGGCGGGATTCTGGCCATCGCGACCTTGAGTGATGTCGGTGCGGATCGCCCCAGCCCTTTCCGCGCGCGAGCGGGGGAACTGCGGCGTGCATTCGCGGCGCTGGAGTTACTGGCCGAGGGCGAACGCGACGGAACCGCGTGGCTTGTCGGACGCCGCCGCTGAGGAGAAAATGCTCAGCGAGAGATGACACAAGCTTTCCGCACGTGTCGGTGGCGCCGGACGCGAGTTGCCTCCAGCCCTGTTGAGGGTGCGCCGTGCCGATCACTGCACGATTGTCATCGGCCGCCGCTGGTACGGGTTTTCACCGTAGCCGAAACATTGCCGGCGTCGATGGCCGTCACCGGCCTGAACCCGTAGCGCGGCAGCAACGCCTGGGCGTCAGGAGTCATCAGGAAGTTGGCGAAGCGATAGGCGTCGATCTGCCGCAGCGGATGGTTCGGTCGCAGCATCACGCTCATCGCGTAATTGACCGGGACGGATTCGTGCGGCGGAATGGCAATCTTCACCAATCCCGGTTCCAGGGTAGCGTTGGGCTGCTTCGTACTGCAGTAACTGACGAACGCATCCACGCGACCGTGCTGCAGGAAGTAAGTCACGGCATTGGTGTGCGCCGGAACGTTCGGCGCGACCGCGCCGCCGACGAGTTGTTCTGCCTTGTCCCGCAGGACCTTTCCGGCGCCTGGACGGGCAGCGTCCAGAGTGGCAAACCACGCCCATGCATAGTCGCCTCCCGGATCGTTCCCGGGCGTCGAGGTGCCGATCTTCACCGACGGCTTGCCCAGGGTGTCCAGCAGATTGTCGGGAGTCAAACCGAGTTGCGATCTGGCGATGATGCACATGCTGTTGCGGGCGACGATGACGGCGGGCGCGCCGAGGTGCTCTTGCGCGACATGCTGCGCGTTGGCGAGATTGGCCGAAACATACACGTCTGCGCCGGCACCGTGTTCGAGGCGCTGACGCAGGAGGCCGGCAGCGCCGGAGGTGATTTTCACGGCCTGTCCGGTTTCCTCGGTGTACCGCGCGGCCATCTCCGTCAAAGCGCCGGCCATGCTGCCGGAGGTATACACCTGCAAGACGGCAGGTGCCGGGACTGCACTTGTCGCACCCACCCCGGTAAGGCAAGCAATCAAAGCAAGTCCCCCGGTGGTGCGGGTGAGCAGCATTTTCATGGCAATTCCGATGGCTTGAGGATAGTGAAGGGCCGAGTGTGCTACACCGCACGCGGACATTCCAAGCGCAGGCTGGGCCAGGCAAGCGTGCCTGTTCGACGATGTCGTGCGCAACGACCTTACTGTTTGCGCCAGGAACGCTGCCGCCAGAGTTTTGCAGGAAGCCGTTCAGGCCAACCGCTGGTTAAGCTTTTGGATGGACAAAGTACTACGCTGCCACTGACGTCTTGGTGGCTGCGATGTCGGAGTCTCATCGCACGCGCCTGGCGTTGCGACATCCTGCATTCTCCCGCACAGCCAGCAACTGGAGGAGGCGCAGGTTGAAACATGCGATGAGGGTGCGGTTCACCGGATGGCTCGGGATGACATGCGCATAACAATTGCTTTGATACACCGCGCCATGAACCGGCGTGTTTGTCACCGGTGAGACGGCAACTTGGAATGAGAGGTGGCAAGCATGGGTGTTGGAAGTGACACGGTAGGTGTTGATTTCGTCCGCAAGCGCAAGCGCAAGCGCGCGCAACCCAAGGGTCGGCAGGCAGACCCCGCTTCGCTGGCTGCCGTGCAGGAAGTTCTTGGAGACATGCCGCGCCGGCGCGACATGTTGCTTGAGGGCTTGCATCGCCTCAACGATCGCTACGGCTGCTTGCGCGTCGAGCACCTGACCGCCTTCGCCGACGAGTTGCGGCTATCGATGACCGAGGTCTACGAGGTCGCCTCGTTCTACCACCACTTCGACATTGTTCGTGATCCTGCCACGCAGCCGCCTGCGCTGACCGTGCGTGTCTGTGATTCCGTAACGTGCTCGATGTGCGGTGCGGACAAGCTTGTCGAGACGCTGCAAGGCACGCTGGGCGGCAATGTGCGTATTCAGCGCGTGCCCTGCGTCGGGCGCTGCGCAGATGCGCCGGTCGCCATATGCGGGCAGAAGCCCGTTCCGGCAGCTACCACGGAACGCGTCGTCGCGGCCGTGGCGGCGCACGACGTGGTTCCGGAAACCCTCACCCCGGTGACGTACGCCGAGTACTGCCGTGACGGCGGTTACAAGACGTGGGTCGAGTGCGTAACCGGGGCGCGCGATCGCGAGTCCGTCCTCAAGGCGATGGAAGAGTCCAGCCTGCGGGGGCTTGGCGGTGCCGGATTCCCGACCGGGCGCAAGTGGCGGCTGGTCGGCAAGGAGCCAGGCTTGCGCGTGGTCGCGATCAATATCGACGAAGGTGAGCCGGGTACGTTTAAGGATCGTTACTTCCTCGAACGTGATCCGCATCGTTTCCTTGAAGGGGTCCTGATTGCTGCGTGGGCGATCGACAGTCATGAGGTGTATTTGTATCTGCGCGACGAGTATGCCGCGTGCCGTCTGATGCTGGAGCGCGAGATTGCCGCGTTGCAGGCGGATCCGCCCGCGCCGTTGCCGGCCGTCTACCTGCGCCGTGGCGCAGGCGCCTATATCGCCGGCGAGGAGTCGGCGATGATCGAGTCCATTGAAGGCAAACGGGC
>JBDTEG010000030.1:0-10831 GCA_039922695.1 Rhodanobacter sp. | reverse complement strand
CCGCTGCCGCTGGTGCACTTCGCCATCGCGTTCAAGTTGATGGGCGACAACGAACGTGCGCAGAAAGCGATTGCCGAAGCGTTTGCGTGGAACAAGGAACGCCCCTGGTATGTCGGCGACTACGGATCGGAACTGCGTGACCTGGCGCTGATGGTCGCGCTCACCCACGACTACGGCATGAACAAGCCCGAGTACGACGCCAAGCTGGTCGACTGGGCACGCAACGCCAGCGCCAACGTGCGAACCCGCCAACAACAGGACAAGAACTACCGCTGGTCCTGGTCATACCTCAGCACCCAGGAGCAGGCAGCGATCGCCCGCGTGGCGGCCGCGTTCGATGCCAGGAGCAACGCCCCGCTGGCGGCAACCATGACCGTGGCCGGCAAGAGCGAAACCCCACCGGACAGCCGGGTGTGGAGTCGCGAGCTCAGCGCCGCCGATCTCGACGCAGGGGTGAGCGTGCAACCGACCAGCCCGGCGGCGGTCTTCGCCACGCTCGACGTGGCCGGGATCCCGACCAGGGCGCCGGCGCCGGATGACAGCCAGCTCGACGTCCGCCGCAGCTATTTCACCACCGATGGCAAGCCGTGGGACGGCACCCAGCTGAAGGAAGGCGACACCCTGATCGTGGAATTGAACATCGAGGCGCGCATGGCCATCCCCAACGCGCTGGTGACCGACCTGCTGCCCGGCGGACTGGAGGTGGAGAACCTCAACCTCGGCGGCGCGCAGCAGTGGTCCGGCGTGGTGATCGACGGCATCGACCTCGACCAGCATGCCTCGGCAGCCGAGGTGGTGCACGAGGAATATCGCGATGATCGCTACGCGGCCGCACTCAATCTCAGACGGGGTGACAAGGCGCGCGTGTTCTATCTGGTGCGGGCAGTGACGCCAGGCACGTACACCGTGCCGCCGCCGCTTGTCGAGGACATGTATCGGCCGGCGATCCGTGGCATCGGCAAATCAATGCCGGAGAAGATCACCGTGGTCGAGCCGTGACCACCGTGCAGGAGCGCACCCTGTGCGCGAGCTCTTTCGCCACATAACGAAGAGCATCACGCACAGGGTGCGCTCCTGCAAAGCACGCGAGCCGGGCATGAACGATTCCTTCCCCATGACATGGACACGCCGATCGAGGCGGTGGCGCTGGCTGCACATCACCGTGATCGGTATCGCGGGGCTGCTCATTTTCGCCGTCGTGCTCGACCGACTGTTCCCGCTGCGCCTGCCGGTGCCGGAGAGCGGCAGCACGGTGGTGCTGGCACGCGACGGTACACCGTTGCGCGCGTTCGCCGACGGCGATGGCGTGTGGCGTTACCCGACGACCGCGAAGCAGGTGTCGCCGTTGTACCTGGCCGCCTTGCTCCACTATGAGGATCGCTGGTTCTACCGGCATCCCGGCGTCAATCCGTATGCGCTGGCCCGTGGTTTCGCTGGCGGCATCGTGCATGGACATATCGTGTCCGGCGGCTCGACGCTGACCATGCAGGTCGCGCGCATCATTCATCCGATCCCGCATACCTTCCGCGGCAAGCTGGTGCAGATCTTCCGCGCGCTGCAGCTGGAGGCGCACCTGAGCAAGGCGCAGATCCTCGATCTGTATCTCAATCACGCGCCGTTCGGTGGCCCGATCGAAGGGGTCGCGGCCGCCTCGTGGGCGTACCTGGGCAAACCGGCCAGCCGGCTGTCGCGGGCCGAGGCGGCGCTGCTGGCGGTGTTGCCGCAATCGCCGAGCCGGCTGCGACCGGATCGCCATCCCGCGGCCGCGCGCGCCGCGCGCGACAAGGTGCTCGGGCGCATGCGCGATCTCGGCGTGTGGAGTGCCGCACAGACAAGTGATGCCGAGATGGAACCGGTGGTGGCGCGTTCGCTGCGCGCACCGCTGTCAGCGGCGCTGCTGGCCGAGCGGCTGCGCCGGCAGTATCCGCACCAGCGGCGCATCACCAGCACGATCGACGCGAACCTGCAGCGCGCGTCAGAGGATCGGGTCAGCAATTATCTGTCCCGGCTGCCTGCCCATAGCACCGCCGCGTTGATGGTGGTCGACAACGCCACGTTGGAGACGCGCGTCTACCTGGGTACCAGCGACTTCGCCGACCCGCAGCGGCATGGCTACATTGACATGGTCACGGCGCCACGCTCGCCCGGTTCCACGCTCAAGCCATTCCTGTACGGACTGGCGCTGGACGACGGACTGATCGACTCGCAGAGCCTGCTGGTCGATGCGCCGCAGAACTTCAGCGGCTACCAGCCGGGCAATTTCGACGAGGCGTTCAGCGGCCCCGTCAGCGCGGCCGAGGCCTTGCAGCGCTCACTCAACGTGCCGGCGGTGGACGTGCTCGACCGGGTTGGCCCGACCCGCTTCGTGGCGCGGCTGGCCAACGGCGGCATCGACCTGGGCCTGCCCGCCGGAGCCAAGCCGAACCTGTCGATCATCCTGGGCGGCGCGGCGACACGGCTGGAGGATCTGGTCGGCGCCTATACCGCCTTCGCCAACGGCGGCATCGCCGGCACGCCGCGCTACACCCCGCAGCAATCCGCCAACGCGCGCCGCCTGTTGTCGCCCGGCGCCGCCTGGATCATCCGCGACATCCTGGGCAGCAACCCGGCGGATGTGGAAGGCGCGCCGCTGACCGGCGTGATCAATGGCCACGACAACGTGGCCTGGAAAACCGGTACCAGTTATGGCTACCGCGATGCGTGGTCGATCGGCGTGACTGACCGCTGGACCATTGGCGTTTGGATCGGTCGCCCCGACGGCACGCCCTCGCCCGGCCAGTACGGGGCGGTGACCGCCCTGCCGCTGCTGTTCCAGATTGCCGACATGCTTCCGCAACGCGGCGGTCGAACGCATCTGGCGCAGCCGTCCAGCGTGCGCGCCGTGGACGTTTGCTGGCCGCTGGGTGGCGCGGCGACAACCACGCCCGCGCCGCTGTGTCGCCAGCGCCGCACCGCGTGGGTGCTCGATGATGCGATCCCGCCCACCTTCGCCGAACGGGACCTGGGCGCCTGGTCCTCCGGCCTGCTCACGCTGCGTGTCAACCAGCACCGCCAGCGGCTGAGCGGCGCCTGCCACGCCGTCCGCGAAAACACCATCCGGATCGCGCGCTGGCCGGTGCTGGCTTCACCGTGGCTCAGCCTCGACGACCGCCGCGCCGCTTCCGTGCCGGCGCTGAGCCCCGGCTGCGCGCCGGATTCCCTCGATGCCGCCAGTCCGATCCGCATCGCTGGCCTGAACTCGGACGCCACCCTGCGCCGCGCGCCCCACAGCGACCACCCACTGCGGGTGACCTTGAACGTGCTGGGCACGCAGGGTCCGGTGCAATGGCTGCTCAACGGTCGTCTGCAAGGCAGCAGCATGGGCCCCACCCCGATCCTGCTCGCCCTCCCGCAAGCGGGCGACTACCGCGTCACCGCGCTGGCGGCGGATGGCGCCTTTGCCACCCTGGCATTGCACGTTTCAGGGTGAGCGACGTCGCCATCCATCGAATCGAGCGGGCCTGGGCGCACAGCTTCACGAGCGGTGACGGAGCAGAACGCCGAGGCTGCCGCGCGCACGACAGGCGCGCAAGACGTCATCGTCATGGGGGCGCCGGCACCGTGTGTCGACGGGTGCTTGCCCAACGGCGGCAGCGAAAGCATTAAGCTGCGTCAGACCAAACGGCGCACGACCAAAGGCGCATCATCCGACGACTGGCCACCAGCGCGGGAAGCGCGCAGCGCGGAACCAGGACCGATCGAAGCGCCCGCACGCCGGCAGGGGAAATGGCATGAACGCAAGGAGGGACTTCTGGTTCAAGCGATTGTGGCGACACGCCACCTTGATGCAGCGGCTGGCGTTCGTGACCCTGGTGCCTACCTTCGCCACGGCCTCGCTGCTGGTGGTGATGGTGACGCGCTATCAGATCAACATCCTGCAGGACATGGGCCAGAAAACCGCCGTGGCCATCGCCACCCAGGCCGCCTCGGTATCAGCCGACCCGCTGCAGAAAGTCGATCGTCGGGAATTGATACGCATCGCGCAGTCGATTGCCGAACTGCCGCAGGTGGCGTATGTGCAGATTCGCTCCGCAGACGGCGAAATCCTTGCCGAAGCGCATGACCAGCGCCAGTTCACGCACAAGCAGAGCATTCTCGTGGAGCGCAATGTCATGGGTCGCTTCGCGCCGCCAGGCAGCACTCCGCTTGGCTCGGTTCTGGTGGACGTGAGCATTGCCGATGCCGTCGCGGCGCAGCACGCCAGCCTGCGCAACTCCTTGATCACGCTGGGTCTCAGCCTGCTGGTCGCAACCCTGCTGTGTTGGCAGGCGGCACGCTGGATCAGCGCCCCGCTGCGCCGGCTGGCGGCCGCCGTGCACCAGCTGGGTCGCAGCGACCGGCCAGTGGCGGTCGAGGTCACCGACCAGACCGAGATCGGCGAACTGCAGAGTGGATTCAATGCCAGCGCCGCAGCCTTGTTCGACATGAAACGCGGCATGCAGCACGAGATCGAGCAGGCAACGCTGGAGTTGGCCAGCAAGAACGCGGCACTTGAGGCTGCGAGCGTCACCAAGGCACGCTTTCTGGCTGCCGCTTCGCATGATCTGCGCCAACCGCTGTATGCCCTGACGCTGTTCTCCTCGGCGCTGGTCATCAATGAAACCGATCCGGTGCAGCTGGATCGCATCACGCACATCCAGGAATGCGTGCAGGCGCTGGATCACCTGTTCAGCGAACTGCTCGATCTGTCCCGCCTGGAGACCGGCACCTTGCAGGTGGACATCAGCGAGTTTGCGCTGGACGAGGTGTTCGAGGAAGTCAGCTGCAATTTCCGCATGATCGCCGAGCAGCACGACTTGCGCCTGGTGATGCGCGCCACCAGACTCTGGGTGCGCAGCGATCGCACCATGATCGCGCGGACCCTCAACAATCTGGTCAGCAACGCGTTGCGCTATACGGAGCAAGGCGGCGTTCTGGTCGGGGCGCGCCGATGGAAAGACGGTCTGATACGAGTCGATGTATGGGATACCGGCTGCGGGATCCTGCCTGAGCACCAGGAACACGTATTCGACGAGTTCTACCGGGTCGACCGCCCTGATGGCAGCGGCAGTGACGAGGGAAACCGGCGCGGGCTAGGGCTCGGTTTGTCGACGGTGCAACGTCTGGCTGAACTGCTTGATACCCGGGTGCAGCTGAAATCCCGCGTCGGCCGTGGCAGCGTGTTCTCCTTCCTGCTACCCGAGGTACCCGCGCGAACCACCTTGCCGATCGCGTCGGTCGCACCGGTGTGCGACCTCGCAGGGATGCACGTGCTGGTCATCGACGACGAGCCGGCCATCCTCGCCGGCATTCGCTACCTGCTGCGCAGCTGGGGCTGCGAGGTGGCCACCGCGGAAGATCGGGAGCAGGCACTGGATGCGGTCAGTACGTGGGTCAAACCGCCGGACCTGGTGATATCCGACTTGCGGCTGCGCGACGGCAACAGTGGCCTGAACGTGCTGGCCGCGCTCGACTACCTTTACGATCGCGATGGCGAGCCGCCGTTTGCACGTTTGCTGATTACCGGCGAGACGCGCAGCGACCGCCTGCGTGAAATCAAGGCCGCGCAGATCCCGGTCCTGTACAAACCGGTGTCGCCAGAGCAGCTGCGCGAAGCGATGATGGCCGTCTGGATTGCCTCGCGCCGTCGCGCTTGAAAAGCCATGCAGTGCGCGTTGCTCAGCGCACCTGATAGGCCTGCGTGTTGAGCTGCAGCACGGCATCGAACTGCACCTTTTCGCGCTCCGGCCCGAGGTTCAGCAGCGCGTCGATGCGGAAGCGCAGTGCGCGCTCAAATGTTCCTTGCGACTCCAGCTGCACGCGCACCCGGGTCAGGCGCGGCTCGTGCAAGGCCACGGCCAGTTCCAGCGTGCGCCGAATGCGGTCACGGTCGTGCGGGCTCAGCAGGCTGTAGGAGGAAAAATCCGGAATACCGAAGGTGAGCGACGATTTTCGGCATTGCTCGAAGGCCGTCGGAATAATGCGTGCGCCTTCCGAACGGGTGTTGAGCAGATTCTCCAGATCGCGCGACACTTCCACACGCACCGCCTGCAGATCGTTGCGCGAATACGCACGCTCGTCGGAATCGGTGAGGCTGTCAATCAGGGAGTGCATGAGAGCCGCGACTGTAGATCCCGTGGCATGAAAGCTCCTATGGGAAATAGCCCCAATAAAGACTGAAGCTCGACGACGCCGGCCAGACCGCGCACTGAATCGAGGTAGACGCCGGTGCCGCCAGATCCTTCGAACCCCACGGATTGTTGATCCAGATCCAGCCCCCGCTGCCGCCGGTTACGCCGGTAATCACCACTGCGTGTGCGCCCTTCGCGCCTGCGCCCCACGGGGCGTGCTCCAGATTGTGGAACAACAGCAAGGGACCGAACTGACCGAGCAACGAGCCGAGGCCGTTCAGTGTCATCGGCCCGTCGGGGTACACGGGATAAAAGCTGAATCCCGCCATCCGATTCTGGAAATCCCAGACGTCCGATGCTGGGTTTGGAATGCAAGAACTGGAGGGGTCGAACCCGCCGGTGTACTTCCCGACACCGACCGAACTTTTGGTCCACCAGGATTCGATCATCGCCATGGACGCCACCCAGCAGATCGGGTTTCTCGCCTGGATCACCAAGGGTACGTCGTAGTAAACATCCATCATGCAGCACTCCAAGTCTCGGCGTTGCATTCGGGCAGCGACTGCGCACGAACCACGCCTCCATCTCTGGTGGATGGTTCGCGTTTGCGACGCGCAACCTGTACGCGAAATCCACCCCGCCTAGACCGCGGTATAGTGCGCGAACATGTCCGCGCGGGTCTCCGGATCCAACCCCTCGTCGAAGGGCAGCCAATCCATGGCCTCGTTGACATTCGGCCGCACCTGGTCCGGCCGACTTTTGTCCAGCCCGAACAAATGCGCGGTATACAGGAACTGCAGGGCCTCCAGGGTCCAGTACTTGTGGCCGCTGCCCGAGGGATAACTGATGTTTCCTCCACGCATGGGGCTGACGCGCCCGTCCACGCTCATGTTCGGGCTTGACATCTGTAGGACGATCGTCGCGATTCGCGTATCCTCGTCAAACTGCCCGCTCTGCGGGATCACCAGGTCGGCGGCATCCGCGGCACTCCGGTCCGGGATGTCGCCATCAACCGTGCCAAGCAGAAACTGGACGAACTTCACGTCGGCCGACGAGGCTTTGCCGCCGACTTCAGCAACCTGGGAGATGTTCCAGAAGCGATCGCCCACCACCGAGTTGTATCGCACAGGCATCTTGGCTATCCCTCCGACTGCGGCATGCCGGGGGCATCCGGCGAGTTTTCGAACAGGTCTGGAATCAGACCTGCTTGTTGGCCTTCAGGTCCCAGCCGGCAGAGGCATTGCCCGCAGCCTTGCCGTCGATACCGATCTTGGTATAGGTCATCTCGATCTTCGCAAAGGCCAGAGAGACTGCCTCCATCGGCACGTCGTGGTGGTCGCTCTTGGAGTCGCCGCCTTTGCCGACCGAGGTGACGATCACGTCGGTCAATTTGTATTCCATGTATTTCTGCTTGTCGCCACCGGCACGGTTGAGGTTGATGGTGACTTTGGGAATCGTCTTGCCGTTGCAGCAGTACTCGAACAGTTTCGGGCTGGCAATGTCCAGGTTGTGGGTGAACGTGAAGTTCTGGATATTCACCCGCGCCGAAGCCAGGCTGCCGGCGGACGAGGCCGTGCCGGATTGCGACTGCTGCGCACCGAAGCCGTAGCTGAGGATCTCGAGCCAGTCCTTGTGCTTGTCGTCTGTGCTCTCGCCCTTGATGCCGTCCAACTGGATGAATGCGTCGAATGCCATGGGTATCTCCTGGGGATGCGGGATGGTCTAGGCGTGCGGATCAGCGCGCGGATTTGGGAAGTTCGGCAACCAGGCGCAGCGATACGCTGAGCTCGTCGAGTTGGTAGTGCGGACGCAGGAAGGCCACCGCCTTGTAGGCGCCGGGTTTGCCCGGTATGTCGACCACCTCGATGCTCGCCTCGCGCAGCGGGAATTGTGCCTTGCGTTCCTGCGACGCGTTGTCGTCCAGCAGCACGTACTGCGCGATCCAGTTGTTGAGGAAGTTCTCCACGCTGGAGCGCGAGGCGAAGCTGCCGATCTTGTCGCGCATCATCGACTTGAGGTAATGCGCGATGCGGCTGACCGCAAAGATGTACTGCAGTTGCGACGCGAGCCTGGCGTTCGCGTTGGCCGCGTCGGTGTTGTATTCCTTGGCCTTCTGCGCCGACTGGGTCGAGAAGAACGCCGCGTAATCGGTGCCTTTGCAGTGCACCAGCGGGATCATGCCCAAATCTGCCAGTTCCTTTTCGCGGCGATCGGTGATGGCAATCTCGGTGGGGCACTTCAGAGCCACCTCGCCGTCGTCCGTGGCAAACGTGTGCGTGGGCAGCCCTTCCACCAGGCCGCCGCCCTCGACGCCGCGGATTGCCGCGCACCAGCCAAACTTGGCGAACGCATCGGTGAGCTTGGTCCCCAGCGCATAGGCCGCATTGGTCCACAGGTAGCGGCTGTGATCCTTGCCCGACACGTCCTCGACGAAGTTGAAGCTCTCCACCGGCGTGGTGTCCGGCCCATACGGCAGGCGGCCGAGCACATGCGGCATCGCCAGACCCACGTAGCGCGAGTCCTCGGAGGCACGGAACGACTTCCACTTGGCATATTCGACGGTGTCGAACACCTTGGCCAGGTCACGCGGACCGGCGAGGTCGGTGAAGCTTTCGAAGCCGAACATCTCAGGCGACGCGGCGGACAGCAAAGGCGCATGCGCTGCTGCGGCCACGTGTGACATTTCCTCCAGCAGGTACATGTCCTCGGGCTGCCGGCTGAACTCGAAGTCACCGATCATGGTGGCGAAGGGCGCGCCGCCGAAGGTGCCGTATTCCTCTTCGTAGATCTTCTTGAATACGGTGGACTGGTCAAAGTCCGACGCGTTCTTGAAGTCCTTGATCAGTTCCTTCTTGGTGCAGTTGAGCACCTTGATTTTCAGCGTGGTGCTCGTCTCGCTGCTGTCCACCAGGTACTTCAGGCCGCGCCAGGAGCCTTCCAGCTTCTGGAATTCCGGCGCGTGCATCACCGCCGAGAGCTGGTCGGAGAGCAGCTTGTCGATGTCGGCAATGCGCGCATCGAGCGACGCTATCGCATCGTGCGAGATGCTGATCTGGCCGGCAGTGACCTGGTTGACCAGTTCGGCGATCAGGTCGCGCGCACGATCTCGCTCGCTGTCGGTCCTGGCGACGCGACTCTGGCTGAGGATGGAGTCGAGCAGGCTGCCTTCCGCTTCCGCAGCGGCACCTTGGGCGGTTTCTTTCTGTGTACTGGTAGCCATGTCTTGTCCCTGCGATAACCGTGATGGGGAGATACGTCGGTTCTACCGGACAGTGGCTCGCGCCAGCGCCTGGCATGGCATGCGGCTCAGCTTTCCGGCTCGTCCGCGGAACCGACTTCCTTGGTCAACCGCGTGATCTGATCGGTGTTCTGCAACACCTCGTTGAGCAGTTCCTCGAACTTGTCGTTGCCAGCCATCTTGTTGCGCAGGTCGGCCAGCTTCTGGCGCGCCTCGAGCAACTTGCGCAGCGGCTCTACCTGGTTCGCCACGGCTTCCGGGGTGAAATCCTCCAGCGACTTGAAGTTCAGCTCGACGCCAACCCTGGAACCATCGCCCTTGAGCTTGTTGTCCACCTGCATCTGCACACGCGGCTTCATGCCCTTGAGCACGTCGTCGAAATTGTCCTTGTCCAGATTGACAAACTTGCGTTCTTTCATCTTGGCCAGCGGCTCGGCCGGTTGCCCGCTGAAGTCGCCGACGACGCCTGCCACGAAGGGCAGTTCCTTCTTCTCGATCGCGTCTCCCACTTCCACGTCATAGGTGAGCTGCACGCGTGGTGCACGGACGCGGTCCAGCTTGTGCTGCGTGCTTTCCTTCTTGGCCATGGCAATCCCCGACGGTTGGTGACAGGTGCTGCGCAAGCGCGCAACGCTGATGAGTGATGAGGCTCAAGTCTAGAAAGCCGTGCCGCGCGAGAAAATTAGCCATACGGCCAGTCGGCGGCCTATGACTTTGGGGCGGTGACCGATCACTCGCTGGAAATCCCGACCCGATTGCGGATCGCGGCGAGCACGGTGCTGTCGCTGACCACTTCGGCCAGCCAGGCATCGAGCGGCGTATTCGCCCACGCCACCGCCTTCTCGAGCATGAAGGCCACCGGATTGTGCGGTTCGGTGCGCCGGAAAAACACCGCGATGTCGCTGATCGCACGCAGCGCCGCCTGCTTGCTTGCCGCGCTGTTGCCCGAAAGATCCAGCGCTGCGCCGCTCGTCGCTGCGTTGGCTTGGGATGCTGCCGGCGCCGCTGTGCCTGGCGCATCGTCGCCCGTTTCGCTCTCGAGTGCCGCGGCGCCGCCAAGGCCCTTGGACTGCGCGACCTTGCCGACCAGCTGGCGAATCCGCTTCAACGCATCTTCCACCGCGGCGAGCGATGGGGCGGCACGACCGAGCCGGCTGTCGGCGATGCGCTTGAACCCGTCGAAGGCAGCCAGCGCGGCATCGGATTGCTCCAGCATGCGTGACACGGCCTCCTTGGGCGACTCCAGCATGGCCCGGTCGAATGCCTCGCCGGTGATACGACCCTCGTCCAGCGCCGCCTGGTAGGCGTCCTGGTTCTGCCGGGCCAGGTTGTCGACCTCCCGCGAGTCCTGCCACGAAAGCAGGGTCACCGGATTGCTGCCGCCGCTCAGCGGCACCTTGCGCAGTGCTTCCCCGGCGTAGATGTTGAACCAGGCCAGCTTGGC
>JBDTEG010000029.1:0-13528 GCA_039922695.1 Rhodanobacter sp. | reverse complement strand
CGACTGGTTGTCACGGAACAGGTCGGGCAGGATGCCGGTGTACTCGACCGGCATCGCGCCGCCGGCGTCGACCACGGTGAAGGTGACCTTGAGCGAATCGCTGCTGCGCTGGATCGAGCCGGCCTTGACCATGCCGCCGAGACGGAAGGTCTTGTAGTCGCTGGCCTGTCCGGACTGCACCTGGCTCGGGGTAAGCAGGTAATTCATGTTGTTCTGCAAGGCCACCACCGCCAGGACGGTGGCGAGGGCGGCGGCGGCGAGAATCAGCAGGACGATGATGAGCCGGCGTTTGCGTGTTGGATTCATGGGCATGGCAATCAGTCGTCGTCCATCAGTCGGACGGCACAGCGGCAGTGGATTGACGTTCCTGGCGTGCACTTTGACGCGCCAGGCGTGATCGAAGTTCCAGCAGGATGCGGCGACGGCGCAGGCGCGGCGCGACGGTATCGGCAATCAGCACGATGAAGAACACGGTGTACGCCGGCCACACATACGCTGCGTAACCACCCATTTCAAAAAATGTCTGCAGCGCATTCATCGCTCGTCCTCGCTCCGGGCGATCGTGCGCACCCAGTCCTTGCCGCTTTCCAGGTCAAGCAGGTCGGTCTGTGCGCGGCGAAACAGGCTGGCAGCGTAGTAGAACTTGGTCGCCAGGGTCATCGTCAGCAGCGGCCAGAGCATGTCCCAGGCCATCTTGGAGTGACCGAAGACGTTGACCGTGCTGCCCTGGTGCAGGGTATTCCACCAATTCACCGAGAAATGCACGATTGGCACGTTGATGATCCCGATGATGGCCAGGAAGGCGGCCGCGCGTGCCCCTTGCCGACGGTCCTCAAATGCGTGATACAGGCCCAGCACGCCCAGGTACAGGAACAGCAGCACCAGCTCGGAGGTCAGTCGCGCATCCCAGGTCCACCAGGTACCCCACATCGGCTTGCCCCAGAGCGAACCGGTGACCAGGGTGATGAAGGTGAAGGCCGCGCCGATGGGCGCCGATTCCATCGCCACCACCTCGGCCAGCTTGATTCGCCATACCAGCGCGATGAAGGCCGACACGCCCATCACGGCGTAGATGAACATGCTCATCCAGGCGCTGGGCACGTGGATGAAGATGATCCGGTAGGCGTCGCCCTGCTGGTAATCCGCCGGTGCCAGCACCAGCCCACCGTACAGACCGATGACGCCGAGCGCGATGGCAAGGCCCATCGCCCACGGGCGCAGGGTGCCGGCGAAGCGGTAGAAGGTGGGCGGCGAGCTTAGCCGGTGCAACCAGAGTGGAATCCAGTTAGCCATAAACGTCGGGATCACGAATCCAGGGCAATACGAAGGGCGGCGGCACAAGCCAGTGGTGCCAGCACCAAGGCCAGCACCAGTACGGCGGCAAGCCAGCTGATCGGTGCAAGCCAGGGCAGGCCCTGCTGGGCGGCTGCGACGGCGCCGGCGGCAAAAATCAGCGCCGGAACGCACAAGGGCAGCAGCATCAAGGCGAGAAGCATACCAGAGCGGCGGGTACCCGCCGTCAGCGCGACCAGTACCGCGCCGAACAGACTGATCAGCGGCGTCACCAGCAGCAACGCCAGCAGCAGTACCGGAATGATCGCTGCCGGCAGGTGCAGCATGGCCGCCAGCAAGGGGGTGATCACGATCAGCGGCAGCGCGGTGGTGAGCCAGTGGGCAAGGATCTTCATGGCCAGCATCAGGGCCAGCGGCTGCGGCGCCAACATCAATTGCTCCAGCGAACCGTCCTCGATGTCGCTGGCAAACATTGCATCCAGTGCCAACAGCATCGCCAGCAGCACGGTAACCAGGATCACGCCACCGGCGATCCGTTGCAGCAAGGTGTCTTCCGGTCCAAGCGCGAACGGGAACAGCATGGTCACGATCAGCGAGTACAGCACCGGCATCGCGATGTCGCTGCGCCGGCGCCAGGCCAGTACGAGATCGCGCCGCAAGATCGCCAGGGACGCGGTGCGCATCGACGGCGCATTCATGCGTGCATCCGGATATGACGCGGTTCGCCACCGTGGAAACTCACTGCGCCATGGCTGGTCACCAAAGCGGCGCCACCGTCAGCGGTGTGCTTTTCGAGCAGTTCATTCACCAGCGCGATGCCCTGCCGATCAAGATTCGCGTAGGGTTCATCGAGCAGCCACAACGTGGCCGGTACCAGCAGCAGTCGTGCCAGCGCCGCACGTTTTTTCTGGCCAGCCGAAAGGCGGCGTACCGGTTCGTCCTCGTAGCCACGCAGGCCGACCCGGCTCAGCACGCCGGTGACGGTGACGCCGTCGCGGCAACCGTGAAGTCCGGTGACAACGCGCAGATTTTCATGCGGGCTGAGGTCGCCTTTGAGGCCCAACTGGTGGCCGAGGAACAGGATTTCGCCGCCGCAGGTGTCGCGCTGCATCCGTTCTCCGCGCCACTGCAGTTCGCCGCCACCGACATGTAACAGGCCTGCCAGCATGCGCAACAAAGTGGTCTTGCCACTGCCGTTGTCACCTTCCACCACCGCCAGCTCGCCCGCATGCAACAGGAAATCCATCGGCGCGAACACCGGTTCGTCCTGACGATAAAAGCTCAAGGCCCGCGCTTGAAGCAGGGGCACGGCGGCATGGGCGACGGTCATCTGCGTAATTGTCCGCAATGGCAGTGGCGCTTGTCCATGCGGCGTGCTGCCGCTGGCCTCAGTCCAGCTCGCGCAGCACGGCTGCCCCGTCGGCGTGGCCGTGCACGTAGGCCAGTTGGCGGTGCAGCCTGGCCAGGGGATCGATGGCGGCCGTATCCGCGCCGATCACGAACAGGCTCGGTTCGCTCCAGCCGCTGCTGCCGACGCCAATGGCCGGGTAGACCGTGACACCGGACAAGTCTTGCAGCGCTGCCAGCAAGGCCTGTTGCGCGACGATGTTGTCCGGCGCCGCGCGGCGGCGTGCCTGCGGATTCCAGGCGGTGATGAAGGCCCACGGCTGCGTCCCGACCGCAGCCATGAGTTCGGCGGGCAACGGCAGGTCGACACGGATCATGGCCCAGGTCAGGGTGTCCACGTTGACGTGGTATGCCGTGGCCCGAAAGGCTTCACGCAGCAAGTCATCCATGGCGAAGCTCCGGCAGCGGTGGCAGGCTGGACTGGAACAGCTGCACCGCCGCGTCCAGATCGACGTCGGCCACGTGCGGCACGGCGCCAAGCAGCCGTTCCAGCAAGGCGTCCTGGGCGCGTCCGCGTGCCAGCGCGTAGGCGTAAGGCAGGTGGGTGAAGGTGACCAGGCGATAGCGCGCCATGTAGTGTCCGGGAATCCGTGCTGCCAGCAGGGCGCCCAGTTCGCGCTTGGCCAGATAGTGCGGATCGGCGACCGAGTCGCGCATCTCGATGTAGTTCTCCAGCGCCATCTGTGCGATCGCATCGGCATCGGGCTGGCGTACACGCTGGAACTCGGCGAATACCGCAGCGCTGTCGTCCGGGGTGGCCGAGAGAAGGTCGGCGAGCACCACGGTGTCTTCGAAGCCGCAGTTCATGCCTTGGCCGTGGAATGGCACGATCGCGTGGGCGGCATCGCCGACCAGCAGCGCGCGGCCGTCCAGGTGCCAGCGATCGAGGTACAAGGTGGACAAGGGACCGACCGGGTTGTGCTCGAAATCCTCGGCAAAACGCGGAAGCAGCGACAGCAAGCCCGGGAACTGCTCGCTGAAGAAAGCCGCCGCGGCACTCGAGTCGGGCAGGGTGGCGAAACTGGGCGCCGCTCCCTGCGCCGGCAGGAACAAGGTCACCGTGAAGCTGCCTTCGGTGTTCGGCAAGGCTATGCACATGTAGCCGCCGCGCGGCCAGATGTGCAGCGCGTGCGGCTCCAGCGCGTACTGGTCGCGACCGCCGGCGAGCTGCTGCAGGGCGGCAGGCAGTTCATGCGCGGGCGGAATCTCCAGTTCCTTGTAGCCGTGCCCCAATGCTTCGACCCGCTCGCCCAGCGGCGCATGCCGGTTCATCAGGGCACGCAGCGCGGAGCCGGCGCCGTCCGCGCCGATCAGCAGACCTACCGGAATTTCGCGCTCCGTGCCGCGGGTATCGGCAAGGCGAATGCGTTGCCGGTCGAAATCCGCGCCTGCCAGCGACTGCCCGAAATGCAGCCGTACGCCCGCCTTCTCGGCGGCGTTCAGCAGCAGAATGTTCAATGCGCCGCGCGAGACCGACCAGATGACTTCGCTGTCGTCGATGCCGTAACGCTGCAGGCCGCTGTTGCCGTCACGGTCATGCACCATGCGTCCGCGCATCATCACCGCGCTGTGGATCACCCCATCGGCCAGTCCGGCCATGCGCAGGGCCTGCAGCCCGCGTTCGGCCAGAGCCAGATTGATGGAACGACCACCAAGGAACCCGGCCTGTCGTGGGTCGGGTCGCTTCTCGTACACCTCGACGGCAAGGCCACGCCGGGCCAGCTGCAGGGCTAGCAGCGATCCGACCAGTCCGCCGCCGATGAGAGTGATGGATTGTTGCGACATGCTTCGAACCATTGGGGAAACCCGCTCACTGTTCCGCAAGCGGCGTCAGACTGCAATCCCGGCGGTCTTGATTGCCGTGTTGATCATGGGATCTTGCCGGTGGAGCGAACCAGGCACCTTTCAGTTGATTTCCAGCGCCCGCTTCAATGGGCGTCGCAGCCCGAACGCCAGCACGCCGCCAATCGCCGCGATACCGGCGTGCATGGCCCAGAACGTCGCCGGCATCATGTGTTCATAAAGGGCGCCAAGCCGGCCAATGATGGTATTGCTGACGAACAGGGTCAGGAAGACCGCGCCCATCAGGGTTGCCTTTACCCGCGCCGGTGCCGCACGCGAAACGAGCGCTAGCAGGGTCGGCCAGTAATACAGGAAGGCGATGCCGAGGATGATGTCGTAAAGCAGCGGCGCCAGTGCCGAGATGCCGGTGCCGGTCATGCATGCAGCCACCAGCACCAGGTTTGCTGCCGCCGCAAGGAACGCACCGGTGCCGATTTTGCCGAGGTCGTCCGGCTCGCCTCCACGCGCAGCCTGGAATCGCCACAACGCCAGCAGCAACGGCACACCGAGGATGCTGGCCAGTGGGTCAATCGAGTTGAACCAGGCAACCGGCACGTGAAAACCGAGCAGGTTCAGGTCGACATTGCGGTTGATCCAGACCAGGGCCATGTTCGTGTTCTGGAAGTAGCCGATGCTCTGGAAGATGGTGATCGCCGAGACCACCGCCAGCGCGCCGACGATGCGCCACTGGCGACGATCGAGCGCAGGCTTGGTCTGTACAAGATCCCGCCGTGCACGGTCAGACGGGAGGTAGCGAAACCCGGCGACATAGGTGATCAAGCCGATCAGCATGAGCGCTCCGGCTAGGCCGAAGCCCGCGTGCCAGCCATACAGCTGTGCCAGCAGGCCGACCAGCAACGGACCGAGCACGGCGCCGACGTTGATGCCGACTGAGAAAATGGCAAAGGCACGCGTGCGCGCCTCACCGTCGGACTCCGGATAAAGCTCGCCGACCTGGCTGGAGATATTGCCCTTGAGCAGGCCGCTGCCGGTGATCAGCAGCAGCAACGCGAGCAGGAACGAGGCATCGAACGCCATCGCCAGGTGACCGGCGCTCATCAGCACCGCGCCAAGCATCACCGCCGCGCGGCGGCCGATCAGGCGATCCGCAACCCAGCCGCCCAGCACCGGGGTGAAGTACACCAGGCCGGTGTACAGGCCCATGATCTGCGAGGCCAGCGCCAGCGTGGTCATCGGCCCGAACACCGATTCCAGCGCCGCACGGAAACCGGTGAAACCGACGATGCCTTCGACATGACCCGGCATCAGCAACGCCTGGCTCATGTAGAGCACCAGGATCGAGGTCATGCCGTAGTAGGAGAAGCGCTCCCAGGCCTCGGTAAAACTGAGGTAGGCCAGCGCCATCGGCTGACCAAAAAACTTGCGTGAGTGACCGCGCGCGTTGATGTCTGTGACCTCCGTGAGACGCGAGCCTACCTCAAATGCCGGATTCGTATAGGCTCGTGCGCCGGTGATCAAGCGGCCAGGCAGGACGGCTTTCCCACCGCTTGGGCTGGCGCAGACCCGATGTCGTTTGCGTGGCATGCGGCGCGCTGTCTTGGCGGTGACGTGCCGAGCCTTCGACGGCAGCCATCTTGACGCGGTGGAGGGCGTGGAGGATCCTGCCCCGCGCCCGGGATCGGGCGGCGCGGATCTCGCGAGGGGGGAACGATGAAACGTTTGCTGCTGCGCAGTTTGCTCGCCCTGGGGGTCGTTGTTCTCGTGCTGGTCGGATTCGTTTGGGTGCGCAGCAGCTATCTGCTCCAGCGCACCTGGCGCGTTGACGAAGTCGCCATGACGCTGCCCGCGGATGCACTGTCCATCGACCACGGGCGCCACCTCGCCATGAGCCGCGGCTGCACGGACTGCCATGGCAAGGACATGGGCGGCCGGGTGGTGATGAGCGCGCCGTCGATAGGGCAGATGGCCCCACCCAATCTCACTCGCGGCAGGGGCGGGGTGGTCTCCTCGTTCAACGTCACCGATTGGGAACGCGCCATCCGGCACGGCCTGCGCCCCGATGGACACGGCCTTCTATTCATGCCATCCGATGAGATGAGCGGGTGGACCGATGGCGACACCGCCGACCTGATCGCCTGGCTGCGTCAGTTGCAACCGGTTGACCGCCCCACCGAGCCCACGTTTGTCGGGCCGCTCGGACGCGCATTGTTGGCTTTCGGAAAATTGCCCGTGATCTCCGCCGGCCGCATCGACCAGCTTGCCCCCCACCTCGCCCGCATCACGCCCGGCGCGAACGCCAGCTATGGCGGTTATCTTGTTCAGGGTTGCAGGGGCTGCCATGGGCCGCACCTTTCCGGAGGACCCATTCCGGGCATGCCTCCGCAGGCGCCCAAGGCAGCCAATCTCACGCCCGACCCGACGACCGGACTGGGCCAGTGGAGAAAAGCCGATTTTTACCGTGCGCTGCGCGAGGGGCGCAAACCCGATGGCTCGGCGCTGGATCCATTCATGCCTTGGCAGTCCATCCGCTTGGCCAGCGACACGGAGCTGGATGCGCTCTGGGCCTATCTGCGCACCGTGCCTGCGAGGCCAGCGGGACAGCGTTAGGAGAAGGCCGGCCGGCACGGAGCCCTTCGAAATCCTGCAGCACAAAAAGCTGATCCACCCTGATTCGCTTGCTGCTCAGGTGACTGCGGTCAGGCCAGACGGACCGTACTGGGTTGTTCCATGTCACGTGAGCGATGTGCAACGAGCATCGATGTCGAACGCGGTGTCCGATACGCCCTCGCGATCAAACCCTGGTTGCCCGGATTCGCCGGTCGCGCCAGAACCTCAGAAACTCATGAAATAGCCACCATTCACCGGCAGATTGGCGCCGGTGATGTAGCCGGCGTCGTCGGCAGCAAGGAAGGAGACGGCGCGAGCGATGTCCGCAGGAGTGCCGAGCCGGCCGACCGGGATCCCGGCGATGATCTGCGCGCGGATCTCGGCCGAGACCGCGGCAACCATCGGGGTGTCGCAATAGCCGGGCGAGACGGTGTTGACGGTGACGCCCTTGCGCGCGGTCTCGCGCGCGAGCGCCATGCTGAAACCATGCACGCCCGCCTTGGCAGCGGAGTAATTGGTCTGCCCGAACTGGCCGGTCTGGCCGTTGACCGAGCTGATGTTGACGATGCGGCCGAAACCACGCGCGGTCATCCCGTCGACCACGTTGCGGCACAGGTTGAACACGCCGTCGAGGTTGACGTGCATCAGCTCGTGCCATTGCTGCGGTGTCATCTTGCGCAGACTGGCGTCGCGCGTGATGCCGGCGGCGTTCACCACGATATCGATGCTGCCGTGCTTCTGCTCGACGCGCGTGGTCAGTTGCTGGCAGCTGTCAAAGTCGCTCACGTCAGCCGGCTCGAACACGATGGCGCCATCGAGATCTGCCAGTTCGCGGCGGAATGCCTCGATCCGTTCGGCCCGTGCCGCCAGGTCCACCGCGACGACCTGGCGGCCGGCCTGGGCCAGCTGGCGGCAAATTTCCGTGCCCAATCCACCGATACCGCCGGTGACGACGGCAATGCGCCTTGGCGTGTCTGTTTCGTTCATCAGTGTCGTTGTGCAGGCCGGATCATGCCGCAGGACAGCACGGGATGTGCTGCAGCGTCAGGGAAGGGAAATGTCGGTGAAGCGGGAGACGCGTCTTCGACCGGGTGGGATTCAGCCGGATTTTTTGCCGTCGCGCTTGCCTGCGGGCGCCGGCGTCGGCACCACCTTCGCGGCGGTATCGATCAGGCCGCGCTGCATCGCCTGGAACGCGGCCATGTTGCGCTCGGTCAGGTCGTTCAGTGTGTTCCATGGGGTTTGCCCCATGAGGTTGTTGAGCTGGCTGCGGAACTGGGTCTGCTGATCCAGGAACACCTGCAGGCTGCGCTCCAGGTAAGGCCCCATGAAGCCCTGCAGCGAGTCGCCATAGAAGCGGATGATCTGGCTGAGCAACTGCGGCGACAGCATCGGCTGCCCCTTGTCCTCGTGCTCGGAGATGATCTGCAGCAATACCGAACGGGTCAGGTCCTGGCCACTCTTGGCGTCGCGAACCTCGAAGTCCTCGTTGTCCAGCACCAACTGGCGAACTTCCTCCAGCGTGATGTAACTGGAGATTTCCGTGTCATAGAGTCGACGGTTCGGGTACTTCTTGATGGTGCGTTTGGTTTGGGCCATGCGCCACAAGCTAGCAGAAGATATTGCGCCGCACCAGTCGTCGCGGGCCATTTATGTTGCAGCGCGGGCTGCAGCAATTCGGGCCGATCAGTGGCCGACACTGCCGTCGGCATTCCCGAACGGCGGTCGCGCCAGCCACAGCATGGGGATCATCGCGATGAACAGTATGGCGCATACCAGATAGACATCGTTGACTGACAGGGTCAACGCTTCACGCGTGATCAACTGATCGACGATGCCCAACCCCTGTCTGGGCGAAAAGCCGCCATGCTGCAATTGCTGCAGGAAGCGGGTGGCTGCCGGCGCAGCCGGGGTGATGTGTTCGGTCAACAGCGCATGGTGGTACTCGCCGCGATGCTGCCAGAGAGTCACCGTCGCCGCGGTGGAAATGCTGGAGGCCAGCGTGCGGCAGAAGTTGGCCAGGCCTGAGGCGCTGGCAACCTGGTCCGGATTCAGCCCGGACAGGTACATCTGGTTCAGCGGAATGAAGAAGCAGGCGATGCCGATGCCCATCACGAAGCGGGGCAGTATCAGGGTGCCGAACGACGCCGAACTGTCGAAGGAGGCAAACCAGTAGGAAGTGACGGCGAACACGATGAAGGAGAATGTCACCACCGCGCGCAACTCAAGTCGCTGGATGTTGGCGCCGATGATGGGTGCCATCACGAAGGCCAGCACGCCGACCGGGGCACTGGCCAGGCCCGCCCAGGTGGCGGTGTAGCCAAGGTCGATCTGCAGCCACAGGGGAAACACCACATTGATGCCGAAGAACGCCATCATGCCCAGTGACAACGCCACGACCGCCACCGTGAAGTTGCGTCGCTTGAACAGGGCCAGTTCTATCACCGGATGCCTGGCGTGCAGCTCCCACACAATCAGGAACGTCAGGCAAACCAGCGCAATGAGGCCCAGGGTCACGATCATAGGTGAGGAAAACCAGTCGTTGTCGTTGCCGTTGTCCAGCATGAACTGCAGCGCGCCCACCCCCACCACGAGCAGGGCCAGGCCGATCACGTCGATCGGCGATTTGTAGGTCCTGGTTTCGCGCTTGCGCAGCAAGGTCCAGGTGATCGCCGCTGCCAGCGCGCCGACGGGCACGTTGATGTAGAAAATCCAGGGCCAGGAAAAATTGTCGGTCAGCCAGCCGCCCAGGATCGGCCCGAAGATCGGCGCCACTACCACGGTCATCGCCCACAGCGCCAGCGCCATGCCCTGTTTCGCCTTGGGGTAGCTCGACAGCAGCAGGGCCAGCGACAATGCCACCATCGGGCCGGAACCCGCGCCCTGCAACAGCCGGAACACCACCAGTGCGGGCATGCTGGTGGCCATGCCGCACAGCATGGAGAACACCACGAACAGCAATACCGACACGGTGAAGGTTCGTACCTCGCCGAAGCGCCGTGACAGCCAGCCGGTCAGTGGCTGCATGATCGCGCTGGCCAGCGCGTACGAACTGATCGTCCACGTCCCCTCGCTTGGGCTCACGCCGAGGCTGCCGGCGATGTGCGGCACCGAGACGTTGACGATGGTCAAGTCCAGCACTTCCATGAAGGTGCTGAAGGCGACCGCGATGGTGAGCAGGACCAGGGTGGCGCCTTGCAGCGGCTTCAGCGGACTGGCGTCGTCGGGCATGGCGGCCATGGGGTCGGTTCGTTTCAGTGGACTTTTTGCGGAAGGTTGGCGCGGATGATCCTTTGGGCTTCCGCATCGGCCTTGCTGGCCATCTGCTGGTAGACGTCAGTCTGCGCCACCGGCTGGTTGCTTGGCGCCGCAGCCAGCACCGGACCATGGTCCTGGGTGATGTCGACCGTGACTTCGGTGGAGAGGCCGATCCGCAGGGGGTGCTTGTCCAGCTCCTTGTTGTCCAGCGAGACGCGCACCGGCACGCGCTGCACCACCTTGATCCAGTTGCCGGTGGCATTCTGCGCGGGCAGCAGCGAGAACACGCTGCCGGTGCCGGCGCCCAGGCCGATCACCTTGCCGTGGAACACGGCGTCATCCCCGTAGACGTCCGACACGATCTTCACCGGCTGACCGATGCGAATGTGCCGCAACTGGCTTTCCTTGAAGTTCGCGTCGATCCACAGATCGTGCAGCGGCACCACGGTCATCAGCTGCTGACCGGGTTGCACGCTATTGCCCAGTTGCACGCTGCGCTCGGCCACATAACCGGAGACTGGCGCGTAGATCGCGTTGCGCTGCGCGGCAACCCAGGCAGCGCTGAAGTTGGCGCGTGCCTGCAGCACGGCGGGGTTCTGTGCCGCATCGGTACCTTCGATCGCCGCATGCGCTGCCTCCGATTGTGCTTGCGCGGCGGCCAGCGTGGAGCGTGCCTGGGCCACACCATCACGCAAGTGCTGAACCACCTCCGGTGATTCGGCATGCGCGGCCAGCAGCGGCAGGCGCCGCCTGAGATCGGCTTCGCTCTTCTGCAGTGCAAGCCGGGCCGTGGCCACCTGTGCATCGGCGCCGCCGGCCGAACTGGTCTGCTGGCTTACGCCGCGCACGGCCTGCGCCAGTGCGCTGCGGGCCTGCTCCAGACGCACCTTGCCATCGGTTGGATCCAGCCGGACCAAAACCTGGCCGGCCAGGACGCGCTGGGTGTTGTCGGCCAGGATGGCCACGACGGTGCCCGGCACTTGTGCAGAAATCGCTACCTGGTTGCCGCCGACGTAAGCGTTGTCCGTCCTCACCCGGGTGGAGAACACGAAGAGCCACAGCAGCAACCACGCTATGCCGGCAAGAACGAATACGCCGGCCACGAGCAGCAGTACGCGCCGACGCTTGGCTGGGTCCTTCGCGGCCATGCCACTGTCGTCGGCGGCAGGCTTGTCGGTTTCAGTGGCGCTCATGATCGGCAGCTCCGGAATGATCAGAAGAAGTGTGCGTATCGGCGGGATGGGGTGCCTGGTAGCCGCCGCCAAGCGCCTTGATCAGGGACAGATCCGTGCGTACCGCCTGTGCCTGCAGTTGCGTCGCCGCGTCACGCTGCTGCAGTAGCTGCGCCTGCGCGGCGAGGCTCTCGCGCCAATCACGCACGCCTTGCCTGACGCGCGCCTTGGCATTGGCCAGCAGTTGTCCGTCGACCTCCAGTTGCGCCTGCTGCTCATGGCGACGGGCCGCGATCTGCTGCGCGCCCAGTGCCTGCGTGGCGACTTCGCGCGCGGCCGTGAGCACGGTGCTGTTGTATTGCGCCACGGCGGCATCGAGTTGCGCCTTGCTCACGCCGTAGTTTGCCTGAAGCGAACCGCCATTGAAGATCGGCAGGTGCAGTGCCGGGGTCAGCGCAAACGTGCGGCTGCCGGCGCTCAGCAGCCTGCCCAGGTCGATGCTGGACAGGCCGGCCATCGCGCTGATGCGGAAGTCCGGAAAGAACTCGGCACGTGCGGCGTCGGTCTTGCGCAGCGCGGCTTCGACCTGCCAACGGCTGGCCGCGATATCCGGTCGGCGCGCGATCAGGTCCAGTCGCACATCGGCCGGGAGGCCTCCGACCACGACGGGCAGTGCATGTGGTTGAAGATCGGGTAGCTGCTCCTGGGACACCCCCAGCAGCGAGGCAAGCGACACGCGACGGATCCTGGCCGAGCCATCCAGGGCCACCCGCATTTCGCGCACGGCGGCAACCTGACTGCGCGCCTTCAGCGCCTCGTCCGGCAAATCGATGCCCTGCGTCACGCGCAAGTCGGCGATCCGCTGAAACTGCTCCTGCGCGGCGAGCATCTGCTCGGCCAATTGCAGGCGGGCCTGGTCGGCCTGCCAGCCGAAATAGGTGTCGGCGACCGCATATTGAAGCGCCAGCGCGGCCGCGCTGCGTTGCGCCTCGGCGGCATGTGTCTGGTCCAGCGCGGCCTCCATCGTGGCGCGCTTCTTGCCCCACCAGTCGAAGTCGTATTGCAGCTGTGCACCGATATCGGCCTGGTTGTACCAGCTGAAGCCAAGGAACTGGCTGGGTATGAAGCCATGATCGCTGAGGCGTTGCCGGGCAACCTGGGCACTGCCGTTCACCGACAGACCCAGTTGCGCGGCCGCCAGCCTTGCCGATTGCTCGGCGTCGTTCACGCGACTCTGCGCAAGCGCCAGATCCGGCGACTGCTGCATCGCGCGAGCCATCAGCTCGTCGAGCTGCCGGTCGTGATATTGCAACCACCATTGCGCGGCGGGCCAGTCGGCACGGGCGGGAGCCTGCAACCCGGCGAGCGGAACGTCATCACGCAGGACCGGCCGGTCGAGTTTGGCCGGCGCATGGGCACAGGCCGCCAGAACCAGCACGATCGCGGCGGCCAGCGTCGTGCGACCACGCAGCGGGGCATGCTTCATCCGGAGTTCCTTCATGGGAGTCGGTGTTCGCTCAGCTGGTCGACGTTGCCGGCAAGTTTGCGCAGCATTCGGTCGAACTGACGCTTGTCGGTATCGCTGAAGCCGGCAAACATGCCGCCAATCTGTGGAAACATGGGTGGCAGCATCTTCTGCACGACGCGTCGACCGGCCGGCGCGATGCGGATCAGCACGCGCCGGCGATCCTCCTTGCCGGGTCCACGGGTGATCAGGCCGCGCTGGACCAGCGTATTGGCGATACGAGTCATGTTGGTGGCGCCCTGGGTGGCGTACTCGCACAGTTCGCCCGGGCTGGAGCTTCCATCGGGACGGCTGTACAGGATCATCAGGGTCAGGAATTCGCTGTGGTTCAGCTGGTAAGGCTTGAGCTTGAACTCGAGCTCCCGCTCGATGGTGCTCCCGAGCATCAGCATCAACCGGCACATCCGCGCTTCCAGTGCCGGCATCTGCGGGATGATCTGGCCAACCCGGCCAATCCCCTCGT
>JBDTEG010000028.1:0-5543 GCA_039922695.1 Rhodanobacter sp. | reverse complement strand
CCCTATTTCCGCATCGTCAAACCGATGCTGGAATACCACTTCGATCCACACCGGATTCGCTGGGCGGCACGGCCACCCACCGATGAGCGGGAGTCGCCCCCGCCGTCGACGGTTCAGTCATCCGCCTGATGTCGCAAGAAGAACCCGAGTCAGGCTGCACCTCAATTCGAAGCCTCGGCGTCAGAGTGCGGTTTCTCATATGCCCTGAAGAAAGTGGACTGTTACCACTGCTTTTGCCTCGTTTCGTACTCGTTTGTTTCGCAATGCTGCATGAGTAAACTGTTCGATCATTCCTTCCGGGTGAAGATATGAGCACCATCCGAGTTGATCCCATGGGAGTCAGCGACGTGCCGCGGAGCGCAGCCCAAGCGAGCTCGTGGCGCGAAGCGAATCAGGCGCAGTTGCGGGCGGAATTCGCGCGCCTTCGCCGCCGTCTCGTTGCCACAATTCGCGACGACGACACGCCCGAAGCAGCGCAAGCCCTGTCCCCCCAGGCGTTGGACCCACCCTCCGCCATCGACCAGCTTGGCGCGAGCTTTGGCCTGAGCAAGTTCGAGCGTCAGATCCTGCTGCTGGCAGCCGGCATCGAAATGGACGCAACGCTTGCCGAGCTGTGCAGGGAGGCTTCGGGTCGCGAGCGCCGCGCGACTGGCTCCATCACGTTTTCACTAGCCCTGGGCGCACTCGACGATCCGCACTGGAGCGCTCTGTCCCCGACTGGTCCGCTGCGCCGCCACAGGCTCATCGAACTCGAAAGGGGCCAGGGGTTGACCTCAGCCGCTTTGCGAATTGACGAGCGGGTCCTGCACTACCTCGCCGGGGTCAATCATCTCGATGCGCGGTTGGAGCCTCTGGTGCAGAGGCGCAAGCATCCGCACATCATCGCTGAAGAGCACGCCGCGCTCGCGCGCGAAGTCCTGGGGTCGATCAATCTTTTCGCTGCCGACGCGCCTGTCATGCATCTCTCCGGCGACGACCCACGCGGTCAGGAAGATGTGGCTGCCATGCTCGCGCATGGCGCAGGGCGCCAGTTGCTGATTCTTCCCGTCGAAAACCTCGCCCATGCCGACGCGAGCAGCCTGGATCCAGCAACTGCCGTCTCGCAGTTTGTCACGCTGTGGACTCGCGAAGCCGTCCTGCTCCCGGCAGTCCTGCTCGTGCAGTGTGGCGCGAACTCGCTCACTGCAACATCTCGTCAGCTGATCGAGCGCCTGTCGGGGCCGCTGATCCTTGCCAGTCGCGATCCCTTTCGCCTTGATCGTCGAACCCGGCGCTACAACGTCCACAAGCCAACCCGCGCGAGCCAGAAACTTCTCTGGTTCGAAGCGCTCGACACTCGCACGACGAATCCGTCGGGTTCCGGGCAAGAGTCCACAGTTCTCCTTGAACCCGTCATCGACGCACTGACCGCGCAGTTCCGCCTCAGCGCTGACGCCATTGCCATGGTCGGTGCCAGTGTCAGCGCGTCACTGGATTTGCTGACCAACTCGCGCGCGAAGGTCGCTGAGCAACTTTGGAGCGCGTGCCGCTCGCTATCGAGTTCGCGTCTCGAAGAGCTGGCCGAGCGCATCACGCCCGCTGCTACGTGGGAGGACCTGATCCTTCCCGAGGTCCAGCACGCAACGCTGCGCCAGCTCTGCGCACAGGCGCGGCACCGCCTCACCGTCCATGAATCCTGGGGCTTTGCGACACGCAGGCAGCGTGACCTGGGGATCAGTGCGCTCTTCGTCGGAGCCAGCGGTACCGGCAAGACGCTTGCCGCCGAGGTGCTTGCCTGCGAGCTGGGACTCGACCTCTTCCGCATCGAGCTTTCCGCTTTGGCCAGCAAATACTCCGGCAGTTTCGAAAAAATCCTCAAGGAGGTCTTCGACGCGGCGGAAGAGGGCGGCGCATTGTTGCTCTTCGAAGAAGCCGATGCGCTCTTCGGCAAGCGCTCCGACGTCAAGGACAGTCATGACCGCTACGCGAACATCGAGGTCAACTTTCTGCTGCGACGCATGGAGAGCTTCCAGGGTATCGTCGTTCTGACAACAGATCCCAGGTCTTCGCTCAACAAGGCCTTCCAGCCACACCTGCGCTTCAGGGTCGATTTCCCGTTGCCCGGGCCGGCCGAGCGCGAAGCCATCTGGCGCCGTGTCTTCCCTGACGCCGCGCCCGTCCGCGACCTCGATATCGGACGTCTCGCTCAGCTCGAAATGACTGGCGGTAGTATCCGCAACATTGCGCTCACCGCGGCATTCCTGGCCGCGGAGGCGGGCTCGTCCATCGAGATGCGCCATGTCCTGCAGGCCACGCGCCAGGAGGCCATGAGAGTCCAACGCCCACTTGCCGAAAGCGAAATCAGGGGGTGGGCATGAGGCGTACAAAATAGCCGCGAAATCAGGCGCGACTCAGACACCCTGGACAGGTTTTTGCGCGCGTGCTTGCGCAGCGCCGAGCGCGAGTATTCATCCTGGGTCGGCGTGTGGAATCGCGGCCGGATCCATCCAGAACGCGCCCCACAGGTGCCCGTCGGGGTCGGCAAGGTCGCGGGAGTACATGAAGCCCAGTTCCTGAACCGGGTTCACGTCGGCCTGCCCGCCGTGCGCGAGCGCGGCAGCGTTCATCGCGTCGACGGCGTCGCGGCTGTCCAGCGCAAGCGAGAGCATCACCTCGCTCGTCCCGGCCGGCGGGAACGGCCGATCCGTGAACGTGCGCCATTTCGCGTGCGTGAGAATCATCGCGTAAATCGCCTCGCTCCATACCATGCAGGCGGCGGTATCGTCGCTGAATTGCGGGTTTTGCTCGAATCCCAAGGCCTTGTAGAAGGCGATCGAAGTTTTGAGGTCGGTGACGGGCAAGTTGACGAAGATCATCTTTGTCATGGGGTTTCCTGTGGGTTGTCGGAGGGCCTGGGGTATCTGCGTGTGGGAAGCTCCACCGGAGCGACGATCAACCAAGGCCTGAATCGACAACCCGGGATGAAAATGGTGTCATGGCCACCTGAATGCCCCGATGGCGTGTCGAGTTGTTGCTGACACCTTGTTTGCGGCCTTGCCAAGCACGACGCTTCTGGCGGGAACTCTCCATGCTTGTCGAAGCTGACGCTGCCGACTTCACCTTGCTGCTCGCCAGTAGCGCGCGTCACCCGTTCGTGTCCGTTCCTGAAGATCGGATCGCACCGCAGGAGGTGCTGCAGATGCTCGCCGATCTGGCGGCGTCGATTCGACCGAACTTTGCACCCTGCGCCTGGATGATCGTGGAGGACGACGAAATCGTGGTTTGTTGCCGGCGGTGCGCCTGCCAATCGAAGGCGAGTTGCACATCGGGTACGGGATTGCGCCGACCCGCCGTCGCCGTGGACTGGCTGCCCGTGCGGTGAGGGATCTCGTCGCCTGGGCCAGCTCCGATTCGCGCATCGACCGCATCACCGCCGAAACCGCGCTAGACAACCCGCCTTCGCAGAGGGTGCTTGAAGGCAGCGGCTTCCTGGTCACGGGTAGCCGCAAGGATCCGGAAGACGGTGACCTGCTCACCTGGGAAAGGAGGGTGTAGCGGCTGGAAACGGGGAGGCGGGATCAGGAGCGGGGTCTGTCTCGGGATTGCGCCACTGAGGAGGTGAGTCTGACTCACCGCCTGGTCCAGGCGCGCAGCGGCGAGGTACGTGCGAAGTGAAGTCACCCGGGCTATCGTGCTGTCCTGACCACGAAGAAACACCATGACGAAAAGCTACGACCCGCCGCTGACCACGAACCCGCATCATCCCCTCTACCGTGTCGACAAGGGAATCAGGGCTGCCCAGCAACGGCTGGATGCCGCTCTCGACGCAAAGCGGCATCACACCAGCCAGAATCTCGCCCAGGAAGTGATCAAGGAAGCTCGCGAAGGACTCAAGAAGTCTGAGCAGCTGCGCGCACTCAAGATCCGGGAACTCGCGCAAAAGGACGCACAGACCCATGCAACCCGGATGGTGAAACCCGGATCAGCCCGGAGCTGACTTCGTCCGACTCATTACTTCCCTCCGCTTTCCTGGCGAAATCATTGTTCTCGATGCCCTGATTCTGGGCGTGGAAGGCAGAGTCTCCTTGCAGTTCAGATCGGAAGGCCTTCCTCATGCTTGCACTCTCCATCGTCGCTCCCAATGGCACCCGGATCGCCACCGGTCGCAAGACACTGGAGATTCGCAGTTGGTGCCCGCCGCGATGGCCGCTGCGGGATTTGCTCATCATCGAGAACCATGTCTTTCTCACCGACGAGGGGCAGGCGGACCCGCACGGTGTTGCCGTGGCAGTCATCGATGTGGACGACGTGCACGCGTGGCAACCATCGGAGCAGGCAGCGGCGTGCGCGCCTGAGTGGCGCGCGGGAATGTGGGCGTGGCATGTGACGAACGTGCGACCGGTTGCAGCGGCGAGGATCTTCGTGGCCCGACGCAAGCTTTATGAGATTGAAGTCGAGGCCATGTTCCTGGTCAGCACGCCTGAAACCTGGCGTCATGGCCCGACGGGATTCCGCCACTTCCGTCAAAAATTCTCTTGTATACCCTGTGACGCTCCGTAACAGCAGCTGACGGGCACCCGAGTTCCCTGCGGACCTGCGCAGGTGACGGCAGTAGAATGGCGCTTTCGTTGCGCGCTCACCCATGCTGACCAGTCTTCGCACCGCGCTGCCACTGCTGCTGAGCACCGTATTCCTGTTGATGGGAGTCGGCTTGCTCCACACGCATATTGCGTTGCAGGGGCGCACGCTCGGCTTTTCAGTGGCGATGATCGGCGCGCTGACGTCGGCGTATTACGCCGGGTTCCTGGTCGGCACCTATACGATCCCGCGGCTGACCCATCGTATCGGGCATATCCGCACCTTCGCGTTTTGCACGGCGCTGGTGACGCTGGTGGTGCTGGTACAGGCACTCGATCCGGCGTATGGCGTGTGGCTGGTCTTGCGGGTTCTGCAGGGGCTGCTGCTGGTCGGGTTGTACGCGATCATCGAAAGCTGGCTGAATGCTTCCGCCGAGCCGGCACACCGCAGCTCGGTGTTCGCGATCTACATGATGGTGAATCTTGGCGCCAGCGCCGTGGCGCAGCAGTTCCTGCGCATTCGCGGCGAGGGCTTCGTGCTGTTCTGTGTCGTGGCGATCCTGTTTTGCGCCGCCAGCCTGCCGGTGGTGGCGACCCGTCAACCGCAACCACACATTCGCTCGGTACCCCAGGTGCAGATCAGGCGTCTGTTCCGGCTGGCGCCTACCGCGCTGGTCAGTGCGCTCCTGTCCGGACTGGCGCTGGGCGCGTTCTGGGGGTTGCTGCCCTTGTATGCCGCGGCCCGTGGCCTCGGCGCCGATGACATCGGTACCTACATGAGCGTCGCCATTGCCGGCGGCGTGGTGTTGCAATGGCCCTTGGGCCGTTTCTCCGATCGCATCGATCGTCGTCTCGCGCTTTCGCTGATCAGTGCAGTCGCGGGGTTGGCAGCGCTGGTCAACATGATGCTCCCGAGCGCTGGCGGTGTCGCGGCGATGGTGGTGATATTCGCGTTCGGCGGCATGAGCTTTACGCTTTATCCGATCG
>JBDTEG010000027.1:0-10633 GCA_039922695.1 Rhodanobacter sp. | reverse complement strand
GGGTTGAGCCCACGCATATGAAAAACATTGCCCAGTTCTTCGTCGACCGGCCGATCATGGCCGCCGTACTGTCATTGCTGTTCGTGATCACCGGCTCGATCGCGGTGTTCAAGCTGCCGATCAGCGAATACCCCGGGGTGGTACCGCCCACCGTGGTGGTGCGTGCGGCCTATCCCGGCGCCAATCCCAAGGTGATTGCCGAAACCGTCGCCACGCCGCTGGAGGAACAGATCAACGGCGTCGAAGGGATGCTGTACACCTCCTCGCAGTCGACCAGCGACGGTGCACTCACGCTGACCGTGACCTTCGCGCTCGGCACCGATCTCAACACCGCCCAGGTGGACGTGCAGAACCGGGTGGCGCAGGCACTGCCGAAACTGCCCGAGGAAGTGCAGCGGCTCGGCGTGACCACGCAGAAGAGTTCGCCCGACCTGACCATGGTGGTGCATCTCACCTCGCCCGATCAGCGCTACAACATGCTGTACCTGTCGAACTACGCGCGATTGCACGTGAAGGACGTGCTGGGCCGGCTGGATGGCGTGGGCGACGTGCAGATCTTCGGGGCCGGCGAATACTCGATGCGCGTATGGCTCGATCCGCAGAAGATGGCCCAGCGCGGCCTCAGCACCGGCGACGTGATCAACGCGATCCGCGAGCAGAATGTGCAGGTCGCGGCCGGTGCGCTGAACGCGCCGCCGGGGCCGACCAACTCGGCCTTCCAGCTCAACATCAATACCCGTGGCCGGCTGGTCAGCGCGGACGACTTTCGCAACATCATCGTGCGCACGACCGCGAACGGTGGGGTTACCCACCTGCGCGACGTGGCGCGGGTCGACCTGGGCTCCAACAACTACGCGCTGCGCAGCCTGCTCGACAACAAGCCGGCGGTGGCGTTGCCGATCTTCGCCCGGCCCGGTTCCAACGCGATCCAGATCTCCGACGAAGTGCGCAGCACCATGGCGCAGCTGAAGAAGGATTTCCCGCAAGGGGTGGACTACTCGATCGTGTACGACCCCACGGTCTTCGTGCGCGGCTCGATCGAGGCTGTGGTGCATACCCTGCTCGAAGCGATCCTGCTGGTGGTGCTGGTGGTGATCCTGTTCCTGCAGACCTGGCGCGCCTCGATCATTCCGCTCGTAGCGGTACCGGTGTCGCTGATCGGCACGTTCGCGATCATGTATCTGGCGGGCTTTTCGCTCAACGCCTTGAGCTTGTTCGGACTGGTACTGGCGATCGGCATCGTGGTCGATGACGCGATCGTGGTGGTGGAGAACGTCGAGCGGCATATCGAGCTTGGCCAGTCGCCGCGCGAAGCGACCCGCAAGGCGATGCACGAGGTCACCGGACCGATCGTGGCGACCGCGCTGGTCCTGTGCGCGGTGTTCATCCCTACCGCCTTCGTCAGCGGCCTCACCGGCCAGTTCTATCGCCAGTTCGCGTTGACCATTGCGATCTCCACGGTGATCTCGGCATTCAACTCGCTGACCCTGAGCCCGGCGCTGGCCTCCATCCTCCTGAAAGGCCACGATGCGCCGAAGGATCGCCTGACCCGCGGCATCGACCGCGCCTTCGGCTGGCTGTTCCGTCCATTCAACCGGCTGTTCCATCGCGGCTCGGAGCACTATGTCGGCGGCGTGAAACGCGTCGTCGGCAAGGGCAAGCTGGCATTGGTGCTGTATGCCGGCCTGATCGCGCTGACCTGGTTCGGTTTCTCGCACGTGCCGACCGGTTTCGTGCCCAGCCAGGACAAGCAGTACCTCGTGGCCTTCGCGCAGTTGCCCGATGCCGCTTCGCTCGATCGCTCCGAAGACGTGATCAAGCGCATGAGCGCGATCGCGCTGAAGCAGCCGGGCGTGGAACACGCGGTGGCATTCCCCGGCCTGTCGATCAACGGATTCACCAACTCGACCAACTCCGGCATTGTCTTCGTGACCCTCAAGCCATTCGAGGACCGACGCAGCGCGAGTCTGTCGGCCGGTGCGATCGCCGGCGCGCTGAACCAGAAGTTCGCCGCGATCCAGGACGCCTACATTGCGGTGTTTCCGCCGCCACCGGTGATGGGGCTGGGCACGATCGGCGGGTTCCGCATGCAGATCGAGGATCGCAGTGGTCGCGGCTTCGACGAGCTGTACAAGCAGACCCAGAACCTGATCGCCGCCAGCCACAAGGATCCGGCGCTAGCCGGGCTGTTCTCCAGCTTCCAGGTCGCGGTGCCCCAGGTTGATGCCGACGTGGATCGTGAGAAAGCCAAGGCCGAGGGCGTCAACCTGGGCGATGTCTACCAGACCCTGCAGGCCTACATGGGCTCGCTCTACGTCAACGACTTCAACCGCTTCGGTCGCACCTACCAGGTCAATGTCTCGGCTGACCCGGCGTTCCGCCACACGCCGCAGGACATCCTGCAGTTGAAGACGCGCAACGCGCAGGGCCAGATGGTGCCGCTGGGTTCGTTCGTCACCGTGCATCAGGGTGCAGGCCCGGATCGCGTGCAGCATTACAACGGCTATCCGACCGCCGAGATCAACGGCGGCCCGGCGGCAGGTTTCAGCTCCGGCCAGGCGCAGGCGGCAATGGAGAAGCTGGCCAAGGACAACCTGCCCAACGGCATGAGCTTCGGGTGGACCGAGCTGACCTACCAGCAGATCCTCGCCGGCAATACCGCGATCCTGGTGTTCCCGTTGTGCGTGCTGCTGGTGTTCCTGGTGCTGTCGTCGCTGTACGAAAGCTGGTCGCTGCCGCTGGCGGTGATCCTGATCGTACCGATGGTGCTGCTGTCCGCGATCGCCGGTGTATGGCTATCCGGTGGCGACAACAACATCTTCACACAGTCGGCTTGATCGTGCTGGTCGGGCTGGCGTGCAAGAACGCGATCCTGATCGTCGAGTTCGCCCGCGAACGCCAGCATGAAGGCATGTCGCGTCACGAAGCGGTGCTGGAAGCGGCGAAGCTGCGCTTGCGCCCGATCCTGATGACCTCGTTCGCCTTCATCATGGGCGTGGTGCCGCTGGTCACCTCGCACGGCGCCGGTGCCGAGATGCGCCATGCCATGGGCGTGGCGGTTTTCTCCGGCATGCTCGGAGTGACCATCTTCGGCCTGATCTACACGCCGCTGTTCTACGTCGTCATTCGCGCCCTGGTCGAACGCCGCGAGGCGCGCGCCGCTGAACGCGCCGCCGCGCATGCGCTGCCGGCGCTGGAGAGCCACGGATGAAAACCATGCGCAGGATCGCTGCCGTCGGCGTCGCCGTGGCCTCGGACATGCTCGGCGTGACCCTGTCCGGGCTGATCTACACGCCGTTGGTCTACGTCGTCATTCATGCCTTGGCGGAGCGCCGCGAGTCACGCGCACACGCCAACGCGTCGGAGAACCATTGAGATGAAATCGCTACTGAAGATCGCCGCGCTCGGCGCGGCACTGGTCACCGTTCTGGTTCTGGCCGGCTGCGTCAGCGTCGGTCCCGACTATCACGCGGTGAAACCCGCCACGCCGCAACTGCAGGGACTGGACGCGGCCCAGGAGAGCACGGCGCAATTCCAGGCCTCGTGGTGGAAACAGTTCAACGACCCCACGCTGGATGCGTTGATCCAGCGGGCGGCGGCGAACAATCTCGACCTGCGCATCGCGGTGGCGCGCCTGCACGAATCGAGGGCCTTGCTCAGCGGCGCGAAGTCAGGCCAGCTGCCGACCATCGACACCGACATCGACTACACCCGCAGTCGCGGCCAGCAGCCCGGCTTCAGCGACCAGCGCAGCACCGTGAGCACTTACCAGGCCGGCTTCGACGCGTCATGGGAACTCGATCTGTTCGGCGGTGTGCGCCGTTCGGTCGAGGCCAGTCGTGGCGATCTTGGCGCCAGCGAGGCGGCCTTGCGCAATGCCCAGGTCAGCCTGCTGGCCGAAGTGGCGCGCAACTATTTCGAGCTGCGTGGCAGCCAACTGAGACTGGGCATCGCCCGACGCGACATCGACAACCAGCACCAGACCGTGCACCTCACCGAAGTGCGCCGGCAACTCGGCGCCGGCTCCGAGCAGGACGTAGCCAGCGCCAAGGCACACCTTGCCGCGGTGCAGGCGCAGCTGCCAGTACTGCAAACGGCGGTCAGCGCATCCGAATTCCGTCTCGCCGTGCTGCTGGGCCAGCGTCCGGGCGAGCTGGACATCGACCTGTCACCCAAGGACTTCAAGCCGATCGCGGTGAGCTTGCCGCTCGGCACCGCTGGCGACGTGCTGGCCCGTCGTCCGGACGTCCAGATGGCCGAACGCGAATACGCTGCCGCCACCGCCCGGATCGGCATGGCCAAGGCGGATTTCTTTCCACACATCACCCTGGGCGGCTTCCTCGGCTTCCTCTCCGGCCGCAGCAACGACTTCGGCGGCACTGCCACGCGTGCATGGTCGCTGATGCCAGGCATCAGCTGGGCCGGCCTCAACGTGCAGCGCGTCCGCGCCAACCTGCACGCCAGCGAGGCCCGGGCCGATGCGGCGCAGGCGAACTATCAGCAATCCGTGTTGCTGGCGATCGAGGACATCGACAACGCCGTCACCGGCTTCAACCAGCAGCGCGTGCGCGTCGATCACCTGATCGAGCAGGACACGCAGAGCCGGCGCGCCGCCGCGCTGGCGCGCGTACGCTACCTGGAAGGCGAAACCGGCTTCCTTGAGCTCCTCGACGCCCAGCGCACCCAGCTCGCCGCCGAGGACGACCTGACCCAGGCCGAGGCGGCGATCGACACCCGCGCGGTGGCCTTGTACAAGTCGCTCGGCGGTGGCTGGCAGGCCTGTGGCGACGAGCACTGCAGCGCGGTGGCCAAGAGCGGCGCCGCACCATGAGCCGGAGCGCGCGGTCGTTGTCGACGGCGGTCCCGGTGTACCGCGTGGCCCTGGTCAGTGGCGCCAATTGCGGCCTCGGCTTCGAAGTGGCGCGCCAGCTCGGCGAATGCGGCATGACCGTGTTGCTGGGTGCGCGCGATCCCTGCCTGCCCGGCCCACTCACTGGCGGCTTTTACCGCGATGGTCGGCGGATCGCCTGGTGAGTCGCCGCCATTCGCGCGGACCTGGATGCCCCGACCGCGCCGTGTGGCGGTTGCAGGGTGTGCGCGCGGACTTCACTGGCCGGAAGATCCTGGCGTGTACAGGCCGACCGGTGCGCGAGCGACACGATCAGCGCGACACGATCAGCGAGAACCACTCCCAGCCACGCACGCGCTCGCAAACCAGCTTGGTGCAGGTCAGCATCGGCACCGCCAGCAAGGCACCGGGAATACCCCACAGCCAACCCCATATCAGCAGCCACAGCAGGATCGCGATCGGGCTCAGGCGCATGCTGCGTCCCTGGATCAGCGGGGTGATCAGGTTGCCTTCGACTATGGTGATGCCGGCGAAGGTCAGCGCGGGCAGGAATACGCTCAAATCCGTGTTCTTCGCGTAGAGCATCGACACGAACGCCAGCACCCCGGTGGTGAAGATGGCGCCCACATACGGAATGAAGTTGGCGAACATCGCGACGGCACCCCACAGCATCGCGTCCGGCACCTTGTACAACCACAGCATGCCGGCGGTGATTGCCCCGAGGCTGGCATTGATCAGCAGGGCCGTCAGAAGGTAACGCGATACCTCCGCCTGGAAACTGCGCACGATGCTCACCGCGTGTCGTTTGTACGCGAAGCTCGGAGTGAGTTCGACTAGTCGTCGCAACATGGTGTCGCCGTAGATCAGGAAGAAGAACACCAGCAGCAACACGCTGAGCACCGCGGCCAGTATCTTGGGCGCGGTGGATACGATGTCCCAGGCACTGATCGACACCGTGGGCGGCGCCGGCTTCGCCGCCAGCGAGCTGCCGGTCACCAGGGTCTGGGTCGCCCGGTTCGCGGCTTCAAGCGGCTTGGTTACGCTGCGAAACTTGGGCACGAAGCTCCGGATGGCCGCAGGCGCGCCATGGAACCAGCCCAGCGCGGGCTGGGCCAACGCACTGATACCCGAACCGATGCCGACTACCAGCCCGACCACCAGCACAAGAGCCGTGAGCCAGCGCGGCAGATGCCAGCGTGTACCGCCGGCGACCAGCGGATTCAGCGCCAGTCCGATGAAGGCGGCCAGCACCAGCGGGATCAGCAGCGCCTTGGTCAGCGTGACCGTGTACAACAAGGCCAGCAGCAGCATCCCATCCAGCAGAATGCGAATGGCACGCAGGTGACGCCGTGTGCCGCGCGCGCTGTGCAGCCGCCGGGCCAGGGGTCGCGGCAGGTCCTCGACCAGCAACGGATCGGCAGGATGCCGAGCCAGCAATGCCGCCGCCGTCATGTCGCGGATGCTTTCTTCCGCCGGGGGTGGCCGCGAATCCGGCTCGGTCATGAGGGTTGGTCGTCAGGTGTCTCGGTGTCGGGATCACGGGCGTGCCCCACGATACTCAATGCAGCCAGGTCGGCCAGCCATTGCGTACCCTGCGTCATGACGGCGGCCACGCCACCGCTGAGCAACGACGTCATGCCTGGCACGCGTGACAGACGCACGTCGAAACTACCCAACGCGAAGCCCGTGCCCGCGGCGATGCCCACCGCGGCCAACGGATAGGCGCGCCCGCGCGCGATCAGTGCGCTGGCCGGCTCGCCCACTTGCCTGCGGACCGTCGCCATGCGCGCTTGCGCCATCCGCACCCTGCTCAAGTGCTTGAGTACGCTCATTCCCGAACCTCGCTGCTGCGTCGGTGAGAGGCGGACCGGTCCGCGGCAGTTCCCTCGGCCATCTCGGTTTTCACCTTGCGCGCGCTGTCATGCATCATCGCGCTCCACTCGGCGCGCGTGGCGGGCAGGGTCATCCAGTGCATGCAGCGCCGGAACAACACGATCGCGGCAACCAGGAACAGCAATTCCAGTACCGCCAACACCAGCAGCGCCCACACCCAGGAACCCAGCCATTTGACCAGCAACACGCCGAGCAGGCCCAGCGTGGTGAGGCCGAACCCTACCCCGGCCACCGTAGCGGCCAGCGCCGCCACGAACAGCCAAGAGATCGCACTGCGAGCCAGGCCGAGTTCGGCCGCCAGCAAGTCGAACTGCGCTCCGAACAGGCGTTTGACGGCGCGGCTCAACTGGCTGATTTCGTGCAACGGGCCAGACGCAGGCGGCGCCGGATCCGGCGCCGCTGCGGGGGCGGCTTCACCCTCGTTGTGCATGGGCTGCTGCCTGCTCGGCCGGCTCAACGCCGAAGGATACGGCCAAGCAACCAGCCGGCGCCCAGTGCAATGGCGACCGACTGCACGGGCTTTTCGCGCACGTAGTCACGCGCCTGCTCCAGCCATTCGTCCGCGCGCTCGCGGGTTTGCTCATACGCGGCACGGCTGCGTTCGCTGACTTCGGCGGCCTTGTCCACGGCCTTGTGCGCAGCCCCGGCCGTCTTGTCGGTGGCATGGTGCAAACCTTCCTCGACACTGTCCGCCGCGCGGCCCATCTTGTCCTTGGTGCTGGCCACAGCACTCGACGTGGCCTGTTTGACGCGTTCGGCGCGCTCGTCAATACGACTGTCGGCGCCGGTTTCTGTGGTGGGGACTTGGTTGTTCATTACTTGCTCCGGAAAGGGACTCTCTTGGTAGAAGATGCAGGTGCCTTGAGACTATCTGGCACGGCGGAAGAACGCGATGATGGCCAGGATCAGGAAGATGACGAACAGGATCTTCGCGATGCCGGCAGCGGCGCCAGCGATGCCGCCAAATCCGAGAACAGCCGCGATGATCGCAATAACCAGAAAAACCAGGGCGTAGTGAAGCATGGAGGCATCCTCTTGGGGGGAATGACGCCGCTCCGGCGGCCGTCGTGTGGTGTCATTCACCCACATCAAGTGCCACGCGGACGTGAAGGCTCAAGCCACCGCCCTGCACGCCGTGCCCACGTTCGGTTACGCGTCCACCGCGGGATTCAGGCTGTAGGTGCCGACGAGTTCGGTCTCGGCCAAAACGTGACCGGCCATCGCGACCTGCAACTGAGCGCGCGAAAAGCCCTTGACCAACGACAGCCTGGCTGCATCGAGCGCATACAGCCTGAAGTGGTAGTGATGCAGCAATGCATCGTTCCAGGGCGGACACGGACCGTCGTAACCGAGGTATTCGCCGCCCATCTCCCCGTCGCCGCTGAACCAGCCGGTAAAGTCGTTCACGCCTTGCACGCTGCCGGGCGGGCCAAACGGCGCACGCTTGCCGCGCGGAGTGATCTCCTGGCTACAGGCACCCGCGGCCAGCTCGCCGCACTCGGCCGGGATGTTCGCCATCAACCAGTGCACGAACTCCACCCGGGGCAGGTCCGCCGGCACGGTGCGGCCCTGCTGGTTCACGTCATCCCGCTTGCTGGGCGCGTCCGGGTCGATGCAGATCAGCACGAACGAGCGAGTCGCTGGTGGCGCATCCTTCCACGCCAGGTGTGGGCTGTGGTTCTCTGACAGCGCGAACGGAGCGGCCATCTTGCCAAAGGCGAAAGTGGCCGGAATCGATTGGCCGTTGCGGAAGTTGTCGCTGCGTAATTGCATATCGGTACCCCAGAGGCGAGAAAGAACTGAAAACCGAAAACCGAAACTGTTCAGCCGTGCCCTAAGGCCGGTAAGTCACCCGGTAGACCGCACCCGCCAGATCATCACTGACCAGCACGCTCCCGTCGGGCATCGGCTGCACGTCGACCGGGCGGCCCCAGGCACTCTGGTTCTGCTGAAAGCCGGTGATCAGCGGCTCGTAGGACAATACCTTGTCGCCTTTCAGGCGAACGACCATCACCCGATAGCCGGACTTCTGCGTGCGGTTCCACGAGCCGTGTTCGGCGATCAGGATCGCACCGTTGTAGCTGGCTGGAAACTGCTGGCCTTGGTAGAAGCGCATGCCGAGCGACGCCACGTGGGCACCCAGTTTCAGCACCGGTGCCACATACTGGCTGCACGGATGCCCTTTGCCGAATGCCGGGTCGGAGATGTCTCCCTGGTGGCAATACGGATAGCCGAAGTTCTGGCCGGTGCGGGTGATTTCGTTCAGCTCGTCGCTGGGGATGTCGTCACCCAGCATGTCGCGACCGTTGTCGGTGAACCAGAGCCGCCCGGTGCCAGGTTGCCAGTCGAAACCGACCGTATTGCGGATGCCGGTGGCCACGTCCTGCCAATCGCTGCCATCCGCGTTCATGCGCGTCAGCTTGGCGTAGCGCGGACCGGGATTGCAGATGTTGCACGGCGCGCCGATGGGAACATACAGCTTGCCGTCGGGGCCAAACGCCAGGAAGCGACCACCGTGATGGCCTTCCGCAGGCAGTTTGTCGGTGACCAGCTCGGGTTTCGGCGGCGAATCCAGGTGCTGCTCGATATCACGCAGCACGAAGATCTTGCTGATCGCCGACACATACAGATTGCCATCGTGGAAAGCCACCCCGATCGGGTTGCGCAAGCCACTGGCAACCACGCGCACCCGGTCGGCTACCCCGTCGCCCTTGCTGTCGGTGACAGCGTAAACCTTGCCGGCTCCACTGGAACCGACGAAGACCGTGCCGTTTGTGCCCAGTGCGATCTCGCGTGCGTTCGGCACCTGGTCGGAATACACGGCGATATGGAAACCCTTTGGCAGGGTCAGCTGGTCCAGTTGCGGCGCCGCGAACAACGGCAGCGACACGACCGCCAGCAACAAGGACAGCAGCAAGCGCATGAGAGGATCCTCGTGTCAGGGAAGGTCCAATGTATACCGGACCATGTGAAGCCAGAAGCAGGCCGGCCAGACTCTTGGGTAAACTGGTGCCCTTCATGGGGGAGTGGCATGAGCGAACTGGACGACCTCACCACGCTGGTACGCGCAGCCACCCCGTTGTTGGTGATCGAGACGGTGGACGAGCAGCGCGTGATCGAGTGCTTCCGCCACGTCATTGCGCAGGCGCTGCGCCCGCTATGGCGCTGGACGCTGACCGATGGGCTGAGCCGTCTCGATTTCGGCCAGGGCGACAACGCCGTGGCTGCGGACGCCAGCGCCACGCTCGAGGCAATTCGCGCGCACAGCAACCCGGGCATCTACCTGATGTTCGACTTCCATCCACTGCTGGGCTATGCGATGAGCCTGCGCCAGCTGCGCGAGATCGTGCAGCGGCAGCGCTCGGTGGCGCACACCATCGTGCTGGTGGGTGCGAAGATCGAGCTGCCCGCGGAACTGGAAGCGTTGGCACTGCGCGTGCCGCTGTCGCTGCCGGACATCAGGGAGCTGGCCGGCATCCTGCGCGGCGAGGCCGCCGGCTGGCAGCGCGAGCAGGGTCGCCGGATCGAGGTGGACAACGACGCTGCACGTACGATCGTGCGCAATCTGCTCGGGTTGTCCGCGCCGGACGCGCGCCGAATCGTGCGCAAGCTGATCTATGCCGACGGCGCACTTGGTGCGAGCGATCTGCCGGTGCTGATGCAATCGAAGTTCGATCTGCTCAACCGCTCCGGCCTGCTGCATTACGAATACGCCACCGCCAGCTTCGCCGACATCGCCGGCGTCGGCCGCGTGCGCGAATGGGTGCAGCGCCGGCGCAGCGTGTTCCTCGATCCGTCTGCCACGCCGATGCTCGATCCGCCGAAAGGCATCCTGCTGCTGGGCGTGCAGGGCTGCGGCAAGAGTCTCGCGTCGAAAGCCATCGCCGGCGG
>JBDTEG010000026.1:0-3804 GCA_039922695.1 Rhodanobacter sp. | reverse complement strand
CAGCTATCGAGCGTGGCTGGCCAGCAGCGGCAAGACGTCGGATATGTTCGAGGACGAGATGCGCTCGTCCCTGGCGGGCCAGCTGTTGCCGTCGGCAATAAACGACAGCACGATCATCGGCGATGCGCGGGTCGACGATTTCCTGAGCTTGCTTACCCAGCGTCGCGATCTTCGCTACTTTTTGCTGCCCAAACCCGATGCGACCGACAAGCAGGTTACCGACGCCCAGATCGAATCCTGGTACAAATCCCACCACGCCGAGTTCATGAATCCCGAACAGGTTTCGGTGAAGTACATCGAGGTGGACGGCGCCACGCTTAAGCCGAAAGCGGCACCCGGCGACGAAGAGTTGAAAAAGCGCTACGAGGACGAAAAGCAGCGGTTCGTGCAGCCGGAGCAGCGCCTTGTTTCGCATATCCTCATCGACGTGCCGCCGAATGCCACGCCCGAGCAGCAGAAGGCGGCATTGACCAAGGCCGACAAGATCGCGGCCGAAGCCACGCCCGCCGATTTCGCCAAACTGGCGGAGCAGGACTCGCAGGATCTGGGATCCAAGCGGCAAGGCGGTGACCTGGGCTGGCTGGAGAAGGGGGTCACCAACGCCGCGTTCGATGCGGCGATGTTCTCGCTGCAGAAGGGTCAGATCTCCAAACCTGTGCTGTCTTCCGATGGTTATCACATCATCTGGCTGCGCGATGTCCGCAGTGGGGAGTCAAAGCCGTTTGCGGAGGTGCGTGACCAGTTGGTCAAGGAGGCGACCTCGGCGCAGCGCGATCGACAGTACAACGATCTGGCCGGCAAGATGGCCGACAACACCTATTCGAATCCGAGCTCGCTGGAACCTGCCTCGGTGGCGCTGGATCTGCCGATCAAGACCACACCGCTGTTCTCGCGCACCGACGGCCACGGCCTGACCGCCAATCCAAAGTTTGTCGCGGCTGCCTTCAGCGACGACGTCCTGGTTCAGGGGAACAACTCGGGGTTGATCGATCTGGGCAATGACCACTCGGTCGTGATCCATGTCGACAAGCACCTTGCCGCGGCGGTAAAGCCATTGTCCGAGGTCCAGGCCAAGATCAAGGACAGTATCCTCGAGGCACGCGTTGCGGCGGCAGCCAGGAAGCTGGCGAATGAAGCACTGGCACGGCTGCGCAAGGGTGAGGCCATGTCCGCGGTGGCCAAATCCCTCGGTGCGTCAGTCGTCACGGTACCGGAGGCCGTGCGCGAGCAGTCGCTGCAGGTGCCGGCGCCATTGCTCAAGGAGGCGTTCCTGTTGCCGCATCCCACAGCCAAAGACAAGCCGGAGTACGCTGCGGTGGATATGGGCGACTCGGGATTCGCGCTGCTGGCGGTGGACAAGGTGCAAGACGGCGACCTGTCCAAGATCACGCCGGACCAGCGTGAGGCACTGAGCCGCCAGATGGCCCAGGCCTATGGCGCTGAGGAGACGCGTGAGCTTTTGGAGATGATGCGCACCAAGGCCGAAATCAAGATCAGCAAGGAACGCATGTAAACTCGCTCCTGCGTCAATCTTCTCGCGACAGCGGAGACGGCACGAGGAAACGGGGCGGCCATTTGCCGTCCCGTTTGTTTCTGGGTTGGACGCTGTCAACCAAACGGTCGCGGCTGCTCGCAGGTGAGCCCCGATCTTGGGGCGAATTCCCGTGCCAGGATCAGATCAGTCCACGTCATCCAGCTGGAGCACCTCGCCGGCCTGGATCGCATGCCCCTTCAGATCGTTCAATTGTTTCAGTCGGGTAACGCTGGTTGCGTTGTCGCGCGCGATTTGCCAAAGGCTTTCGCCGAGACTGACGACGTGGGTTTTGTGTCGAACGCTCGCAGCGTGGTTGTTCGTTTTGCCCTGTGTCGCAGAGCGCGAGACAGCGGAAATTGACGCTGGCACGGCATTGCGGAAGCTTGCGGCGGCACTGGCGGGCAGAACCAGGTACGAAGTGTAGGTTGCGTTGATGGTGTCGCCGAGGAACTCGGGGTTGAGCTGCCTCAATGCGGTCACCGGGATGCCGGCAAGATCAGCTGCCTGCGCGAATGACATGGAGTGGGCCAGGGGCGTCTCCGTCAGTCGCTCGCCCGCCGGAAGCACCGGCAGTTGCACGTGGAAGCGTCCCGGTTCGCGTACTACGCAGGCTATCGCCAGCAGTTTGACCAGATGCTCACGTGTAACCTTGCTGACCGGCAAGTCGGGAACAACCGGTTCGTCGGCTGGCGATCCGTGGTCGCGGATCAGGCTGCGCAGCCTGAATTCGCCGGCGTTGTAGGCGTAATCGGCGACGCGCCAGTCCTTGAATCGATCATGGTACTGCTCCAGCAATTGCATCACCGCGTGCGTGGCCACGCGTATGTCGAATCGACCGTCGTAGTAGCGGTCCACGCGCAGATTCAACGAGCCCATGCTGGCGGGCATGATCTGCCAGAGGCCTGCGGGATGGCCCTTGCGTGCTGGAACATGGCGGTAGTGGCTCTCCACCCACGGCAGCAGAACGAACTCACCCGGCACGTGATATTGCGCCGCTACTTGACGCACGTAGTCCAGTCGCGGGAGTGCGGCGCGCAGCGTCTTCTCGAAGTGCTGTGGGTCGCGCGTGTAGCGCTTCGCCCATTGCAACACCGACGGATCGGCATTGCAGTCGGGCATGGCGAAGCTGCTGCGCAAACTGTCCCACACGTTCATCTTGGGGATCGGCGCAGGCATGCTCACCGTGGCAGGGAGCGCCGGAAGTTCTGCAGAGACAGATGGCGACGCTGCAGGACGTGCGGGCGGCTTCTGTGGGGGGACCGACGCGCAGGCAGCCAGCAATGCAGCCATCGCCAGCGGCAGCACGCGTCGCATCAGCCGCGTCATGCGCGAAACGCGTCTTTGGCCGCACGTACGGCCGTGAATCGGGCGATGCGATCGCCGACGACGTCGCGTTCGGCGCACCAACTGATGACGCTCTCGGAGTCCACGCGCAGGAACGGGTTGGTAGCAAGCTCGTCGCTCAGCGGGACCGGCAGCGTGGGTTGGCCTGTGGCGCGCAAGTGCACTACTTCTTGCCGGCGCGACTGCAACCGATCATTGGTGGGTTCCACCTGGTTTGCAAAGCGGCCATTCGCCTCGGTGTATTCGTGTCCTGCGCATACCAGCGTCGCTCCCGGGAGCGCTGCCAGGCGATCCAGCGAAGAGAGCATCTGCGCCGGCGTTCCCTCGAACAATCGACCGCAGCCGAGACTGAACAGGGTGTCCCCGCACAGCAGCAATCCGGCCCCGACATAGGCCACGTGACTAAGCGTGTGTCCTGGAATCGACAGCACGTCGAACGTCGCCGCGGGTGCGGCCAGCTCGATCGTGTCGCCATCGCCTACCCGGTGTGTGGCACACGTTATGCGTTCGTCAGCGGGCGCATATACGGGAACCGCATATCGCTGCTTCAGATCGGCGGCGCCACCAATGTGGTCGGGATGGTGGTGGGTCAGCAGGATGGCGCGCAATTGCAGTTGGCGCTCGTGCAGAGCCCGTTCAACCACGCCCGCCTCGCCGGGATCGACGACGATGGCTTGGCCGTCATCGTCGTGAAGCAGCCAGATGTAATTGTCAGCCAGGGCCGGCAGCGGTATCAGGTGCAAGATGGTTTCCCTGGCCAGACGCGTGAGGGGGTTGACTATAGAGGGGCTCTGGCGGCGGCTCGTTAGTACGACGTTAATACGGGGATGGGGCATCAAGTTGCGCGCAGTAGTTCGCTGATGACTGCGATCCCATGCAATCAACCGCTAAACTGGAGGTTCGCGAGCGCATCCGGAATTGGCTGC
>JBDTEG010000025.1:0-20855 GCA_039922695.1 Rhodanobacter sp. | reverse complement strand
TGGGCTGCCCTGCTGGCGCTGATCGAGCCGGTGTATCCCAAGGCTGGCAAAGGTCGCCGCCCTTACCCAATCAAGACGATGCTGCGTGTTCACCTGATGCAGAACTGGTTCGGCTACAGCGATCCGGAAGCTAAGTGGGTCAGAGCCCCTTTTCCCGCTAAGCCAACGGGCTCTGACTCGCTTCTCCTTTGGGCTAGCCCGGCATAGCCAAGTTTGGCGACGTTACCTTTACATGCGACGCTCGCCATCTGTAACGTATCGCAGCACGGCTGTTCGACCGGACTGATAGCTGCGTCGCCGCTCAATTCAAGCGTCAGGCGCCGCGGATCCGCATCCATACGACAAGGGGTATACATGGCAACCGCACTCAGCCTTCAAAATCCGGTCTTCTGGACGTTTGCACTTGCGGCCTCAATCATGCTCCTGAAGCTTCTCCTCCAGCCGTGGATGACGGTCGCCAGGATGATGAAAGTCGGCGGAGGGTTCCGCAACCCGGAGGACGCGAAAAAAAGTCCCGCCAACCCTCATCCCCGCCCTGGTCAACTCGACCCCAATGACTACGTCGAAAGATCTCGTCGCCTCAACCAAAATGACCTTGAGAGTATTCCGGCGTTTCTGGTGGCCGGACTGCTGTTTGTGCTCGCCGGACCGCCCCTGATCGTTGCCCAAATTCTCATCTGGACTTATGTTGGCGCGAGGGCCGCGCACTTCCTGGCGTATGTGACAGCGCAACTGCACGACATCCGCGCAGCTTTCTGGAGCGTCAGTTCCATCGCGGTACTTGGCATGGTCGGCTACACCATCGTGCAGGTCGTCCTCAAGTAGCGCATTCCCTTTCTGTCCGAGAACGGGTCAGGTTTACTTACAATCGTGTCAAACCCCAAGCGAGAAAGGGGTCGAGGTTGACTCGCTCGGCTGCCGGGTGCTGTCAGAGAATTTTCAAACCGGAGAATGGATCGATGAAAGCAATCCTGGCCTTGTCATGCCTCGGGCTTGCCGCCCCCTGTCATGCGGCCGGCCTCCTTGCGGCTCACGCCATGCTGCCCCCTGCACTCGCCAGCGCCGTCGCCGCATTCGACCAGGCCCAGACAGGCAGCGACGGCGCGGCCCTCGAACGCCTGCTCGCCGACGACTATGTACTTTTCAACAGTCATGGCCAGCACGAAGACAAACTAGACTTCATCCACGACTACACGTCACCTGGTTTCAAGTTGCTCCCCTTCAAGGTAACGGACGAAGTGGTTCGCGTCTGGCCGGGCGGGGCGGTCCTTTCGGGCACTGCCACGCTGCAGGGTCGCAGCGAAGGCAAGCCGTTCAAGGCGACCATGCATTTTGCGGATGTCTGGCGGCTGCAAGCAGGGAAGTGGCAAGTGGTATTCACCGAGGCGCGCCGACTGCCCTGAAGAACGAGGAAAAGGTGTCACGGAGAATTCCCCAATAAAAGGGGACGGAGGAAAAAAGGAAAAGGTGTCAGGGACAATTTATGAGCAATTGAAAAGGTATCAGGGACAATTTCCCGCGTTGATTTGAAAGCGTAACTGGGTTAGAGCCCTTTTTCCCTCTACCCGAAAGAGCTCTGAGCGGGTTGTCGAGCCAGTTGTCCGTCACGAAATTTGGCCCGCTGAGGCGGGCTTCGACTGAGCAAGGGAAACAGAAATGAAACTCGCAGCGCTCACCTTATTCGCTAGTCTGGTAGCCCTTCCCGGCTGCTCCGCCATCGCGCCCGTGTCTACCCCAAGCGGAGAGCAGGGTTACACCATCATCTGCTTCCGGCAGATCGCCGCCTGCTATAACGATGCCACCAAGGTTTGCAAGGGCGGGCCATGGCATATGGTCGACAACTCCCGCGCGATGGCACCGGACCCTCAGATCATCATCGCGTGCGGCAAGGGGGACAAGAGCTGATCTCCCAAAGAATGGTGTCAGGGGCAATCTGGACGCTCGGTTTGTCATCTTCCTGGCCGCACCGGATTGTCCCTTGACACGAATGGCTCTGACTCAAGCGCCGTCATCCCCGCGTTCGCGGGAACGGCGAAAGTCAGGTCTTTTGCTCAAGTACATGCCATTCTTCCCTGACACTCTTTCTCTCTACTCCGCCGCAACAAGAGCCCAGCAGTTGATGGCGCTGCAAACTGAGCTCCAGCGGCCAAACCCTTTTCTAGATCTGGGCGGCGAGAGTGGCCTGCTGCTGCAGGGTCATGCCCTCGGCCTTGATTTGCGGATCGGACACGTTTCGCACTACCAGCCAGCGTGGCGCGTTGGCGCCCATCTCGTTGCACACGTGGCCCAGCACAGCGTCGCCCATTTCCGACACGTCACCAAGTCCCCGAAGGTGATACTGGTCGTCGGAGGTGTCGAATCCGAAGAAGTCGGTGGTGCCCATCGCTTCGCTCCAGTGGTATCAGGCGCGAAATGCACCGGGTTGGTCTGGCCGGGGCAAGGCGCGGTGGGCGAACGGTTACATTTGATCAAGGTTCAACCCTGTTCGAATTTTCATTGGTCGGCGAAAGCCGCTGTGACTCGGATTGTGTGCCTTCTTCATAAAGCTGGCGCAGGAAATCAATAAGCACTGGGTTGAGCAAATCCGAATGCGAGTCGAGCACCGGTACCGCGGTATAGACATTCCACACCGGGGAATTGAGGTTGGTTCCGGATTTCGGCTGTAACGCGATTGCCACATCGGGATCGCCGGTGTTCGCATGGATGCAGAACTGCCGTGGGAAAAAGTGCGGCAACGCATTGGCATCGGGAGTCGTGTGCAGGGCGTTGACAAAGCCGTCCAGACGTCTCATCTCCGCACCGAAGCGGGTTGGAAAATCCCGAACGTTGCGCAGGCTCTCACATATCGGATCGGCGACAAGCGGTTCGGACTTCGAACCCTTGTTCAAGATACTCAGCGCGTTGAGCGTGTAGTCGACATAGTCTTGATCGTGGCCAACCGTCTGGAGCTCGGCATCGCGCTCCTCATCTGCGCCCCGCGGATACTTGCTCAGCAACGTATTGAAAAAGCGTGCCGCCGGAAACGCAATACCGGTTGCGTTGTCATTCGCGCTGGTGATCGAAACGAATACTGGGGCGTGATAGCTGTGTGGATTCGCGGCTCGCGCCGCCCGCCACAACGGCACGAACGCCGACGCTTCAACCGCCGGATTGATCGTTACGATGAGGTCGCCCTCGCGCGCAAGCACAGGATCAATCGTCGGAGACTTGGCATCTCGAATGCTTTCGTTAAGATCGGCGATGTCGCGAACCAGCGAGGGACTCAGCGCGTTGTAGACAATAAGGCCACCGAAGCTGTGGCCCACGATCGTCAGGCGCATGGCCTTCGAGCAGGCAAGTTCGTTGTGCGACGACGTCACATCAGTTGGATGACGCCGACTGGTCTCGACTAAACCATTCCAGTCGGCATTGCGAATATCTTGGATTGCACGCAAGCGACTGAACAGTTCGCGCACCTGACCATCCGCAACCCGCCCGGAGGCTTTCTTGCGCGTCCAGAACGTTACGTCCTTGACCAGATCTGGCAGCGGTGTTGCGTCGCCGCGCCAACCGACATAAAGGCCGATGACTCGGCGTGGACAGCTCGACTTGCTTTCGACAATGGCCAGGCGAGCCAGCATCGCGCGGAACCAGCGCACATTGGTGTCGCCACTCTGGGCATTGTGTTTCCAGCCGTGTACGAAAACGATCACGCTGGTCGGGCTCAGGTCCGATGCCGCAGTTTCTGCTCCGCTTGCAGGCGAGCGAACACGGGATAGAAAATCTTCCATCTGAGAATCCGCCAACGACCTCTGCTCTGACTTGGGAAATAGCATGCCCTGGTCGTCGAATTCGACGAAGTTCAAGGTATAGCCGCCGTTGCCCGGAGACGGAGGCGCGACTTCCTCCCGCAGGTCATCGCACTTTGGATCGACGCTCGCGAAATCTTCCAGGGCCGAACCGTCCTGCAGATGCAACGGCATGCAGTTCACTGAAGCGTTTTGTTCTGTTCTGACGGGCGCCAGGGGCGTGCAGGAGGCCAAGGACAGAATCAGCAGGAACCCGCAATATAAACCCGCAGAAAGAATGGCTCGCCTAACGCGCAGTCGTGTGTTCACGCTGACACCTCGGAGCTAAAACTGCGTGGAATTTCCGCTGACCAAAGCACGACACTGGGGGCGACCCAGCCGAGCAGCGCATCGAATCTTGGCGATAGGGCCTCAGGCGAGTCGACGGCAGTACAGAACGCGACCGAACAGGAAAACAAGGGTCAGGGTACGCTTTAATTGCGAGAAAAGGTGCCAGGGAAAAACGGGGTCAGGTTCACTTGCAACCGTTTGAGTGGCCAAGACTAACGGGATGAGAGCCCCTTTTCCCGCTGTCCGAGCAGGCTCTGACCGGGTTGTCTAATGGAACTACCTCAAGTATCCGGACCAGCCGCAAACCGCAGGCAGCCATCTGTTCGAACAGGGTAACTCCATCCACACCTTGAGTGTGCACGCCGACAACACCGGGCTCCCCGAGACGCTGATGGTGGTATCCGGCTCCAACATCTATTTTGACCGGGACGGAAATTTCGTCGGGCTACTGGACGCCAATTCGATGATCCAGATGATCGACTACTGATTCACGAGCGCGGTCTGGAGCCGGCCAGATACATCACCCCGCCGCAGCCGCGCCATACCGCTTGGAGAAGCCGACCAGCACGCGAGCCAATAGCTTTGTCTCCGGGCCGGATAAGGCGGAGGCAACCGTCAAACAGGGACCAGAGCGCACTTTTAGAAGCGAGTCAGTTGAAAGTCGACTCTGCCACCCGTTTTTGCCCGTCTCAAGGCTTGCTCCAGGTGTCCAGCCGGTTATCGCGATCAAACTCGAGCTGGCGATCGTCTGGGTAGAACCAGATTTCCGACATTGCCCGGAGCTGCTTGTGATCCGGTGGGCCGATTTGCGCGGTGACTTCACGCGGAGTCATGCCCTGGTGCAACTGGCTCCAGTCGGCTGCTGCAGGCGCGGCTGCGGCCATGGCTGCAGGGCGGACTCGGGCGGGAGCTTTCGTTGCCGGGGCCACCGATGTTTGGTGGTCCGAGGCCGGCGCCGGGGTGATCGGCGACATGTTCAATCGCTGTTCCAGTGCGGCGACGCGTGCCTCAAGCGCCTCGATGCGCTGGTGGTCGGTCTGGTTGGTGGTTTGAGCCCGTACCGCCTGGGTGGGGACGAAGGCCAGTCCGCAACATAGTCCCGCAATCAGCAGATGCTTTCGCATGACGCCTCCGGTGTTGATGAGCAGTGGCAGATTATCAGGAATGTGAGCAAGTGGCCGTCAGCGAAGCATGATGCTGTAAAAAGGGCTCAGGTTCATTCAAAAAATGATGCTGAGCGCTTCGCTTTTGCTTGGGTGGACGCCGTACCAGCGTCGCTGTTCTCCGGCGTCGGGCGTCAAAGGTCGTTCGACATGGCGAAATCACACATCTGCGCGTTCAAGACAAGGCTCCTGCGCCCGGCCAAGCCTGGCAAGGATGGTGCCTGGGCCTTTCTTGTGCTACCAAAAGCGGCGAGTGACAAGTTGCCCAGGCGTGGCAGGACATCGGTGGAAGGCACCATCAATGGCTATCCCTTCCAGGCGACGCTTGATCCGGATGGCCAGCTGAGTCATTGGCTCCGCGTGAGCAAGGAACTCCAGGAGGCCGCTCATGCTGACTTTGGTGAAATGATCGACGTCCAGATGTCTCCGGCCACGCCAGAGCCGGAGCCGCAGCTGCCAGGTGATTTGCGGGAGGCTCTTGCAGCCTTTCCCGAGGCCAGGGCTGGGTGGGAACACACGACGACCCTCGCACGCCTTGACTGGGTTCATTGGGTTGAATCTGCCAAGCTGGCCAAGACTCGAAAAAGTCGCGTTCAAAGCGCCTGCGATATGCTTTCGTCAGGCAGGAAGCGCGTTTGCTGCTTTGATCAATCGGGCTACTACAGCAAGAGCCTCAGCGCACCGGAGGCAGTCGACTAACGGGGAAAACGGTGTCAGGAGTTAATGGATACGTGGCTGACTGAGCCCGCACTTGCTTTTGATTCGCACTCCACGTGCCCCTTCCGGTTTGTCACGTTCCCGCACACGACCACGAAACCGTATGATTTCATCTTTCATGCTCCAGGCTCTGGTTGCATGGCAACGTCATCTTTCGAAGCTCTGAAAACACCGAGACACTCTACCCATCCGTTGGTTCGTGAAGCTGTCCTGGCAACATCCTGGCGCTGGTCAAGCCGTCGGGAAATGGGGGTCGGGAGCCTTTGTGTCCAAGCAAGACAAGGGGTGAAAAAAGAGGGTCAGAGACATTTCTAGAGGCGGTTGAAATGTCTCTGACCCCCTTGCCTCGCTGGGCCCGTACGCTCGGTAGTGTGGGAGCAAGGGCCGTGAGGTTCCTCTCCATCCCGATTGGGCAGATGGCAGCGTTTCAGGACTTGAGACGGAAACCGGAGTTCATCGGGGTGCATCGGACGCCGGGGGACGTCGAGCGATCGTCCGCCATGTTCCAATCAGCTTCAATCCAGCAATGCTATCGTGCCCAAGCTTCTCAATGAACGCAGCCGGAGATCCAAACGGTGATCAATCCCTTTCGAACCCTGGCAATTGCGGTCGCGTTATCAATAGTTATCGCGTCATTGGCCATGCCGGCCAATGCAAACGAGACATACAGCAGCACCCCTGTCCTTGGAGGCAATGGCGGTGGTAGCTTCAACGGCTATTGTGGGCGGCGCGAGGTCATGACCGGGATCGTCGGGCGTACCGGTGCATGGCTGGATGCAATCGCTCCGCTCTGTGCGGGCTATGGTCACGGTCCGCGTTTCGATCCTCCCAGACGCGGTCCGTGGACTGGCGGCGGTGGTGGCGGCTCGGCGTCGCAAGAGTGTCCAAGCAATGCAGCGGTTCGCGGCTGGGAGATTGGTCGCGTTCGCCACAACGGTTTCGTTGTCGGCTATGTGCGGCTGATCTGCCTTTCATTGGACACCGGCGCCGAGACCCGTAATGGGCAGCGCTTCGGCGGGCAGGGGTTCATTGCTGACGCTGACGTGATGACCTACCGCTGCCCAGCGGGGCAAGTTGCAGTTGGCGTCTATGGCCATTCCGGCGCGTTCATCGACAATGCCGGGCTGCTGTGTGATACGCCCAGCCTGATTTTTGGCCGGCCTACAACGCGCTAGAGTTCTGCAATGGACCATCAGACGGGCGAAGCTGACTGCGACAGAGCGCCTTAAACTCTTTGATTTGGTGCATCTGTCCTTTGGGAAGTGGCTCTGACCCCCAACATAGACCGCCGACACCTTCCACTGTCCATCGACGCACCTGAAAGGCGTCCGGGAGAATGCACTTGATCACGTTCGTCCCCAACGTGCTGACCGCCGAGGAGCTGGGTAAAATCCGCACCGGACTGAAGTCCGCACGCTATGTGGAAGGCGTTACCTCGGCCGGTGGCGCGGCGCGCGAAGTCAAGAACAACCAGCAGGTCGCCAGCGACAACCCGCAATACGAAGGGCTTGCTGACATCGTGCGGGGCGCGTTCACCCGCAACGCGATGCTGTGGACGGCCCTGCTGCCGGCGTCGGTCACGCGGGTGATATTCAACCATTACGGGCAGGCGATGCAGTACGGTCCGCACGTCGATTCGCCACTGATGGGCACCATGGGCGACCTGTTGCGAGTCGACATTGCGGTCACGTTGTTCCTGTCGGATCCGAGCAGTTACGCCGGCGGCGAGCTGACCGTGCGTAACGGCGGCGGTGCCGAACAAACATTCAAGGAGGCCGCCGGCTCGGCCATCGCTTATCCGGCCAACTCCGTGCACCATGTCACGCCAGTGACCGGGGGAGCGCGCGATGCCGCCATCCTGTGGGTGCAAAGCCTGGTCCGTGATCCGGCGAAGCGTGAACTGCTGTGGGATCTGGACCGGGCACAACGCGATCTCTACGGGCGCGAAGGTCGAACCGCGACGTTCGAAGCAGTCAGCCGCTCGCACGCGAATCTGTTGCGTATGTGGGCAGACGTTTAGACCTCGGCAATGGCGAACGTCAGGTTCACCTTCCTGCACGTGGTACGGAAACCCGGCCGAAGGAAGTCAAATGACTCGGCCTGGTGTTTGAGACTGACGTCCTCCGTCCCGTTTTCGCCTCACCGGTTGGCGATCACGATGCCATCCATCGAACAAACCTCTCGGAAGACACGCGATGAAAACGATTGGCCTGATTGGTGGCATGAGCTGGGAGTCGACGGCGTCGTATTACCGACTGATCAACGAGGCAGTCAAGACGCGTCTGGGCGGCTTGCACTCGGCATCGCTGCTGCTGCACAGCGTGGATTTTGCCGACATCGAGCAGTTGCAGCGCGCTGGTGACTGGGATGCGGCCGGCGCCCAGTTGGCTCAGGCCGCTCGCGGACTGCAGGCTGCTGGAGCGGGCGCCCTGCTGATCTGCGCCAACACCATGCACATCGTGGCACCTGCGATTGAGTCGGCCGTGCACATCCCGCTACTGCACGTGGTCGATGCCACCGCCGCCGCGGTGCGCCAGGCCGGCGTCCGCCGGGTCGGCCTGCTTGGCACGCGCTTCACCATGGAGCAGCCCTTCTATGTCCAGCGCCTGCAGCAGCAGGGGCTGGACGTGCTGCTGCCGGACGCGGACGACCGTGCCCTGGTGCATCGGGTGATCTACGAGGAGCTGTGCCAGGGACAGCTTCTGGCCAGCTCGCGCGAGGACTACCGGCGTGTGATGGCAGCCCTGGTGGTGCAGGGCGCCGAGGGCATCATCCTGGGCTGCACCGAGCTTGCGCTGCTGGTGGATCCCAGCGATGCCACGGTGCCACTGTTCGACACCACCGAGTTGCACGCGCACGCTGCGGTGGACTGGGCGCTGTCGGAGGCTTGAGGAAAGGCGCAGGGGCCAGGGTGCAGGGCCAGCTTCCGCGGCATGCTCCACGGCGGGTGACGCGGGCTGAGCCCGAGCGTCGCGTTATGATCGGCCAGATGCAATGCTCTCGATGCCCGGCCGGTGACATGCGGGAGCGCAGCGCAAGGACCAGATCCCATGGAATCGATCGGCGCCAATTTGAGCGAGATGCAGCGCACGCCCCTGGCGCCCGCGCACGTGGCGGCGTTGCGTGCGGCCGGTGCGGAGGTGCTCTACCCTGCCGGCACATATCTGGCGCGCCCGGGCCAGTTGGCGGATCACTTTGTCTATGTCGTTGCCGGCGAAATCGAGGTCGTCAACGCCTATACCGATCAACGACATTTGCCGTCGACGCTGGGCCCGACCCAGTTCATGGGCGAGATATCGTTCCTCAATGGCGGCACGTCCTCCATGCCCATGCGCGCCGTGTGCGATACGACGGTGATCGAGGTGCCGCGTGCGACGATGCTGACGCTGATGTCCCGGATTCCGGAGATGTCGGACATCATCATCACCGTGTACTCCGCGCGGCGCCGACGGCAAATCGAACAGCGTGACAGTGCGTTGGTGCTGATCGGTGAAGAGCTCGACCGCGATGTCCGCCGCGTGGCCGAATTCGCCAGCCGCAATCGCATTCCCTACAGCTCGTTCGAGCTTGGCAGCCCTGAAGCCAGCGCCCTGGCCGCCACCTGTTCGCTTGCGCCGGGCAGCTCGGCCGTCTTTTTCGGCCGGGACACCGTCATCGTCGAGCCCACGCCGGCCAAGGTCGCGCGTCTGCTTGGCCTCGAGCTCGAGCTGGTCGATGACGAGGATTTCGACGTGCTGATCGTGGGCGGCGGGCCGGCGGGCGTGGCGGCGGGAGTGTATGCGGGCGCCGAGGGCCTTGCGGCGCTGGTGACCGAGGACATCGCGATTGGCGGCCAGGCCGGCACGTCGAGCCGGATCGAGAACTACATGGGTTTTCCGACCGGCATTTCCGGCGCGGACCTGGTCTGGCGCGGCGAAATCCAGGCGATGAAATTCGGCACGCGGTTCGCCATGCCGCGCCGGGTGGCGCAGCTGGAGATGCTGCCGGACGGCCGGTTCTGTGCGACCTTCGAGACCGGCAAGCGGGTTCGGGCGAGGGCGGTGGTGGTGGCGACGGGCGTGCAGTATCGCCGTCTGCCGATCGAGCGACTCGCCGAGTTCGAGGGGGCCGGGGCCTATTACGCCGCGACCGAGCTGGAAGCCCGTCATTGCAAGGGGACCGAGGCAGTCGTCATTGGCGGCGGCAATTCAGCCGGCCAGGCCGCGATGTTCCTGAGCCGAACGGCGAGCCGGGTGCGCCTGCTGGTGCGCGGTCAATCGCTGGCGGCCACGATGTCCAGTTACCTGTCGAGCCGGCTTGAAGCTGATCCGACGATCACCATTGAATACGGCGCGGAGGTCAGCGCGCTGCACGGCAGCGATCGCCTGTCGGCCGTGACGATCCGTCGTGCCGCCAGCGGCAGCGAAGACGTCGTGCCGACCGGGGCACTTTTCATCATGGTCGGTGCCGCCCCCAATACCGACTGGCTGACGGATCTGGTCAAGCTGGACGAGAAGGGCTTCGTTCTCACCGGCGCGGCCGCTGGAGCGAGCTCACCGTTTGCCGCCTCGTTGGCTGGCATTTTCGCGGTGGGTGACGTGCGCAGCGGATCGGTGAAGCGGGTGGCTTCGGCGGTCGGCGAGGGTTCGGTGGTGATTTCCACGGTCTGGGCCTTCGTCGATAAAAGCAGGAACCGCAGATGACTGGACGCGCCGGGCCGGGCGGCGGAGGTCACGCATTCCATCTGACTGCCTGCGTTCCGTTTTCAAAATTCCCACGTCCCTCCAGACCATCGCCACGAAGGTTTCAGCCGCCAGCAGAGCTGCTGGAAGCCGGTGCGCTGGCGGGGGCCGGAGCGTGGGTCTTTTTGGCTTTCTTGTGAGACTTCTTGTGCCTGGGTGAATTCGCTGCCTCCGCCGCTTTTTCCTTTCGTCTGTTGGCCTTCGCGGCCTGCTTGGCGGCCTTGCCGGCGTCTTTCGCCGCTTTGCTGGCTTGTCTGGCGGATTTCTTGTGCGCCTTTTCGGCTTCCTTCGCAGCCTTCCTGGCAGCTTTGTCAGCGGCTTTGGACCTGGTGCTCGAAGCGGCGGCCGGTGCCGCGGCGGCAGGCGGAGCGGACGGAGCCTGCTGGGCCTGGGCGAGCACCAAGCCGGAGAAGGTCAGACTCGCGACGAACAGGGAAGCGATGACAAGTTTGCGAAGCATGGATTGGCCTCGGGCGTTTGAGTTGCCACGGACCGGACACGATCCTGCAAACACGTGCGGCCTGGCCCGTGCACAATGCATGGGTATCGGCATACCGAAACTGAACCGGGAAGGTGTGCGCGACGATTCTTCCATTCCAGCGCCGCGCCGGGGCTAGCGTCTGTTGACGGCGAGCCAGCGCATGCCGCGGCAGGAATCGGCCACTACCCAGGCGGCAGCGGTCAGGACCCAGGTGGCATAGGTCTCGCCCCAATGGAAGGCGCTGACATGGCCTGCCGCGACCATCGGCACCCAGATCAACAGCAGGAACATGCCCATCTGCAGCGCCGAGAGCGCGGCCGCCAGCCGTGCGAATACCCCGATGAGTATCGCCACACCCGCTGCAAGGTAGGCACCGCCGGTGAAATACGCCCAGAACACAGGCGCTGGCAGCCAGCCTGGTACCAGCGGTGCGGTCAAACCGAGATAGAAGAAATGCGACAGACCGAAGGCGAGCAACGCCAGGCCGTAGAGGGCTCGCGCCATGCGCACACCCCTGTCGCCGATGGCGAAACCGAGCCAGCGCCTGTCCCAGTCAGTAGCGAACCAGCCATACAGGACCCAGGCGCCCGCCACGACCACCGCGATCTCGCCGCAGTATTGATAGGAACCTTCCACAGCAGGCGATTGGAAGATCACCGGGACCTTGAACACCAGCGACCAAAGCAGGAGATAGAAGAACAGTACGCGGGCGGCGACGGCAGCTGTGCGCCGCCAGAACAGGGCGGTGCCAGAAGCCAGCGAGACGAGGGCGCAGAGAAGGGCCAAGCCTCCGGCTGCGGGGACATGCTTGAATACCGGTTGCCATATCGCGGTGAAATCGCCCTGGACCAGGCCGATGATCCCGAGGGCAATCATGGCTGCCGCAAAAACCGCATGACCCACACTTGCGAGATTCATCGCTCCAGCCTCGAGTGGTCTTCCAGTTCGGAGATTAAGACACCTCTTCATGTCCTAGCCTACGCCCGCACAAACCGCAGCAGAAGCCGGGACGGAAATCGTGCGTAAGGAGACGATTGCCGTAAACGGGACGGCGCATGTCGCGACCGTCGGCATCCATGTTGTACGCAAGACCGCATGCGGACCGAGCCATCAAGGGTCGGGCCTCGAGCCTTGATTCTGCGCCACGCACGAGGTGTACCTGGACGGGTTCCACGCTGACCGAGGGGTGTTTGGCAAACGGCAAGAGCTGCCGAAGCGCTTCAAGCCGGAACGATGACGGATGCGATCCTGACGCCGCATGAAACACGTCAGATCGTGGTCAATGCCAAGACGGGGACCCGCCCTTCGGCGCGGCGGGAAAAGCGTGCTGGACTCCGGACGCAAGCGGCGAAATAGCGGCATCTTTGTTTGCGGGCCCGTTTCTGCGCACGGACCACTGCCGAGGCGGTGCAATCTTGCTGGCTCCACGATTGCGGGCGAGTGAAACAGACTGGATGCACCCGCGGACGGCCAATCGACGCGCAATCTCCGGTTACGCCCTCGGGTTCCGTTCTGCATCGAGGTGCTCACACATGGGGACAATCCATCGCATATCTTCGCGCCCTGCGGGCGGCGAGGCACTCCCAACGACACACGTCAAATGCGTTCAAGACGCGAATGGTTGCGTGGGGCAAGCTGCGTTGCAATGAAGCCACACAGTTTCCCTGCCATCGGTTCGTCACGATCGCTGACCACTCACGCAGGTGAACAGGCGGTGCCTGGCGAGGTGAGCGATCGCCTGGCCATTCGTTCACGGCAATTTGCGACTCCAATGCCCATCGCGCTGCTATTTTTGCTGCTTTGCGTCGGTCACGCGTGCGCCGCTCAGATAAATGGGGACTCCGCAGCCATGCGCTGGACACCGAGCCGCAGCTATCACGTCGAGAACTACAAACTCATGCTGCATTTCGCCCCGTCCAGGCGCGAAGTGTTCGGCGACGAGGTGGTCACCCTCCGGCCATTCGAGGCGAACTTCGACCGGTTCTGTCTCGACAGCGAAGATTTGACCGTTGAATCGGTAGCGCTGCTCAAGGCTGGTGGTGCATCAGTAGCGCTGGCGCATCACACAGATGCCCGCTGTATATGGATTGCCTTGGGGCATGGGTACGGCTCTGCGGATTCACTGGACATCCGCATCGTCTTTCACGGGTTTCCCAAGGCCGGCCTCTACTTCGTCAACCCGGACAGGGACGACCCAGGCGTGCCGCCGCAGATCTACACGCAAGGCGAACCGGAATTCAACCACCACTGGTTCCCATGCTGGGATCATCCCAATGACATGGCTACCAGCGAAACGATTACTACCGTGCCGGAAGGCCAGGTCGTAGTGTCCAACGGTTCGTTGGTGAGCGTGAAGCATGTGGCTGGCCAGACAACGTACGACTGGGTGGAGCACATTCCGCATAGTACTTATCTGGTGTCGCTGGCGATTGGACCGTGGAAGAAGCTCTCCGACAGCTACAAAGGCAAGCCGGTGGATTACTTCGTCGACAAAAGCGTCGGCGACGCGGTAGCCCTGCGAACGTTCCACCTCACCCCGGACATGATGGGATTTTTCTCGCGTGCCACCGGGGTGGAGTATCCCTACGAGAAATACGATCAAGTGGCGGTGCACGACTTCATCTTCGGCGGGCAGGAAAACGTCAGTGCAACCACCTTGCTCGACGAGACCCTGCACGACGCCAGGGCGGAAGCCGATTACCCGAGTACGATTCTCGTCGCGCACGAACTGGGCCAGCACTGGTTCGGCAACTATGTCCAGGGCCGTGATTGGGCCAACATCTGGCTGAACGAAGGTTTCGCCACGTACCTCACCGCCCTGTATACGCAAAACCACGATGGGAACGACGCATATCGTTACGAAATCTATCGTGATCAGAACGAAGCATTGAAGGCCGAGGCCGCGGAAGGCAACCGGCCGATCGTCTACCGCAAATACACCGACCCGATGGACATGCTCGAGCAGATTACGCACGCAAAAGGTGCGTCGGTACTGGAGATGATGCGGTACGTCCTCGATGGTGAGGATGCCATGACAGCGCCCGCTTCGCAGAACGAAGTACTCTTTCAGGCACTCAATCATTACCTCACCGCCCACCGCGCGCAGACAGCGGTGACGGCGGATCTCGTGAACAGCATCCGGGCCAGGACCGGTCAGGAACTCTCCTGGTTTTTCTACGAGTGGGTGTACAAGGGCGGCCACCCTGATTACCGGGTTACCACCAGCTACGACCCCAAGCGCAAAGTGGAAATCGTCAACGTGGCGCAGACGCAGGAAACCAGCGCGAACACACCGATCTTCGATATGCCGGTACACCTGGCTTTTTTCGGCGACAAGAACCAGGAGCTGGACAAGCTCGTCCGCGATGACGCTGCCCACCAGGAATTCGATATACCGCTAGCTTTTGCTCCGGAGTGGGTCGACTTCGATCCCAACGACATCATCTACAAGACTGTAGCTTTCCCCAAGACGAGCGACGAGCTCAGCGCGCAAGCACAACACGATCCCTACATGATGAGCCGGTTGTGGGCGACCACACAGCTGGGCGAGCACGCGAAAGCGGACAGCCGTTGTTGCACAAGAGCGCTGACGAACGTGCTGAACGGAGACGCGTTCTTCGGCGTACGTGTGGAAGCGGCTGCCAGCCTCGGCCAGAGCAAATCCGATCAGGCGAAGGGTGCGTTGCTGTCAGCGTTGAATCAGGGCAACAGTCACGTCCGCACTGCCGCGATAAGCGCGATGACCCACATCTTGAGCGATCCGGTCGTGTTTGGCGCACTGGTGAAGGCGATTCACGACGACCCGAGCTACGCAGTGCAAGCGGTGGCGGCCAGGCAGTTGGGTCACTCGGCCAGCCCGAAGGCGCTAGACGTGCTGCGCACCACCTTGGCCTGCGCAGAAGACCGGAACGTAAAGATCGGCGTGTTGGAGGGACTGGCAGCGATGAAAAGTCCGCAGGCCGCACACATCGTTTTCACCTATGCCAAGCCGGGGCATCCCAAGCGCATACGCCTGGTTGCGCTGATGCAGCTGCCAGCACTCAGGGGCGCGCTGCAGCCCGGAGACGCCCGCCTGCTGAGCGAGGTCGTCGGCGATGCGCTGGACGATTCGTTCCTGGAAATACACGAGGCTGGCATCCATCTCGTCGACGTCTTCAAGCTCAAACAATTCAGGTCGACCGTGGAGCGCGACGCGAGAAGCGCGGTGATCATGGACGACCGCGTGGAGGCGCTCCACGTTCTAGCGCATCTGGACAAAGCTTAGTTGCCACCGGCACGCGCCGCAACTTTCCAAGCCAGAGATCGCCATTCCATGTCGCACAGTGAAGACATTTCCATGCACAAGCTCTCGCTGACATCGACGCTCCTGCCGGCATCACTGCTCGCGGCGTGCCGGATGCACGGTTCGCCCACGATGACGCAGGACGGACTGTTGCGTCTCACGCCGAAGCGCATGCGCGCTGTCGGCGCGGGAAACCCCGTGCCGTTCGAGGAGCAGTTCGCCGATGACGCCCTCATCTTCAATGAGCGCGGGCGCAGCATGGACAAGACTCAGCTGCTCAAGCAGATCACGCCGCTGCCGAAGGGCGACGCCGGCACTCTGGACGTAGTGAATCCAGCCAGCCGCCGAGTCGGCGATGTCATCGCGTTCAGCTACGACCTCGATGAAACCGAAACCATCTTCGGCCAGCGCAACGAGGCCCGTTATCATGAAACGGACACCTGGGTTAAGCAAAGCGGCAAGTGGCAGATCATAGCCGAACAGGTGTTGCGCTATTACATGGACCCTGCACCAGGGCAGGCGAACCTCAGCAGGTATCCGCTCTATCCAGGCACCTACCAGCTCGGGCCCGGTGTGACGCTTACGGTTTCACAGGAAGGCTCGAACCTCTACGCGCAGGAATCCGGCAAGAAGAAGGAGCTGCTGATTCCCGAAGCGACGGACATCTTTTTCAGCAAGGGTGTCGAAGGCCGCGAGCTGTTCAAGTCGGACGGCCAAGGCAACGTTGTCGCGTACATCCAGCGCCGCAATAACGAAGACCTCATCTGGAACAGGCTCGATTCAAAGCCCACGCTCAGCCATCGAGCAGGCGCCATGCCGACGGCGATGAACCGGTGATGCGGTGAATCCAGCGCGTCATGTGCGCCTGATCGGCAAACCCGGTTTCCGCGGCAATGGCGCCGAGATGGTCTCGCGCACGGGTGATGCGAAGCCAAGCTGCCTTCGTCTTGAGCTCTGCACGAAATAGTTCGGGCGCAACGCCAAATGCCTTGGCGAAGCCGCGCGATACTGTCTCCGGGGTCAATCCATGCTCATGCGCCCAATCGCCAAGAAGCAGCGAGGCATCGTCTGCCAGGTCGGCCGCCAGCTTGTCCGGCCAGTCGTTGCGCTTTCCGAAGGAGATTGATGGGTCGCAGCGGATCGCAGCGGCCAGGCGCTCGCTCGCTTCGCGCACGTCTTTCTCGGCGATTCGCATCAGCTCATCCGTGTCCGACAAATGGAACAAGCCACCCACGCCAGTGCGGTCCGTCCACGGCAACCGGATCAGTTTGACGCTGGAAGAAACCCGGTAGTTTTCGTGTGCATCAAGCTCTGGATGCACCAGTACGTCGCCAGCAATCGCGCGAATACGGCCTGCGTAACTAGATTCTTCGAACGAGCCGCTGACGATGACGGTCGCATAAGCGCCAAGATGGCGATGACGCGGCATGGTCAGGTTGTCGGTCATCACTTCGATGCCATGCACAACTTGGCGAAGTGCGACCGGCCACAGCGGGCCTGTGCGAATGCAGCGCCGATTGCCGCTGCAGGGTTTGACCGATAAATGTTCATTCGCAGCGGCAGCAGCACCGCGCAGCGCCTCGCATGGCAAAGACGACATGTCGGACTTGTAAATCGATTTGCCCGGCGGCGGTGGCTTGACCATTGACCGGAGCACACTCCTCGCCGAACAGCATCTGGAACAACTGCAGCGCGGGTTTCCATTGACGCACGCGGCGCAGGACACCCGGTCGGAGGAAGTCAAACAGCTTCAGGCGCGAAACGCGGTTGAGGCGCAAGACGCGGCGGAAACGGGCTCCAGAACGGACTGACCAGATAGTAGTCGGAATCAAACTGACGTTCGAGCTCCAAGGGTGAAGCATGACCCGGCTGCCGGGTGAATCCGGGTCAACCTTGCCCCATGCGCAGCAGTGGGTGCACGCCCGTACGTAGGTATGAAGCGCCGCCGACTTCGCCGGATTGATGGCACATGACTTGCTTACCCTTGGCATCACGAAGTCGTCGATCAGCACGAGGCGAGATCATCGAAACCGGCATCCGCAAATCCGGGAGGGTGGCACGGGGTCCTGATGTAAGCCGTGCCCGACACATCCTGTTTTGCCGGAACGCGTTTCTGTCGCCACCTTCCCGGTGTTCTTGAGCGAGGAGAGTCATATGAAAAACCTTGTTTCAACAGGCATCGCATTGGCGGCGGGTCTGGTGCTATTTGCCGCGTTTGCCGCGCCCGTGCGCGCGCAATGTGCAGCACCCAAGAATGTCAGCGGGCGTTGGACGGCCAACGATGGCGGCACTTACCACCTGCACGCGATTGGCAGCGCCATTTGGTGGGTCGGAGTGAGCAGTGACGACGGTCGCTCCTGGACGAACGTGTTCAAGGGCACGCGCAACGGCAACAACATTGAGGGGGAGTGGGCCGACGTTCGGGGAAGCGCGTGGGGACATGGAACGCTCACGCTGCGGATCTCGGGCACGACTTTCATGGAGAAGACCGGTGGCACGGGCAGCGGATTCGGCGGGAAGCGCTGGGGGCGCGGAGGATGCAATGACACGCAAGGCGGACCAGCGGGGCAATAGGCAGCCGAAGCTCGACCGCCGGTCCAACGGGGTAGGCAGGCCAGCCGGAACGGTGTCCGTTGCGGGAGCAACCAGCCTGCGGTTGCCTCCATGGAACATATGTCGATCTGGTCGGCATCCTCGGGGTGATGCATCTCAAGCGTCTGGGTGATCACCCTTTTCGGCAGGCGCTACTTTCCAACGAGCATCGGCAGGGAGATCGAGATGTCGCAAATGAGTGACCTGCTGGTGATTGCAGCGCTGCTGCTGATTCCTTTGTTCCCCGCCGCGGTGCTCTACAAGGCGCTCACCCCGAAAGGCAGTTCAAAGGGCAAGGCAGGCGGGACGTGGAGTTCCGAAGGCATCGCGTTCGGGAAAATCACTCTCTCATTCAGCGTCGTGGGTTCCACGGCCACCTACGTGGTGTTGTTCGCGGCGTCCATCGGCACCTACCTCTACCTGCAGAACCAGGCCGAGACCAGGGCCGAACGGATAGTGCAGTCCATGAAGGACAACCAGGCCTGGACGGTACGGATACCTGTTCGCCTGCGGGATGCCGATGGCAAAGCGCTGCCCATCGATGGCATGACGATGCCCCAGGTTCGCGTCGAAACCCAGCCGCGACTCACCAGCGCGTCTGCCAACGACATCACGTTCCGCGTCATTACCGTGGACAGCAAGTTCCCGACGGCGCGCTTCACGCTTCCCGCACTGGACCCGGTCGTGCTGGATCTCAATGATTCCAACAAGGTCAGGGTCGACTATGACTCTCGTCAGATCACCGGCATCGAGCCGGTATGGATCGTGTTGAGAAAGGCCTATGGCTCCGGGAGTGAGGATGGCACGCCGGTCCATGCTGCAATTCCGGGGCAAGCGGCAAGTCTGGCACCGCCGGCAACCGCGCCGGCTTCCATGGGGGCTGCGCAATGAAAAAATGGCTATTGCTGTTGCTTGTCTTCGCTTGCACGGACGCACTGGCAGTCACCGTTCGTGGCCGCGTCGACGTCGCACTCCAGTACGGGGTGGTACCGATGGCAGGTGCAAACGTCAGCCTGTGCCATGTGGGCGCAGGTTGCATGAACTATGTGACGGGTCCTGACGGCATGTACTACTTCAATGCGGTGCCTGGCAACCAGGTCATCATGGTCAATGGCGTCCAGCGCATGCAACTGGTCGTGCCCAACCAGCCCTACATGGACGTCGCCCCGATCCGGGGCAACTGACATGCACGCTCTCCAGGCTCCTGGCGTTCTCCTGGCGTATGCATTGCTCGCCGTCACGGCGGGCGTGCCGCCAGAGGGAGCGGCGACAGCGTGCAAGGTCGAGTTCGATGGCGCCGCGTTCCTCCAGGCAGCAGCCCAGCGGGGACTGGAGCCCGAACACAGGTCCGAGTGCGACGAGGTGTCGATTTCCGACAACAGGTTCTACGCGCCGCCGCTCTCGTCGTGTGAGCTGTTCTTCACAAATGCGGCTTGGCTCACCGCGGGTGCGAGGTTTGACAACGTCAAGGGACAAGGCAGCTTCACGGCTCACGTCGATCCTGCCGGAGTCGATATCAAGATAAGTCCAGGCGGCGGCTTTTACCTCAAGAAGGTGACGGTTGCCGCGACGGTCGCGACCGCTTCCTGCAAGGATGTGTCGATCGAGGACGTTCTCGGTGCGGGGTGAGCCCGGCGCGACGCGCGTGCCCTGACGTCGTGGGTGCGCTGACGCGCCTTTCGCAGGTGACAGCGATGGCGTGCGGTCTGACAGTCAAAGTGTCCGCGTGGCCTGCCACTGATCGTCGAATGCCGCGCTCACGCCGTCGTCGCCTCAAACTGACCAGCAAGGCACGGGCACGGGGTCAACGATCCAGATGCCATACGTGGGTCGGCTCACAGGTTCCGTGGCAGTCGCAACGCATGGTCGAGCCATTCACCAGAGCTTCGTTCACTTTCTTCTCCGAGGGCCCGCACATGGACATGGAGATCATCGACATCGGCACGATCACGTTCCTGGTGAATATCGGCAAGCACGAGAGTATTTCCGAGAGGGAAATGTCCGAGCTCGCTGACGCTGTGACCGAGGAGTTCGAACGTGCCATCGAGCGTCGCCAGCTCGGTGGCACGATCAGCATCATTTCAACGACTGCAAGCCGAGGATGCGTCACAATCGTCATAACCATTGGCGCCATCGTTGCCGCCGCTGGCGTTGTTGCAAAGACGGTGAGCTCGTTTCTGAAAGACTATGAAAAAATCCGCAAGGGCGCACTCTTGCTGGCCCAGGATGTCAATGGCGTGAGAGTCAAGGTAGAACGATGGGCGGGGAACAGGCCTGCCTGGCTATTTCGGTACGACCTTGAGACTTCCGCTGAAGCAAAAGAAAAGCTGGAGGGAAAGAGTTCATCCTTGGGACCATAGCGGAAATGCTGCTTCGGGAAACTTGAATGCTCCCGTGCTCGTTTTGCTGGCTGTCCCGGATTGCCCCTGGGCCCTCGTGTGCCGACCTGGCGGCGCGGCGTTGCGGGTGAGGGCTCCGCTCGGCTCCAAAAAGCTCAGGTTCATACCCCGGTACGCTGACTTGATCACGCGCAGGGCTTAAGCTCGGCTTACGTCGACGACTGGGGGAATCTGACCATGTTCCATCCGCTGCAATGGCTTGGTCGGTCGCTGGCCCAATTCCTGGCCAAACCCCGACCAGTGGAAATGCACTTTGGTACCTCGAGCTTCGACTTGCTGCGCTCGTCGCTGCGGCAGGGTGACGTGGTGTTGGTCGAGGGCAGCAGCCGCTTCAGCACGGCAATCAAATACCTGACGCAGTCCAGCTGGTCGCATTCCGCGT
>JBDTEG010000024.1:0-15088 GCA_039922695.1 Rhodanobacter sp. | reverse complement strand
GTTGGCAGGGACGTGATCGTCGAGGTTGAAGGCATAGAACAAGGGAGCTTGTGCAGCCTGCTGACGTCCCATCATGGCGAAAATCTCGCTCTGGCGATGGGTGATCAGTCAACCACTTTCATCACGCGGCGACAAGGGTGTTTTTCAACAGAATCGGTCGACAAGCGACGGTCCGCCGTGCCTGGTCGCTCGACGCCAGCCGTAGACGGCAGCACTCCGCCCAGCAGCGTCAACCTCGCGCCCTTGTACATCGTGATAATAGGCCCGCACGACAGCGCAGACGGCGGCGCAAAGCCTCAGGCCGCGACGGCATCCGCATCGAGAGTATGTGCGCCGTCCAGGACTTCACTGAGGCTAGTCTTCAGATGAAATCTGACGCCATCGGGTTCATAGGTGATCTTCGTCGATGAGGTCGGCTCAGTCGCCAAGCTTTCCGCGATCAAGCGCGAGCCGAAACCTCGACGGGTAGGTTTAGTGACCAGCGGGCCGCCGGATTCGACCCACAAGAGCTCCAAATACTGATCGTCGTCTGAACCCGATAGATGCCACGATATTGCGACGATGCCTTTTCCTCCGATGAGAGCTCCGTATTTCAGAGCGTTGGTAAAAAGTTCATGCAGAACCAACGAGAGCGTCAAAGCAAACTTCGGACCCAAAACGATCTCTGGACCATCCAACTCAAACTGACTGGGGTTGCCATGGAGGATAACTACTTTCGCCAAAAGGTTCGAAATTGCGACATGGCCTTCTTGCTCATTCCAAATCAACACGTCTTGCGCTTCCGCAAGGGCCATCAGACGTGCGAGGAATGTGTCGCGCGCCTGAGGCAGGTCAGTACCGTCCCGAAAAGACATCAGGGCAATCGCCTGTACAACAGCGAGGATGTTCTTGACCCTGTGGGCGAGTTCCCCCATCAAAAGGCGTTGCTGTGCTTGGGCCTCTTTCTGGATCGTGATCTCCCGCGAGACCACAAGGAGATTTTGAGGCTTGCCGTAGACATTCCTGATCGCGGTCACGCGCACGTCCCACCACTTCGGCTTGCCTAGAAGAGTGGGCGACATGCCTTCGAAACGGCCCTCACCGCCACCGCGCGCGCACTGAAGCGCAGCCCGAGCGTCCTCGTTCAGCCCTTCGCGCCAAAAGTCTGGCCACGGGCATCCGCCGATAGCATTGAAATCACTGACTTCCATCAACTTCTGACCCTCCTCGTTCATAAAAAGGAGGTTGCCATCAAGATCCAGGACCTTGATGCAGTCGCTCGAAGACGCCAAAACACTACGCAGAAACTGCTCTTCGGAACCGAAACTGACGCCGGGCGGCGCTGATGGCGAGTTGTACGGCGCAATTGTCATGATTCCAGCGACCTGTGAACGACACCTGGAGCGTGGATCCAACCATGAAGTCCATGGTTGAAGGAAACATCGAAAACTTCCTTTTGGTGTCCGGAAGCCCAGTCGATTCCGTGGCCAGCGGTTGAGTGTATCTCCAGTCGCCTGGACGTTGGCATTGGGGTAAGCACCAATCTCGCATCCTTTGCGCAGGGATTGTCGCAGCAGTCCGTTGGTGCTTTCGTGCCGCAATATCCCCGATTGGCCCTGGCTAGCGTTAGTGGTGCAAACAACCTTCAACCAGTCAGTGCAGACTGCCGGTGGCCGAGACTCAAACTGGGTGACGGGCTTTCCCGAAAGCCGCCATTCGACACGGGCAATGTGTTGCGTCGATCAGTTGAATCCGCCATCGATGGCGGACTTTCCAGTCTCCGTCGCGCGGTGCCTTCCTCCAAGTGAAAAATACCACCACCGCGTGGTGCTTTGCCGTTGCCTCGGCTTTTCTGAAGAGTGCGGGCCCGGATGGCCCGCTGCTCTACCCGGGGCCGTGTGCGGCCGTGAGTCGGGGACGACAGGCCGCGCGCAGCGGGAATCGGCATGGCCAGGGCATGGATGCCCGAGTTGAGGCAACGCAGTAGCGGTTGCCCGATGCCCGACAAGCGCCAAGCGCCAAGCGCCAAGCGGGGTGGCCTGTGTCTTTGGTTATCTTTCTCTTGACTCCGGGCATCCTGCCCTCCGCCCTTCGGGCCAGCTTCGCTGTTCGTGCACGCATCCTGCGTGCACGTGGCCACGCAAAGAGAAAGCAACTCGGGCGCCGAAGGCGCACGAAAGCTCTTGCTTTGCACCCGAACGCCCAAGCGCACCAAAGTCCGAACCCGGGCAGAGGAAGTGAAATTCCCCGCAGATGCGATCGCCCATCCCTGCGCGCTTTCACGCACACGACATGACTACGCTTGGTGAACACCGCGATTTCCCGTGGACTGTCCGCCGAGGCATGCGCGACCTTCACCTTGAGCCACCACGGCTTGGCATACGCTGCCTCTCCTCTCCCCATGAGGCAATCCCGATGTCGTCGAACGCGACCACCCAGCACGCCATCGTGCTGAACTCCCGGCCAGTGGGCGCGCCTACGCCTGACAACTTCCGCCTGCAGGAAAACCCGCTGCCGACTCCAGCAGAAGGCGAGCTGTTGCTGCGCACGCTCTATCTCTCGCTCGACCCCTACATGCGCGGGCGCATGAGCGACGCCAAGTCGTATGCCCCGCCCATGGCCATCGGCGACGTGATGGTCGGAGGCACCGTGTCGCGGGTACAGACGTCGAAGCACCCGGATTTCAAGGAAGGCGACCTGGTGCTTGGCTTCAGCGGCTGGCAGGACCATGCGCTGTCCGACGGTACCGGCCTGAGCAAGCTGGACCCGCAGATGGAAACGCCGTCACTGGCCCTGGGTGTGCTGGGCATGCCCGGCTTCACTGCGTACATGGGTCTGCTCGACATAGGCCAACCAAAGGCCGGTGAAACCGTGGTCGTGGCAGCGGCGAGCGGCGCCGTGGGCTCCGTGGTCGGCCAGATCGCCAAGCTCAAGGGTTGCCGCAGCGTGGGCATCGCCGGCGGCTCCGAAAAATGCCGCTATGTATTGGAGCAACTGGGCTTCGACGCCTGCATCGATCATCACGGCACGAACTTCGCCAGCGAGCTGGTGGCAGCGTGCCCGCAAGGCATTGACGTGTACTTCGAGAGTGTGGGCGGCGCCGTGTTCGACGCAGTCTTGCCGCTGCTGAACACCTCGGCACGAGTGCCTGTATGCGGACTGATTGCCAACTACAACGACACGTCACTGCCGCCGGGACCGGACCGCCTGGGCCTGCTTGCGCGCACCATCCTTACCCAACGCATGCGGATGCAGGGCTTCATCATCTTCGATGATTACGGCCATCGTTACGGCGAATTCATGCAGCAGATGAGCCAATGGGTGCTTGCCGGCAAGATCAAGTTCCGGGAAGACATCGTCGACGGACTCGAGCAGGCGCCACGGGCATTCATCGGCATGCTCAACGGCAGCAACTTCGGCAAGTTGGTTGTGCGCGTCGCCAACGCATGAAGCCCGGCCGACATGGATCCTTGATCACCGCCCTATCCGCATCTCAACGAAGGCACACATGAAAATCCTGATGGTTCTGACCTCGCACGACCAACTGGGCAACACCGGCAAGAAGACGGGATTCTGGCTGGAGGAATTCGCCTCGCCCTACTATGTATTCAAGGACGCCGGCGCAGAGATCACGCTGGCTACACCCCGTGGCGGACAGCCGCCGATTGATCCCACGAGCGACGAACCTTCGGCGCAGACCGAGGCAACTCGTCGCTTCAAGGGTGACGAATCGGCGCAAGCCGTGCTGGCCAGCACGCATCGGCTCAAGGACGTCGAGGCAGGCGATTTCGACGCGGTGTTCTACCCGGGTGGTCACGGTCCGTTGTGGGACCTGGCCGAAGACGCCGACTCGATCACACTGATCGAAACCACCCTGGCCGCGGGCAAGCCGGTAGTCGCCGTGTGCCATGCGCCGGGTGTGCTGCGCCATGTGAAGTCGGCGGACGGCCATTTTCTGGTCCAGGGCAAAGCGGTGACCGGATTCACCAACACCGAGGAGGAGGCCGTTGGCCTGACCCAGGTGGTGCCGTTCCTGGTCGAGGACATGCTGAAGCAGAACGGCGGCAGCTACAGCAAGGCTGGCGACTTCGAACCCCATGTTGTCACCGCCGGCTTGCTGATCACCGGCCAGAACCCCGCATCCTCCGAGCCTGCGGCGCAAGCGTTGCTTAAGATGCTGAGCTGAGAGACTGTCGCCAGCAATGCCGCTTCGGCATAGCTGGCGACGCCCGGATCAATCCAGCTGCAGCAGGTCCCAGCCGTTGCCGTACAAATCCTCGAATACGGCCACCGTGCCGTACGTCTCGTGTCGTGGCTCCTCGCGAAAATGTACGCCGGCGGCGCGCATGCGCCGCCAGTCGCGCTGGAAGTCGTCAGTGTGCAGCAGCAGGAATACGCGCCCACCGGTCTGGTTGCCGATGCGAGAAATCTGTTCGTCGCCCTTGGCCTTGGCCAGCAGCAGCCGCGTTTCACGGGAACCGGGCGGCGCCAGCAACACCCAGCGTTTGCCATTCCCCATGTCCGTGTCTTCGATCAGATCGAAACCCAACGCCTGCGTGTACCAGGCGATCGCCTCGTCGTAGTCAGCCACCACCAGTGCCAGTGCGCCAAGATGTTGCTTCATCAATGTCCCTTTAGCGAAGGAGGCGCACCGAGTTCGACCTGTAGTTTCTTCGAGAGTCTTGCGCGTACTGCCGCATAGGCGGCCAGCAGCAGCTCCTGCAGTTCAGTCGTGGTGAAGCGCGACGGCTCGGTCACCGAAACCCAGCGCGCCCGCGCCAGATAGGGCGCGGGGATCACGCCGGGCTGGTCGGTGAGCTCGAGAAATCGCGCGTCCGCCACCTTGAACGCCAAGCGCCCGCCTGCGCGACCCTCCGCCTGCGTCATCGCGAACATCTTCCCGCCCACGCTGAACACCAGATTGTCGCCCCATTTGATATCGCTGGACACACCTGGCCAGGACGAGCACAGGGTCTTCATCCCGGTCACGCTGATACCTCGGCCTCGCTTGCCTGACATGGGAATTCCGTGCGATCCGGATCCCATTGTGCCGCGTGTGTCGATCTTTCGTCTGCCTGTTCGCGCCGTTCTGTGCCGCAGCAGGAAAAGCCGCGTCACGACGCCCTCAGGCCGACCTGACGGGAGAAAGTGGCCAGTGCGTCATTGCAAATTCATGCTGCACTGCACACAATACGCAAAAGTATGGAATGCCATGATCCCTGCCATCGATTTCGCCGTGCCCACGTGCCACTCCTCACTACCCCCGCGTGCGAGTGAACGCTTCGCGCGGCCACGCGTGGCAGCTTCGCCGCATGGCGAGCAGGTGCGCACCGCGGATGGCCGCGAGCTTCTGCTGCGCCCGATTGAGGCCAGTGACGTGGCTGCAATGCAGCGCTGCTTCACCCGCTTGTCGCCGGATGACATCCGCCGCCGTTTCTTGCACGCCATGTCCGAATTGCCGACGCCGATGGCGCAGCGTCTGTGTCGCATCGATCCGGCGTGCGAGACCGCTTATGTGCTGATGGACGAGTCTGAACGTCAAGCGGAGATGCGCGGTGTCGGCCGAATTTATGTCGACCAGACCACCGACCGGGCCGAGTTCTCGGTGCTGGTGGAACGCGATTGGAATCACCGGGGACTCGGTGCCCTGCTGATGCGGCGTCTGGTCGCCGATTGCCGCCATCGAGGTCTTGACGAACTCTGGGGTTACGTCTTGCACGAGAACCGACCCATGCTGCAGTTGTGCAACGAACTCGGCTTCACCCAGCGCATGATGCCGGATGAGCCGGGTACCGCGCAGATCACGCTGAGACTCTGATACAGGGCTGCCTGGCGATGCGCGAAGCGCGGTGGCATCAGCGCATCGCGTTACACTTGTCCGCTTTCCCCGGCGCGGCTTGATGGCGGCGCCCTCATGCGCTCTCTTATGCCCAGCCTGATCAAACACCCGCCGTTGCCGACTACGCCCCGGCAACGCCGTTACTGGATACCGCCGCACGGTTCGGCCCGGGCCCTGCTTCTGGCCGAAGCAGCACGCACGCACGATGGCCTGGTGGTGGTGGTGGCGCGCGATACCCAACGCGCACAGGCGCTCGAATCCGAACTGACGATCTTTGCCGGCGGTCTGCCGGTGCTGCAATTCCCGGACTGGGAAACCCTGCCTTACGACGCGTTCAGCCCGCACCCGGAGATCGTCTCGCAACGCATCGCGACGCTGTACCAGTTGCCCGGCGTGAGCCGCGGCGTGTTGGTAGTGCCGGTGGCTACGCTGATGCAGCGGATCGCGCCGCGCAGGCATATCACCGGCTCCGGCCTGGTGCTGTCGAAGGGCCAGAAGATCGATCTGGCCGGCGAGCAGCGCCGGCTGGAAGCGTCCGGTTACCGACACGTGCCACAGGTGGCCGAACCGGGCGACTTCGCCGTGCGTGGCGCGCTGCTCGACATCTTCCCGATGGGAACGGTCGAGCCCTACCGCGTCGAGCTGTTCGACGACGAGGTGGATTCGATCCGCAGTTTCGATCCGGAAACGCAGCGCTCGCAGCAGCAGGTGGACAGCGTGGAACTGCTGCCTGCGCGTGAATTTCCACTCACGGACGAGGCCGCGAAGACGTTTCGCAGCAACCTGCGCGAACGCTTCCCGATCGACGTGCGCCGTTGCGCGTTGTACCAGGACATGAAGCAGGGCGTCACGCCGGGCGGGATCGAGTACTACCTGCCGCTGTTCTTCGAACAAACATCCACGCTGTTTGACTACCTAGCCGACGACGCGCTGTTCGTCCTCGGCGAAGGTGCCGGCGCGGCGGCCGACCAGTTCTGGATACAAACTGCCGAGCGCTACGACCAGCGCGCCCACGACATCGAACGTCCTGTGCTGCCGCCGGCCGAACTCTATCTCTCGCCGGAGCAACTGCGCGAACAGCTGAACAAGCGCCTGCGGGTGGAAATGGTCGAGGCCAGCCACGAACACGCGATAGACAGCGGCACCCAGCCCGCCCCGGAGCTGCCACTCAACCGCAAGGGCGAGGAGCCGGCTGCCGCGCTCAAGCACTTCATGTCCAGCTATCCCGGACGGGTGCTGATCGCCGCCGACTCGGCGGGGCGGCGCGAGGCGTTGATCGAGACTCTGGCGACGGCGGGGCTGGCGCCACGCCATGTTGAAGGCTGGACCGATTTCCTGCGCGTCGGGGCCACAGGCGAGGAGGCCAGATTCTGCATCACCATCGCCGGCCTGGAACAGGGCTTCGCGCTGACCAGACCCGCGCTCGTCGTACTCACCGAACGGGAGTTGTACGGCGAACGGGTGCGCAGCGAACGCGACCGCAAGCGCCGGCGCGGCACCGCGCGTGATCCGGAAAGCATCATCCGCGACCTTACCGAGCTCACTGCCGGAGCGCCGATCGTGCATGTGGACCATGGCGTGGGGCGCTACCGGGGCCTGGTCTCGATGGACGTGGGCGGCATGGAGGGCGAGTTCCTCACCATCGAATACGCCAAGGGCGACAAGCTCTACGTGCCGGTCTCGCAGTTGGGCCTGGTCAGCCGCTACTCCGGCACCGCGCCGGAGCTGGCACCGCTGCACTCGCTGGGCGGCGACGCGTGGGAACGTGCGCGCAAGAAGGCCGCCGAAAAAGTGCGCGACGTCGCCGCCGAACTGCTAGCGATCTACGCCCAGCGGCAGGCACGCGGCGGCGACGCCTTGCCGATCGATCGCGAGCTCGTGGCGGAGTTCGGGAGCACCTTCCCGTTCGAGGAAACACCCGACCAGGAAAGTGCGATCGAAGCCGTGCTCGATGATCTCGCCGCGCCACGAGCAATGGACCGGGTGATCTGCGGCGACGTCGGCTTCGGCAAGACCGAAGTGGCACTGCGCGCCGCCTTCGCCACTGCCACGGCCGGCAAACAGGTCGCGGTGCTGGTGCCGACCACCCTGCTCGCACAGCAGCACTACAACAATTTCGCGGACCGCTTCGCGGACTGGCCGGTGCGGGTGGACGTGCTCTCGCGCTTCAAGTCCGGCAAGGAAGTGAACGATGCACTGAAGCGCCTCGCCGACGGCCAGATCGACGTGATCGTAGGCACGCACAAGCTGTTGCAACCGGACATCAAGTTCAGGAATCTGGGTCTGGTCATTGTCGACGAGGAGCAGCGTTTTGGCGTGCGCCAGAAGGAACAGCTGAAAAAGCTGCGCGCCGAGGTCGACCTGCTGACCATGACTGCCACGCCGATCCCGCGCACGCTGAACATGGCGATGGCCGGCCTGCGTGACCTGTCGCTGATCGCCACGCCGCCAGCCCATCGGTCCGCGGTGCGTACCTTCATCTCGGTCTGGGACCCGGCCACGATCCGCGAGGCGCTGCAGCGCGAGCTGTCTCGCGGAGGCCAGGTATATTTCCTGCACAACGAAGTGCAGACCATCGAGCGGACCGTGCGCGAGCTGGAACAATTGGTGCCCGAAGCGCGTATTCGCATCGCGCACGGCCAGATGCCCGAGCGCGAACTGGAAGGCGTGATGGCCGACTTCCACCGCCAGCGTTTCAATGTGCTGGTGTGCACCACCATCATCGAAACCGGCATCGACATCCCCACCGCCAACACGATCATCATCGACCGCGCCGACCGCTTTGGCCTGGCCCAGCTGCACCAGCTGCGCGGGCGCGTGGGGCGCTCGCATCACCGCGCGTACGCCTATCTGGTGGTGCCCGATCGCAAATCGATCACCGCGGATGCGCAGAAGCGGCTGGAGGCATTGGCTTCACTGGAAGAGCTCGGCGCCGGTTTCACGCTGGCCACCCACGACCTCGAGATCCGTGGCGCAGGCGAGCTGCTGGGCGACGAACAGTCCGGCCAGATCCAGGAGATTGGTTTCGGTCTCTACACGGAATTGCTGGATCGCGCGGTGCGTGCCCTGAGATCGGGCAAGGTGCCGGACTTCGACCTCAGCAGCGAACACGAAACCGAAGTGGAGCTGCACCTGCCCGCGCTGATCCCGGATACCTATCTCGGCGACGTGCACGCGCGGTTGACCTTGTACAAGCGCATCGCCAGCGCGCGCAGCGAAGAAGAGCTGCGCGACCTGCAGGTGGAAATGATCGACCGCTTCGGCCTGCTGCCCGAACCCGCCAAGCAACTGTTCGTCGTGGCCAGTCTGAAATTGATGGCTACGCCGCTGGGCATACGCAAGCTGGATTTTGGTGCCACCGGGGGTCGCATCACGTTCCGCGAGAAGCCCGATGTCGATCCGCTGGCGATCATCAAGCTGATCCAGAGCCTGCCGCGCGTGTACAAGCTCGACGGCCAGCACAAGCTCAAGATCACCCTCGACTTGCCTGGCGCCAGCGAACGGATCCGCAGCGCCCAGGAAGTGCTGCTGCTGCTGGGTGCCCGCCGACCGTCATGAGACCGATGCGTGGCAATCGAGAGCCTCCGGACCTGCGCGGAGTGTCGCGAACGCGTGACCGTGTGCGTCCAGTTTGTGCCGTTCCGGGCGCGTTGCGGTGCAGGCCGCCCCACTCACCGTGCACGCACGTCGCGTTCTGGACCGCAAGCATGGTGCGCCCGCCCATCGGCGCGGTGGCACGGACCGTGCTTGATGTTCCCATGAAAGGCCACGCCACCTGCATCCGCGAGCGAGTCTGACAGCACAGGGAACACAGAGTGGAGAAGCGGACTACATTGCCAGCCAGCCAGCACCGCCAAAGGCGCGGCGTTGCTTTCCTGCTCGGCATGATGCTGCTCTGGCTGGGCGTCGCCCACGCTTCCAGCATGCCACTCAATGGCGCCTGGGCCGGAGTCGCGCCGGGCGACACGCCACAGGAAGTTCTGCAAGCCTGGCGTGCCGGTCACCTCAAGAGTTTCGACCCGTCGATGCTGGGCCAGTTTTCACGCGGCAAACTCGGCACCTGGATCGTCATCGCGCCTCAGCCACCCTGGGTCAATGACGAACGGGTACTCACGATCTATCCGGCGCCGATGGGTGCAGTCACCGTGATCGATGGCGGTCAGACCCACAGGCTGTCGATGGACGATTTCAGCGCAGCAATCCACGGACATGGCCGGCTGGCGTGGCGCATACCCTCGACGCGAGCCGCATCCCAGCCGATCCTGCTGCGGCTGGAGCCAAACGAAACGCTGAGTGCGCCGCTGAGGTTTCGGATCCTGTCGTCGAGCGAGTATCTGGAGCGCGACGCCCAGTGGCTCGTGTTCGCCAGCGCGTGTCTTGCCGCCATGTTGGCCATGGTGTTGATGGCCGTGTGCTTCTCGCTGATGCTGCGCGACGTTACCTATGCGTGGTACGCGGGCTACATCGTGTGTTACGGGCTGATCCAGGGCATCCAGACAGGCTTCGTGTTTCATCCGCTGGGATGGCAATGGCTGGCCGGCGTGAGCTGGACGGTGGGCGCAGCCGCGGTGGCCCTGTCGGTGGCGTTCGCCTCGCTGTTCATGATGAGATTCTGCGACCTGCAACGCCGCGCCCGCCTGCTGCGCGTGCCGGTGATCGCCGTGGCCGTGGGCATGATCCAGTTGGTGCTCATGCGCTGCAGCGGCATCCCGCTGCTGATCTCCATGGCGCAAGCCCTGCTCAATCCATTGTTGATGATCGGCGCCCTGCTTTTGCTGGTGGCCGCCATCGTCGCCGCCGTGCGCGGCTCGCGCCAGGCCTGGTTCTTCCTGGCCGGCTGGACGCCGCTACTCTTGCTGACAGCCGCGACCAGCGCGCAGGTGAACGGCGCCCTGCCACGACTCGACTGGCTCAATGATGCCAGCCTTGCCGGAGGCGCCTTCGAGGCCTTGGTCCTGTCGCTGGGCCTGGCCGATCGTGCATTGCGGCTGCGCCAGGATCGCGATGTGGTGCAGGTGCTGGCCGATCACGATCCGCTTACCCACGCCTTGAACCGTCGATCATGGAGTGAGCGCGCCAGCGCCATGCTGGCGGCCGACCCGACGCGACCCATCGCCGTGCTGTTCATGGACCTGGATCACTTCAAACTGCTCAACGACCATCATGGCCACAACACCGGAGACCGAGCCCTGGTCGCCGTGGCCACGACACTTGCCGCCGAATTGCGACCTGGTGACTTGCTGGGTCGTCACGGGGGCGAGGAGTTCGTGGCCATACTGGAAGGCATATCTGCCAAAGAGGCTACCCAGGTCGCCACCCGCCTGTGCCGACGCGTGAACCGCCTGGAAATCCCGGTGCACGATGAGGGGCAGATGCTGAGCATGAGCATCGGCGTGGCGCTGCGCCGGCACAACGACAACCTGGAATCGCTGATCGAACGCGCCGACCAGGCCATGTACCGGGCCAAACTGCACGGTCGCAATCGGGTGTGCCTGGAGGAGTCGACGCCTGGCCACTCGCACACCTCGGCACGCACGCACTTGCGCGTGGTCGAGAGGCGGCGGGACGACCATTGAGCTTGACGGAACCGTGGCAGTCGATCGGACTGTCAGGCCAGCGCGCGGGCGGCGTCGAAAACTTCCGCCTCACCCGGCAACACCAGCAGCGCAGCGCCTGCCAGGGGGGTGAATGTGTCGGCCCCGACCACCCGCCGTAGCGGCGTGGCACCGTAACCAGCTTCGACGATCGCGGTGATCACGCCCTCACCCACGCCAGCGCTCTTGCGCCCCTCGTCCAGCACCAGTATCCGTTTGGCCGTCTTCGCCTGCACCGCGATGAAGGCGTCATTCAGCGGCGCCAACCAGCGCAGGTCGACCACGCGCACCTGCCAACCGTGCTCCTTCTCGATCGAGCGCGCCGCACGCAGCGCCATCGGCACGCCATTGGCGAAGGTGAACACCACCAGGTCGTTCGCCGCCTCATGGTAGACGCGGCCCTCGCCCAGCGTCATGGCCTGCTCGGGCGAGGGATAGTCGAACTGCCACTGACCGTCGCCGGGCTCGTAAAGATCCTTGGTCATGTACAACGCGATCGGTTCGAGGAAGGCGCAGACGCGGCCATCCACCCTGGCCAACGCCATCATCGTGCGCAGCATCATCGCCGCATCGTCCCCTCGACTCGAGCAACCCACCACCAGGCCGGGTATGTCGCGCAGCGCGGTGATCGAATTGTCGTTGTGAAAGTGGCCGCCAAAACCCTTCTGGTAACCCAGCGAAGCCACCCGCATCACCATCGGATTGCGGTACTGGTCGTTGGAGAAGAACTGCAGCGACGACGCCTCGCCGCGGATCTGGTCGCAGGCGTTGTGGAAGTACGCCAGGTACTGGATCTCCGGGATCGGCAGCATGCCCATGTTCGCGTAACCCTGGGCCAGGCCGAGGATCATGGTTTCGTCGAGCAGCGTGTTGAACACGCGACTGCCCTTGAAGGTCTTGTTCAAGCCCTTGGTGACGGTATAGACGCCACCCTTCTGCGCCACGTCTTCACCGAACACCAGTGCCTGCGGATACTTCGCCAGCAGGTCGTGCAGCGCCTGACCGATCTGAATTGCCAGATGACGCGGCGGCAGGTTCTCGGGCAGTTTTGCCTCGCCACCAAAGACCGCCAGGCGCTTGTCCTGGTAGTCGGCACGCTCGGCCTCGGCCTTGACCGCGGCAGGCGTGTACGGCGCCAGCGGCGCCATCACCTCCGCCAGCGAACTCAGTCGATGGCGTGAATCCGCATCCTCCGCGGCGGCGAAGCAGCGCTTGCGGGTGGCTTCGTAGAGATTCAGCACGTCGTCCTTCGAATACAGCCCGGACTCCAGCGCAATGGCGGCCGAGCGCAGCAGCGGATCGGTCGACTCGACCGCGAAGAGCTCCTCGATGCTGCGCCACTCGATCTCGAAATCGGTGCCGGCATGGCCCATCACGCGGGTGGTCTTCAGATGCAGGAAGGTCGGCCGACGCAGGCGGCGACAGTGGTCCACTGCGCGCTGCACCTGGGCGTAACCTTCGGCGAGGTCGAGTCCGTCGGCGAAGAAATAATCCAGGTTGGCGCGATGCTGGTAGTTGTTCGCCACCCAGCCCGAAGGTGTCTTCACCGAGATGCCGATGCCGTTGTCCTCGCACACGAACAGCACCGGCGCAGGCAGTTTCTGGTAAGCGGTCCACGCGGCGGCATTGAATGCGGTCTGCGCGGTGGCATGATTGCTGGAGGCATCGCCGAACGAGCAGATCGTGATGCTGTCATCGGGTACCGGCAGCTGATGGCCGATGCGTTGCGCCTGCTCGATCGCCACCGCGGTGCCGAGCGCCTTGGGCAGATGCGAGGCGATCGTGGAGGTCTGCGGCAGCACCCACAACGGCTTGCTGCCCCACACCTTGTGCCGTCCACCCGATGCCGGATCGTCCCTGCTGGCGGCGAAGCTCAGCGCCGAATCCATGACCGGATCCATCCCCGGAATCTTGCGGAAGCGCTCCGCCATGAAGCCGCCCGAACGGTAATGCAGGAAGGCCGGGTCGGTGTGCCGGGTCAACCGCGCGACCATCGCGTTGCCTTCGTGGCCGCTGGAACCAATGGTATAGAACACCTTGTTCTGCACGCGCAACACGCGCGCCATCAGATCGAGATGGCGCGAGATCAGCTGCGATTCGAAAAGCTCGCGGAAACCGTCGGCATCCAGCGCACTGCCGGGCAAGACGGCTTCATCATCGCGCGGCGCCTTGGCTGCATCGCCGTGCCACAACTGCACGAACTCGATGAAGTTCTGGTCGACGATTTCGGCGCGGTTGAAGCCCTTGTGGCGGGCACTGATGGCAAACGGAATGGCAGTCATGGCGGATTTCGTGTTTTCCGGGTAAGCGACCGCGACACGGTCATCAAGGGTATGAAACGACGGGCACGCTGAAGGTGCGGGAGCTCAGCGCCCGCAGCGCGTCAGCATGGCGCAAATCCTTCTCGCGGCCAAAGCTTTCAAACAGACGCAGCTGGTCGGCGATGCAGGGAACCGGCACCGCCAAGCCGTTCAGGCCGGCCAGCATCAGGCGGCCCGCTTGCACCGGATGCCAGCCATCGCCGCGGTGCAGCTCAAGGGCACCCATCACCTCGACCGGCGCGCCCGGGAAGCGAAAGCGGCCAAAATGCGAGCGAAACAAAGCGCCGTCGGCCATCACGGAGACCGGCTCGCGCCGATCTGCCCACAACGTGATCAGGGCCTCGGCATCCTCGCGCGAGGTCAGCACATCCACATCGGCCGCACTGACCACGGCGCCCAGCAGCAAGGCCGCGGTGCTGCCGATCACGCACCACGGATCGACACAATGCACGTGCAGTTCGGGCACGACCTCGGCCAGCGTGGCATACAGCGCAGGCGGCACGTGACCCCTGCGCGGCGCCGTTCCCAGGCATCGCGGCGCTGGCCCCAGATCTCGACCGAAGCCCTTGTGATGATCGCCGAGTGCGCGCGGAGTGGGCATAGACTGTTGCCTGAATGAGTGAGAAGCGTGGCGCTCGCCGGGATGCCGCTCAGCCGAGGCATTTCCATGCGCACCATTGCTCGCGCGTCTGGCCCCAGATGTCGATCGAATGATCCTCGTAGGGCGCCGGCAAGCTGCCTGATCGCAGATTGCGTGAACCCAGTCGCGCGGCGACTTTCTGCGACGAAGTGTTGCGCGGATCGATGCAATGAATGATGTCGGTCCAGCCCAGATGGTCGAACGCCCAGTCGATCGCCGCGACAGCCGCCTCGGTCGCATAGCCATGACCCCAGGCACCGCGGTGAAACGACCAGCCGATCTCGTTGCCGGGCCAGCCTTCGGGTTTCCACGGCCCGAGCTGCCCGAGCCAGCGGTCATCGGTTTTATCGAGGACAGAGAACATGCCGAAACCCTGGATCATCCAGGCGCCCGGCATCTGCAGAAACTTCCGCCATGCCGCCGCGCGTGTAAGAAGACCGCCGATATAGCGCGCGGTTTCCTCGTCACCGATCATCGCGGCATAGGCGTCGAAATCCTGACGCTGCGGCAGACGCAGGATCAGCCGTTCGGTTTCGATGCGGGGACTGTCCATCGCGGGTTTCTCAGAACGCGTTGATGCCGGTCAATTCGCGCCCGACCACCAGCTCGTGCACGGTCTCGGTACCTTCATAGGTGATCACCGATTCCAGGTTCAATGCATGCCGGATCGCACTGTGTTCGGTGGTGATGCCGGCGCCGCCGAGGATGTCGCGGC
>JBDTEG010000023.1:0-6479 GCA_039922695.1 Rhodanobacter sp. | reverse complement strand
TCCCGACCGGAACTTCTGCCGCCAGCACTTTGCTGCGCAATGGCTGCATCGGGTTTCACCCGGTGCACGAGCTTTGGGCAGACATGAAAAACCCCGCGCACGGCGGGGTTTTTCGATGCATTGGTACCGGTGAGAGGACTTGAACCTCCACGACATCGCTGTCAACGGATTTTGAGTCCGCCGCGTCTACCATTCCGCCACACCGGCATGTGTGAGTCGGGCATTATGCCGGGTTCAGTGCACCCGGTCGAGACCCAGTTGGCGCACGTCGCGGTCATACCAGCGGTCCTCGGGCAGCGGCTGGAATACCGCACAGCGCACCATCGGGCCAGAGTAGATGTGCAGGCTGACCGTGACGGCGCTGTCGCTGGGGTTGCGGATGCTGTGGTACTCGTGCGGCGGAATCAGGCTGCCGGCCGAGCCGGTGCCAGCCTGGATCGAGCCGACCGGCTGGAAGCAATAGCGCTGCTCGTCATGTTCGACCAGTTCGTACTGCACGATTTCCAGAGCGCCATTCCAGACGCCTTCGACACACCACATGCCGTCATGGTCGTGGATCGGCGTGCCCTGGCCCGGGCCCCAGGTCATCGCCACCACGCAATAGCCGTGTTTCTCGCTGCGGTAGAGTTCCCGACGGGCGTAGTGTTCCGCGTTCGCTTCGAACACGCAGGCGGGCAGGGTCACCGCGTTGTCGCGGATGAGCTTGCACAGACTGTTGCGCAGACTGTCGGTGAGCTCATGCGTGGTGGGCTTGACCACGGCGACGTCAATCGCGTCGATGAGGGTGCGGCTGCCGGGGAAATCCAGGGTAAGCATGGCGTTCTCGGATGATGCGTGATGCCGGCCATGGTAACAGCGAGGGTGGCCAAACCCTGAACGTGCGCCGGAATCGAGGCGCGCAACCGTCCGAGGATAGCGCGATGCCATCGCCGCCGATCAAAGGCAGCCGGGCTTGAATGCTGGCGTTTTGCTCATGGCGACGTCAACCGCGCAAGGAACCCACCGATTGCCGGGCTGTAGTGCTCGATGTCGACCAGGAAGGCGTCGTGGCCCTGGGGCGAATCCAGGGCCACGAACTCCACCTTGGCGCCGGCGGCCTCGAGGCCTTCGGCAATCTGTTCCTGTTGCTGCAGCGGAAACAGGATGTCGGTGCTGACGCCGATCACCATGGCCTGTTCGATGCAGATGCGCTTGAGGCCCTCGTGCACATTGCCGTGGCCGTATTCGGCCATGTCGAACCAGTCGCTGGCGCGCGACAGATACAGGTAGCAGTTGGGGTCGAAGTTGCGCACGAAACGCCGGGCGTGGCCTTCGAGGTAGGACTCGACCTGGAACTCCAGGCCAAAAGGCTCGTCCTCGCGCTGTTCGGGGTCAAGTCGGATGCGGGCGAAGCGGCCGTTCCATTCCATCGCGGAGCGATAGGTGATCACGCCGAGCTTGCGCGCGATGCTCATGCCTATGTCCGGATAGTTGTCGTCGTCGTAGACGCCTTCGTTCCAGTGTCGATCGAGCCGGATCGCCTCGCGTTGCAGCGAGCGGATCGCGATGGCGAACGGTTGCGCCTGCGGCGCGGTATCCACGCTGATGTGGGTACGCACGCTGCCAGGGTGCAGCAGCATGTAGGCCAGTGCACTCATGCCGCCCATCGAGCAGCCGATCAGGCAGGCCAGGCGCTCGATGCCGAGGCCGTTGACCACCGCGTGCGCCGCGTTGGCCACGTCTTCCAGTGCCAGTTGGGGGAAATCCAGCCGGTAGAGCTCGCCTGTGGCCGGGTTGATGGAGGCAGGGCAGGTGGAGCCCTTGTCGCTGCCCAGCGAATTCACGCAGATCACGAACCAGCGATCGCTGTCGATCGCCTTGCCGTGGCCGGCCATCTCTTCCCACCAACCCGGACTGGGATCTTCCTCGCATGAGGTCATGTGCGCGCTGGGCGACAGCCCGGTGAGTACCAGGACAGCGTTGTCACAGCCGGCATTCAGTGTGCCCCAGGTCTCGTACGCGACATGGGCACCATGCAGTTCGCCGCCGCGCTTCATCGCAAACGGCGAGGGCAGCGGGAGATAGCGGCGTGCGTCGCCCACCGTCAATGCACCTTGTCGATGTTGATCTTGACGGGCGTGTTGCGCTGGACGGCGACCACGCCGGCGTCGCCTTCCAGATCGCCGGACTGGGCGGTTGGCTGACCGTCGCGGCTGATTCTTGCGCCGACGAAGACCTTGGACGCGCCGGATAGCTTGAGCGCTGGCGTCATTGCCATCGCATCAGTCAGGGTCACGGTGGCGGGGAGCTTGACCGGATCGATCCTGGCCACGGCCAGCGGCATGGGCGGGCCCTCCGGCGCGCGCGCATAGACATAGAGCACGTCGCCCTCGGCCAGCCTGTTCTTGAGCTTGGGTGCCAGGGTGACATCCACGCGCAGTGAGGGGCCTTGCGGCGCCTGCGCTGCTATCGCGCTGGCAGCATTGGCTGGCGCGCCGCCAGCGCGGGCATCGGCTACCGCGATCTGCTCGGCCACGGATTTGGCCACGCCGGAGCCAGGTTCGAGCTGCGGCTGCAGCAGCCGCCAGGTCGCGGCCGCGCCGGGGTAGTCGCCGCGCTGGAAGTCGCTGATGCCCAGAAGCCACAGTGCGCGCTGGTTGTCCGGGTGCAACTGCGCCGCACGCTGGAGCAACTCGCGGGCGCGACCTTCAATCATGTGGTCGTCGCGTTGCATCGAATCGCTCTCGGCCCAGCCCACCATGGCCTCGGCGTTGTTGGCGTCGAGTTGCAGGACATGCTCGTAGGCATCGCGCGCGTCCGTTGGCTGGTGCAGCATCACGCTGGTCTGCGCCAGCAGCATCCAGGCCTGGACGTCATCGGGCTGCTGCGCCAGGTGTTCGCGCAGTTCGGCGATCGCCTGGGGCAGGCTGATCGACGCGCGAGCCTGTGCAGAAACACCGTTGAGCGCAGCCGGCGTGCCAACCATCAGATACAGCATGCCCGCGCCCAGGGGCAGCACCAGGGCGATCGCCAGACTCAGCACGAACACGCCGCGATTGCGACCGGAACGACGTCCCTGGCGTACCAGCGGAACCAACAGCACGGCCAGCGCCAGCGCCACCATCAGCGCGGCCACCACGATAAAAACGATCTTCACCAATCTTCCCCGTTGTCGACGCTGTCGCCGACCGTCGTTGCCGCAATGCCCTCGCGCTTGCGTTTGCGGATCGCCACCAGCACCACGCCGGCACCGCCGAGCAGGATCAGGAGTGGGCCAAACCAGAGCAGCAAGGTGCCGGGTTTCATCGGCGGGTCATACAGGATGTAATCCGAATAACGGGCGACCAGGTATTGCTTGATCTCCTCGTCGCTCTTGCCTTGCTGCATCAGCTTGAAGATCTGGTTGCGCAGGTCGCGTGCGATCGGCGCGTTGGAGTCGGCCAGCGTCTCGTTCTGGCACATCGGGCAGCGCAATTCCTGCGTGAGGTGCTGGAAGCGCAGCTCCTGCGCGTGATCGACGAACGGCATTGGCTCGATGGCCTGCGCGTGGGCGCTCCCGACGAACGCCAGCAGCAGCAAAAACACGACCTGCAGGAGCGCAGCCTGGGTGCGATTGCTTTTGTTCCGGGCCGACATGGGCAATCGCGCACAAGGTGCGCTCCCACCGAGCGAGCGCATCACGGTGCTTCCTTGAGCATCGCGGCGATCGCCGGCTTCAGTTTGGTGGCCAGCACGTCTGGCGTGATCGGCCCGATGTGCTTGAAGCGGATCACGCCGTTGGCATCGATCAGGAAACTTTCCGGTGCGCCGTAGACGCCAAAATCGATCGCGGTCTGGCCGGATTCGTCGGCGATCAGCAGGGCATACGGACTGCCGTGCGCAGCCAGCCAGGCCTTGGCATCAGCCGGCGCATCCTTGTAGTTGTAGCCCACCAGTTTGACGCCCAGGGTGGGCGCGGCAGCCTCCAGCACCGGATGCTCCACGCCGCACTCGATGCACCAGCTGGCGAACACGTTGAGCAGGTAGGGCTTGCCCAGCAGATCGGCCTTGCTGACCGTCTGCGTGGGCTCATACAGCTTGGGCAGGTTGAATGCGGGCGCAGGTTTGTTCAGCAGCGGCGTGGGGATGGCGTTCGGATCGTGCCGCGTGTTCCACCAGATCCCGAAGCCGAACAGACCCACCAGCAGCATGAAGCCGATGAACGGCCACAGCCGGTTCATGCGCCGGTTTCCTGCGGCTGCAAGTCCGCGGCGACGGCGGCAGCAGTCCGCTTGAGACGGAAGCGCTTGTCCGCGGCGCAGGTGAAGCCGCCCAGCATCATCAGCAGGCCACCGCCCCAGATCCAGCGAACGAAGGGCTTGTAGTAAAGCCGCAGTGCCCACGCGCCCTCGATGTCGCCCGCGTTCATCGGCTCACCCAGTGCCACATACAAGTCGCGGAAGATGCCCGCATCGACCGCCGACTCGGTCTGCACCTGGCCGCGCGGGTAAGTGCGTTTCTGCGGGTGCATGACGGCTATCTGCTTGCCGTCGCGGGTCACCGTGATCACCCCCTGATCGGCCTTCCAGTTCGGCCCGGTAGTGCGATGCACGCCATCGAAGCGGAAATCGTAACTGCCGATGTGCTGGGTCTGCCCCGGCGCCATGCGCACGTCGCTGGTCACGCTCAGCGATTCGGTCAGAAGCACGCCGGCCACGAACACGCCCACGCCGAGGTGAGCCAGCAGCATGCCGGCCATCTCACCCGGGTAGCGCCGTCCACGCGGCACGTCGCGCCAGCGCTTGTAGGCGTACAGCAGTACACCCACGCCGAGCCAGACCAGCGCCGCCACGCCGACGATGGCCTTGAGCTTGCCGTCGACGAAGAACGCCGCCACGATCGCGCAAGCTACCGCGGCGATGCCGGCACGCAGCAGGATCTGCTTCAGCAACGGCGACTCGCCCTTGCCCCAGCGCAGGAACGGACCGAACGGCATCAGCAGGACGACGGGGACCATCAGCAGCGGGAACAGGAAACCGAAGTAGGGCGGACCGACCGAGATGCGGCCCAGGTGCAGCGCGTCGCCAATCAGCGGAAACACCGTGCCCAGGAGCACCATCGCCGCAGCCACCACGAACATCAGGTTGCCGATCAGCAGCGCGGTCTCGCGCGAGAGCAACTGGAATGGTTTGCCGCCAGCCACGCGCGGCGCCCGCAGCGCATACAGCAGCAGCGAGCCGCCCACCACGATGGTGAGGAAGACCAGGATGAACACGCCGCGACGTGGATCCGAAGCGAACGCGTGCACCGAAGTGAGCACGCCCGAGCGCACCAGGAACGTGCCGAGCAGGCTCAGCGAGAACGCGAAGATCGACAGCAGGATCGTCCACGCCCGGAGCGAACCGCGCTTCTCGGTGATCGCCTGGGCATGGATCAAGGCGAGCCCGACCAGCCACGGCATGAAGCTGGCGTTTTCCACCGGATCCCAGAACCACCAGCCGCCCCAGCCCAGCTCGGCATACGCCCACCAGCTGCCGGCGACGATGCCCATGGTGAGGAAGGCCCACGCCACGTTCGTCCAGGGTCGTGCCCAGCGCACCCAGGCCTGCTCCAGTTCGCCGCCGAGCAAGCCGGCGATGGCGAAGGCGAACGCCACGGAAAAGCCCACGTAGCCGGTGTACAGCACCGGCGGATGGAAGGCCATGCCAGGATCCTGCAGCACCGGGTTCAGGTCGGCGCCGTCGCCCGGCATCGGCAACAGGCGACCAAACGGATCGGAGGTGAAGACAATGAAGGCGAGAAAGCCCACCGCAATCAGCCCCATCACGGCCAGCACGCGCGCGGCGAACACCTCAGGCAGCTTCTGGCTGAACGCGACCAGCGCCACCGTCCATACGTTGAGGATCAGGATCCACAACAGCAACGAGCCCTCGTGCGCGCCCCATACGGCGGCAATGCGGTAGTACCACGGCAACTCCAGGTTCGAGTTGTCGGCCACGTACTGCACCGAGAAGTCGAAGTGCAGGAAGGCCCACACCAGGATGCCGAATGCAAACGCCACGAACACCGCCTGGCCAGTTGCCGCCGGACGGGCGACCGCCATCAGCGCCCGATTGCCGCGCCACGCGCCGATCAGCGGCAGGACCCCCTGCGCCAGCGCCAGCAGCAGGGCCAGGATCAGCGCAAGTTGACCGAGTTCGGGCGTCATGATGGACGGCCGGGAAAGGGGAATCCCGCAAGGGGACTTCCTGTCGGTCGCGGGGAACGGGGAACACGAAAGTACGTTGCAACTTGCATAATTTGGCTCCGGACAGGCGAAAGTCGATCAGGCATGGCGTCAACCACCGCCGTTCCCCGTTCCCTGTTCCCCGTTCCCCGCTTCTTCAATCTTCTTGTTCGCGTGGGCCTTGGCCATGGCGTCCTTCAGTTCTTTCGGCATATAGGTCTCGTCATGCTTGGCCAGCACTTCGGTGGCGATGAAGCGCGCATTGTCCATGTGCCCGGTGGCGATCACCGACTGG
>JBDTEG010000022.1:0-9791 GCA_039922695.1 Rhodanobacter sp. | reverse complement strand
ATCCTGCTCGCCGAAGATGACAAGTCACTGGGGCAGGCGTTGGCCGATGGCCTGCGCCAGCTCGGCTATGCGGTGGACTGGATCATGGATGGCACCCAGGCGGCTGCCGCCTTGAGCGATACCGATTACGCCGCCGCAATACTCGACTGGAACCTGCCGCGCAGCAGTGGCCCGGCCATCATTGCCGGCATGCGTCGGCGCCAGGACAGCACACCCGTGCTGTTGCTGACTGCCCGCGACGGCCTGCCCGATCGCGTGGCGGGCCTCGATGCCGGTGCCGACGATTACGTGGTCAAGCCGGTTCATCTGGACGAATTGGCGGCGCGATTGCGCGCCTTGCTGCGGCGTGCCGACGGCCAGCTTGAACCAGCCATTCGCCTCGACGAGTTGGAAGTTGTGCCGGCCGCGCGCAGCGCCACGCTTGCCGGCGCAGCGCTGGAACTCACCGCGCGCGAGTACGCGTTACTGGAAACGCTGGTGCGTCACCCCGGGCGTGCCTATTCGCGCGAGCAACTTGAAGACGCGCTGTATGGCTGGGATCAGGAAGTGGCCAGCAATGCCGTGGAGGTACACATCCACCATTTGCGTCACAAGCTCGGGCCCGGCTGGATCCGCACCTTGCGCGGCATTGGCTACGCGATCAATCCGCCCGAGCGGCTGCAGGCATGACGCGTCCGTCGCTGAACCGGCGGTTGGTCCTGCGCCTGCTCGCCGGCATCGTTCTGGTGTGGTGTGTCGCGGCCGCCTGGATCGGCTGGCGCAGCCTGCATGAGGTCGATGAGATCTTCGATCAGATGCTGGTACGCACGACTGCCAGCGTATTCGCCGTGATGCCGGATGCACCCGCGCAGGATAGCCCGGTACGCCTGACGCACACGAAAATTGCCGGCTCCGATTCCACCGCGCAGCGCCCGGCGATCGTGCTGCGCGATGCGCATGGGCGGTTGCTGATCCAAAGCGCCCAGTTGCCCGCGCTGGCCTTTGATCCGGGCGATCCACATTTTCATACGGTGACCCACGACAAGCGACGCTGGCGGGTGTTCCAGGGCTGGGACAGCGCAGGGCAATACTGGATCCAGGTCGCAGCACCGCTGGACGAACGCGACGAACTGATGCGCAAGATGCTGGCGCCGACCCTGCTGGCCTTGCTCGCATTGCTGGTGTTGGTGCCACCCACGGTGTTTGTCGGATTGCGCGGCGGGTTGAAGCCGCTGCGGCGGCTTACCCGCAGTCTGTCTGCGAACGCCACGCCGCTGATTCCCGTGCTGACCGACGAGCAGGTGCCGGTCGAGTTGGCATCCTTCACCCGGGCCGTCGACCGTCTGGTTGAGCGGCTCAAGGTGGGGCTGGAGCATGAGCGCCATTTCACCGCCGACGCCGCGCACGAACTGCGTCATCCGCTGGCGACGCTGCGGCTCGAGCTGGATCTGGTCGGTCGCAGCGAGGACGCCGCCAGCCGCACGCAGCACCTCCAGCGTGCGCATCACGCGCTGGACCGGATGCAACGACTGGTAACCCAGTTGCTGATGCTTGCGCGCGTGGAGAAATTGACCGAACTCGACGACGTCGACCGGCTGCGTCTGTCGAGCGTGGCCGAAACGGCGATGCGCGAAATCAGCGAGCGCGCGGCAGCACGCTCGATCGAATTGTCGCTCGATCACGATGGCAACGACTTCGTGCGGGGCAGTCGGGGGTTGCTCGACGTCCTGGTGCAGAACCTGCTCGACAACGCCTTGCGCCACACGCCGGAACACGGCCAGATCAATGTGCGCGTGGGTGGCACGCCTGAACAGGTCGTACTCGAAGTGAACGACACTGGCGCCGGCTTCCCGGACATCGAGCCCGAGCGTCTCGTCGAACGATTCCATCGGCCTGACGGCAGCATGGGCGAGGGCAGCGGGCTGGGGCTTTCCATCGCACAGGCGATCGTCGCCTTGCACCACGGTCAACTCGCCTTCGACCGTTCCACGTTGGGCGGCGCACGGGTCCGGCTGAGCGTGCCGCAAGCCTGACATAGCCGTAGCAACATTCGACACCAGCTTGAACCGCCGGCAAGTTGACGTGCTTTCGCCATGGCACGCTTGTCGAGGGCGGGCCCTGTCGCGTGGGTGCCTTTTGAGGGTTGGCGGCTGTTTTCGTTCAGCGGCACACCAGCACGGGTACATCCACCTGCAGCAACACCTTTTGCGTTTCGCTGCCGAGCAGCAGCCGGCTCAGGCCACGGCGGCCGTGCGACGCCATCACCACCAGGTCGCAGTGCTTCTCGCTTGCGGTCTGCAGGATGATTTCGTGCGCGCGCTCGGCAATGTCATAGCCGCCGCTGTACTTGACCCCGGCTTCCTCGGCCAGGCGCTGAACCTGCGCCAGATATTCGGTGGCCAAACCCATCGCCTGCTCGGTATAGGCCGGCTCCGAGGCAGCCGCTGCTTCGGAAATATAGTTGATCGCCTGAAACGCCGGAACCACATGCAGCGCATAAACCCGCGCACCGCAGGTCTGCGCCAGCTCGATGCCAACCTTGGCTGCGCGCAGCGAGAGCTCGGAACCGTCGATGGGAAGCAGAATGTGTTTGAACATGACTAGTGCTCCAGCTGCGTGGTGGTTCGGTGGCCGCCCAGGCCGGTGGGATAGCGCGGGATCCGGCTACCCATCGCGCAGATCGGTGCCAGCAAGCCATGGAGGGATGCATGTTGGCGCTCCCACGAAATGGCTGTATTGATGAACGTTGACGATTGCCCGGATCGAGGTGCCACAGATTGTCGCAGGCCGGCTTGTGCGAGGCACCGGTAGTCAAGCCGTACGAAGTCCAGACCGGGCTCGGGCAACACGCTGGTGTTCATCCCAGTGCGGGTGAGCTGCCGGTGGCCAGGCTGGCGCGAAGCGCGGCATCCCACGGCGCCAGATCGATTTTGTGTCTGGCGAGCCAGTCGCGATCGAACAGCGTCTGCGCGTAGCGCTCGCCGCGGTCGCACAGCAGGCTGACGATGCTGCCGCGCTCGCCGCGCGCGCGCATCGATGCGGCCAGCTGCAGGCAGGCAACCAGATTGGTACCGGAAGAACCGCCGTAGCGATGGCCGAACAAATCCTCCAGCAGCCACGCGGCCGCGATTGATGCCGCGTCCGGTACCTCGCTGACATGGTCGACCACGTCGAAGATGAAGCCCGGTTCCACACGTGGCCGGCCGATGCCTTCGATCAGGGTGGACTGGCTGGCTACGGCATCGACGTCGCGATTGCGCCAACCATGCACGTAGCCGCTGCCGGCTGGTTCCGCCACGCACAATTTTGTTTGCAGCCGACGATAGCGCAGGTAGCGACCTATCGTCGCCGAGGTACCGCCGGTGCCGGCGCCACAGACGATCCAGGCAGGTTCCGGCGCTGCCTCCAGCGCCAGTTGGTCGATGATCGATTCGGCGATGTTGTTGTTGCCGCGCCAGTCGGTGGCACGCTCAGCCAGTCCGAACTGATCGAGATGACAGGCGCCGCGCGAGGCGTGTTCGGCGGCGCGTACGTGCACCTGGGCCGGATCGTCGACCAGATCGCAGGTACCACCCAGTGCTTGCACGTCGCGGATCTTGCCTGGCGCGGTGGCTGCCGGCATCACTGCCGTGAACGACAAGCCCAGCAGCCGCGCGAACCACGCTTCCGAGATCGCCGTGCTGCCCGAGGAGGCATCCACCACCGCTTGCGCACCGTGCAGGCGCCCGTTGCACAAGGTGTACAGGAACAGCGAGCGTGCCAGGCGATGCTTCAGGCTGCCGCTGGGGTGGGAGGCTTCGTCCTTGAAATAGAAGTCGATGCCGGGGAAGCCCGGAAAATTCAGCTTGAGCAGGTGGGTGTCGGCCGAACGAGCGGCTTCCTGCGCGAGGCAGGCCAGCGCCTCGTTCACCCAGCGTCGTTCGGTATCGCGTCCCGGGCGGATGTTTCTGACGTTCTTGTTCATGGGCAACCTCAATGCACGGTGCTGTCGTGCGGGCAGCGAACAGCTGGGGTCTGTCGGCCAAGAGCGACAAACACGCCCGTGACCCGGCCACACGAGCATGCTGAAGGGTGGGCGCTCCACGGACCCTGACTCAGGTCAATGCTGCGCGGATGAAGCCGGCGTGAATTGTCGCAGCCGGCCTGTCATGACCGCGCGGTCACCGCGTCTTGCCTGGCAGTTGATGCAGGTCATGGCCGATCACCGTGATGCGGCAGATATTGGTGTTTCCGCATGGCTTTCATGGTCTTTCGCATGGCTGACTGGTACCCGTGGATCGTGCTGATGCACCTGGCCTGCGCCATTGTCTTCGTCGGTGCCGTAGCGTTCGAGGTGGTCGTGGTGGAGTCGCTGCACAAGCACTTCGATATCATGACCGTGCAGCGCATCGAGCAGGCCGTGATGGCCCGTGTGCGCAGCTACATGCCGGTGGTGGTGATCCTGCTCTTCCTCAGCGGTTTCATGTTGTTCGACATCCGATGTGACGGTTTCAGTTGCGTCGGCTCACGCTTTGGCAACTGGCTGCTGCTCAAGGTCGCGCTGGCCTTTGCCGTGCTGGGTGTTTTCGTCAATGCGATGTGGGCGATGCGACATGGCAAGATGGACGTGTGCCGGTTCAAGCACACCCACCGCATCGTGCTGGCGCTGATGGTCGGTATAGTGTTTCTGGCCAAGACCATGTTTTTCTTGTAACGATGCACTTCCGCAGGAGTTTCAGCATGTCCAAAGTCAACTTTCATGGCCAGCCGGTCAGCATCAATGGCCAGTTTCCCGCCGTGGGTTCCGCGGCACCGGCATTTGCGCTGGTAGCGGGCGATCTATCCGATACCACGCTGTCGAGCTTTGCCGGCAAGCGCAAGGTGCTCAACATCTTCCCCAGTGTCGACACACCCACTTGCGCGGCTTCCGTGCGCCACTTCAATGAATCGGCGAGCAGGCTCGACAACGCCGTGGTGTTGTGCATCTCGGCCGACCTGCCGTTCGCGCAGGCTCGGTTCTGCGGCGCCGAAGGGCTGGACAAGGTAATCAATCTGTCGATGATGCGCGGACGCCAGTTCCTCAACGACTATGGCGTGGCGATTGCCGAAGGCCCGTTGGCCGGCCTGGCCGCCCGTGCGGTGGTGGTGCTGGATGAACACGACAAGGTGCTCCATACCGAGCTGGTCAGCGAGATCGGCAATGAACCGAACTACGACGCGGCGCTGAAAGCGCTGGCCTGATTGTGTAGGAGCGCACCCCGTGCGCGAGCTCTTCGTCAACTGACAAGAGCCATCGCGCACAGGGTGCGCTCCTACGGGTGCTCGACGCTCACGATCGGCATGCCGAACGGTCTCACTTGCGGATGCAGGCCCAACCCGTATTTCAGGCTGCGGCCGATCCTCTGCGCGTAGCCGAGCATCTGTCCGGCGTGGGCTTCGTCCAGCTCTTCGCTGCAGGTTTCGCTCCAAAGTTCCAGCCAGCGATCGAAATGTTCGGCGCGGATCGGGTGCGGCCGGTGTGCCGCCATCGGATTGCCGCGGTAGCTGCCTGCATGCAAAGCCACCGACGCCCAGAACGAGGTGAGCAAACGTTTGTGTTCGTCCCAGTCATGCACGGCTGCGTTGAAGATCGGGCCGATGTGCGGATCGCGTCGAACCTTTTCGTAGAAATGGTCGACCAGGGTGGCAATCACAGCTTCATCGAAAACTGCGGGCAAATTCATGTGCGTCATGCGGGAAGGATAGGGGAAGCCGGGGACAGGACAAGCGAAGTGCATCCCGACGTGATGGCAGGATGCACTGACGAGTTCCCGAACTTTACTGGCCCAGGCTCAGCGTGCCCTTCATCAGGGAGGCATGGCCCGGGAAAGTGCAGAAGAACGCGTACTGTTCGCCTGCCTTCAGCTTGGCCACATTGAAGGTGGCCGTGTCGCTCTGGCCACCGCCGATCAACTTGGTATGCGCGATGATGCGGGTGTCGCCGGGCTTCTCGAAGCTGTTGGTGGCGCCCGCCTTCATGCCGTCGGAAACCACGCCGGCCTCGTCGGAGGCGTGCGCAAGCACCCAGTTGTGGCCCATCGCCGTGACCGGCAATTTGCCGGTGTGCTTGAGGGTCACCGCAAAGGTCTTGCAGGTCTTCGGCACGGTGATGGTCTTCTTGTTGAATTGCATGGCGTCGCTGCCTTCGATGGTGGTCGCGCATTCGGCGGCCATCAGCGGGGTGGACAGCAGGGCCAGCAGGGCAACGGCAATCAGCTTACGCATGGTGGAGTGCTCCAGTTGAAGAAAGGGGAATGCGTGTGCATTCTCCGGTGTTGCGCATGAGGTGGCCCTGATCTGGGTCATTGCCGTTCTGTCGTCGCCGGTCGAGACTCCGAATACGATCCCGCAACGTGAGGAGAGACGATGACCCACGTCGTCACGGACAACTGCATCAATTGCAAATACACCGATTGCGTGGAAGTGTGTCCGGTGGATTGCTTTCACGCGGGGCCCAACTTTCTGGTGATCGACCCTGACGAGTGCATCGACTGCACCTTGTGCGTGGAGGAGTGTCCCGTGGGTGCGATCTTCCCCGAGCTGGATGTGCCGGCCGGGCAGGAAATCTTCATGGCGATCAACGCCGAACTCGCGCCGCAATGGCCGGTGCTGACCAGCAGGATTGCTGCGCTCGAGGATGCCGAGAAGTGGGACGGGGTGCCGAACAAGCTGCCGTTGCTGAAGCGCTGAGTCGAGTGGCGGATTCTGCCCGCCATCGGATGCGAGTATGGTTGCGCGGAGTCGTGCCGTGTCCGGGGTAATGGTGGTGACGGTCCGCACCATGGGTTTCAAGCACTGCGCAGGTTGCGTTGGCGGCGATCCCATCGTGGGCACCCCGGGGCGCCGTGCACCTGCCAGCCTTTGTCTTGCCGAGGGAGAGCATCGATGAACGACGCAGCACAACCGCTGACCGACGACGACACCGCGCTGTCACCCTGGTGGCTGCGCACGATCCTGATCGTGATGGTGTTCGGCATGGCGATCCTGATTGCGATCACCGTGGAAGGCTATCGCAAGGCGCCGCCGATTCCCGGCAAGACGGTCGATGCGCAGGGCCAGGTGCTGTTCACCGCTGCCGATATCAATGCCGGGCAGGGCGTCTTCCTGAAGTACGGGCTGATGGACAACGGCTCGATCTGGGGCCACGGCGCCTATCTCGGGCCCGACTACTCCGCCGAGGCACTGCACCACCTTGGCCTGGATACCGCCGAATCACTGGCTCGCGAGCAATACGGCAAGCCGCTGGCGGAGCTTGATGCCAGCCAGCGGGCGGCGGTGCGCGGGCAGACGGCCGTTGCGCTGAAGACCAACCGCTATGATGCCGCCGCGGACACGCTCACCCTGACGCCGGCCGAGACCGAGGCATGGACGCAGCAGATCGCGCACTGGACCGACTATTTCAAGCATCCGGCAACCAATGGCGGCCTCAAGCCGAACCTGATCAGCGACCCGGCGGAGTTGCGTCAATTCACGGCATTCGTCAACTGGGCGGCTTGGGCGTCGGTGGCCAATCGCCCCGGCTACGACTATTCCTACACGAACAATTTCCCTTATGACCCGCTCGTCGGCAACACGCCGATCCCCGGCGCCTTCATGTGGAGCGCACTGAGCCTGCTGGTGCTGCTTGCGGGCATCGCCGCGGTGTTGCTGATGTTCGGCAAGTTCGATTACCTGGGCTGGATCTCGCGTGGCCACAGCCTGCACCCGAGCATCACTCCGGGCGAGGCCAGTCCGGGTCAGCGCGCATTGGTGAAGTTCTTCGTGGTCGTGGCGCTGTTGTTCCTGTTCCAGACCCTGGTTGGCGGCGCGACGGCGCATTACCGTGCCGATCCCGGCAGCTTCTACGGCTTCCAGCTCGAGGACATCTTCCCGAGCAACCTGATGCGCACGTGGCATTTGCAGAGCGCGATCATGTGGATCGCCACCTCGTACGTCGCCGCCGCGCTGTTCCTCGGCCGCTCGTTGCGCAAGGACGAACCGCGCGGATTGGCCACCTGGGCGCATTTGCTGTTTGTCGCGTTCATCGTGGTGATCGCAGGGAGCCTGCTCGGCGAGTGGGCCGGCATGTCCAATCTGCTTGGCGACTGGTGGTTCTGGCTCGGTAACCAGGGTTGGGAATATCTCGAGCTGGGCCGCATCTGGCAATACCTCCTGGTGATCGGCCTGCTGGTCTGGTTTGCGGTCTTGTACTGGGTGGCGCGGCCGTCCAGGGTCGCCAACCCCAGCGTGCGCCCGATCGCGCGGATGTTCCTGCTGGCGGCGCTGGCGATCCCGGTGTTCTACATTCCCGCACTGTTCTACGGCGCGCACACCAACCTCACCGTGGTGGAAACCTGGCGGTTCTGGATCATCCATCTGTGGGTCGAGGGCTTCTTCGAGTTCTTCGCCACCACCGTGGTCGCGTTGACGTTCTACCAGATCGGCCTGACCGGCCGGAACACCGCACTGCGGGTGATCTACCTCGATGCGATCCTGTACTTCCTCGGTGGCCTGATCGGCACCGGCCACCACTGGTATTTCATCGGCCACACCCAGTTCAACATGTCGATGTCGGCCATGTTCTCGGTGCTGGAGGTGGTGCCGCTTACCCTGCTGACGCTGGATGCGTGGGATTTCGTCAACACCACCAAGGGACAGGTCGACGTCGACGGCAAGCCGCGCCGCGTCCCGCACAAGTGGACGTTCTACTTCCTGATGGCGGTGGGCTTCTGGAACTTCGTTGGCGCCGGCATGTTCGGTTTCCTGATCAACCTGCCGATCGTCAGCTACTTCGAGGTCGGCACCCAGCTGACACCGAACCACGGCCACGCGGCATTGATGGGCGTGTTCGGCATGCTGGCGATCGCGCTGATGGTGTTCGTGCTGCGCCAGACCGCCAGCGACAAGAGTTGGCCCGGGATCGAAAAGTACGTCAAGGTCGCGTTCTGGGGCACCAACATCGGGCTGGGGATGATGGTGGTGATGAGCCTGTTTCCGAGCGGTGTACTGCAAATGTGGGACGTGATCCAGCATGGCTACTGGCATGCACGCAGCATCGAATACATGAGCATGCCTCGCTCGCACCTGATCGAATGGCTGCGCCTGCCGGGCGATCTGGTGTTCATCATCTTCGGCGCGATCCCGCTGGTGATTGCCTCGATCAAGGGCTGGCTTGGCGTTCGCGCGTCGGCGCGACAGTCAAGCTGAGCACTTGATCGCGACTCGTGATCGCCGAGCGGCGACGGAATCCGGAATGTCAGGCGTCGTGACGTTGGCTTCCGGCGTAGGCAAGAGGCTGCTCACCCCGCGGGCGTTCTGGACTGGCGTTGCACTCGTCGTTGCGGTGGCGGCAGCGTCGCGTGTCGCGTACGCCAACGACAGCAGCCTGGATTGCCGCGCGCCGACGATGCTTGCCGCGTTCGGTCATGACGGGCGCATCGGTGCCAGATGGAACGCTGCAACGGCAACCGTGGCCTACGGCCGCACCAGCGGGAACGGCTACTACCACACGTTCCTGTCCGACGCCGACGGGAACCACGAGCGACGTGTCGACTACCACGCATGGCGTGAGGACCGGCACCAGTTTCCGGCGGCGTGGCACCCGAGCGGTCGCTACCTGGTCATGCTGGTGGAAAAGAACCAGCACGAACGTTCGTCGGTACACGCCATCCCGGGTTACGGCGCTTACACCGACTATTGGTTGGTGACACCGGACGGCAAGCGGGCATGGAAGCTCTACGACCTGCCCACTGGCTACGATCACGCGATCACGCACGCGGCGTTCTCGCCAGACGGCAGCAAGTTCGTGTGGACCG
>JBDTEG010000021.1:0-40082 GCA_039922695.1 Rhodanobacter sp. | reverse complement strand
ACACCTATCCGGCCGGAACAGCCTCGGCGAACATGGCCTACGCCACCAGTTCGATCCTGCTGCGCAGCACGGATGCGCAGACCAACGTGTCGATCGAGGCGAACACCGGCACCATCGTCACGTTCGGAAGGCAAGGCCAGCTCATCCCGATCACGCCCTTGCAGTTCGCCACCTGTTACCGCAGTGCCAGCAGCGGTACCGGCACCATCAGCAGCAGCGTTCACGGCGTGCAGCTGGGTGTGAATGGCTCGGGCAGCGTTACCAGCCAGTCGGCGATGACGTGCAGTCCTTGATCGCCGGCGGATGATCGAGGGGTGATGCCGCGCACACGGATCCATTGATCCGGGGTTTCATGGCGACGGGCTTTGCAGTCGTTCGCGCAAGCCACCCAGACGCAGAACCGGTCGCTGCAGGGCCGCGCGCAGTGACTCATTGGTGCACCACAATTCGGCTCGGTGGCGGGCGCGCGAAACGCCGGTATAGACCAGTTCGCGGCAAAGCACGCGATTATCCACGTCTGGCGGCAACACCACCGCCACATCGCGGTATTCCGACCCCTGGCTGCGATGGATGGTGATGGCCCAGGCGCTTTCGTGGGTGGGCAGGGCGCGTGGCGAGTAGTTGCGCAGGCCCGTGTTGCCATCGCGGTCACTGACCTCGAACCACACGCGCAGGCCCTGCGCGCCGTGCAGGGCGATACCGACATCGCCGTTGAACAGGCCACGCGCGTAGTCGTTGCGCGTCACGATGACCGGACGGCCGTGATACCAGGTCTGGCCGAGGTCGCGCTCGAAGCGATGGGCGAGTCGACGCGTGAGCAAGGCATTGATGCCTTGCGCGCCGAACGGCCCATCGCGCAGTGCACACAGGATCTGCATCTGGCGCAGCCGCGAGAGGGCGTCGGTAGCGTCGATCCCTGGCTTGAGCAAGCACTGCAGCACCTTGGCGTGATCGTCAATCCAGCGATCGACGCAACGACGCAGTTGCCGGGCATCGGCGCAATCGTGCAGCTGCAGATCTCCATCGACACGTTCGATCAACAGCTTGTCCAGCCATGCCGGATCCGGCGCGTCGCGCAAATTTTCGATGGCGCGTTGCAGGCCGCTGCCGGCGCGCCAGCTGTGCGTGAGGGTGATGACGTGGCCAGCCAGGGCGGCACGGTCGTCGCCCACCACGGGCGCTTCCTGCAGCAAGGGTGCAAGCAGGGCGGCGAGTGGCGGCGGCATGCGGTTGTCCGGTGCACCGGCGACGATATCGGCGAGCACCGAACCGGCATCGATCGACGCGAGCTGGCCCGGATCACCGAGCAGGATCAGCACGGATTCGGGGCGGAGCGCGTCGAGCAACTGGCGCATCATCGCCAGGTCCACCATCGAGGCCTCGTCGACGACGACGATGTCGGCTGCAAGCGGATTGTGTGCGTCGTGCCGGAAGCCGTTGTCACGCGGCTGGTAACCGAGCAGGCGATGCAGGGTGCGCGCATCGGCATGCGGGATACTTTGCAGGAGCGCAACTTGTGCGCGATTGGTTTTCGTGTCGGCTGGAATCAGAGCATCGCGCACAAGGTGCGCTCCTACGGGTTTCGGTGCGTCTTGCAGCTCCGCCTTGCCTTTGGCAATCGCCTGCGCCAGTCGCTGCGCGGCCTTGCCGGTGGGGGCCGCCAGTGCGATCGACGGCCGCGCGGGCAGGCCGCAGGCCCGAGCGTGGCGCAGCAGCATCAACAGCATTCGCACCACGGTGGTGGTTTTGCCCGTTCCGGGGCCGCCAGTGAGCACGAACAGGCGCGCGCCAGGCACCGCGGCTACGGCGGCACGCTGCCCATCGGTGTGTACGGCTGGCATGTCGGCGAACAGCAGGTCCAGATCGTCGCTGAGCGCGTCAATGGGAACCGGCAGGCTTCGATCGGCGCAGCGTTGCAGGATTGCCGTGGCGAGCCTTGCCTCATGTTGCCAGTTGCGCCACAGATAAAAGCGCTGGCGCGCATCCAGCACGAACGGCGTGAACGTAGAGCCGTCGCCCACCCATGCGTGCTGGCGCAGCGCGTCCAGTGCGCCGGCGTCGAAGCAGGTGTCGCTGGCGGGGTCATCCAGCTGTGCGCAAGCGTGGCCATGGCCCTCCGCACGGCTGGCGGCGCGCACCGCCGCGGCCAGCAGGGCCGAGCCGGTGCGCTGGTGTACCCATTGCGCCAGGCGCTGATCGATCGCCCGCTCGTCCTGGACGTGGGGGGGCGAGGGCGGCGCATTCATGCTGCGGCCTCCTCAACGCCGGCAAAGGCGTCATCGAGTGCTTCGATCAGGGCGGGGGGCCAACGCTTGCGCCATACGCCCAGTTCCGGTCCCAGCCCGAGTGCGCGGACGAACAGGTAACGGCTGTCGCCAAGATGTTGCTCCGCCGTATAGCCGTCCATCCGCTGACGCAGGTAGCGATGCAGGGCCACGGTGTAGATCAGTGCCTGCAGCGGGTAGTGGTGTTCGGCCATGGCCGCGTCCAGTGCGCCGTCGCGGTAGTCGTCCAGGCTTGGCCCGAGCCAGTTGGTCTTGTAGTCGAGTACGTGGAAGCCTCCGTTCCACGCCAGGATCAGGTCGGCAAAGCCGGCAAGCATGCCGTTGAGGGTAGCCCTGTCCAGGCTGGCCGGAATCACCTCGGCGCAGCCATGGGCGATGCAAAGCTCACGCAGACGCGCCAGCGAAACCTGCCGCACGGGAAACTGGAACTCGAACTCGACGATGCGCTGGTCGGCAGCGAGGTCGACCAGGCGCAGCCCATCGCCCAGATCGGCCCGCCTTGCGCGGTCGATCATCCGGCCGACCCGCTCCAGTGCCTCGTCCGGATTCACCACGTCGCTGCGGATTGCCTGGGCAGCGAGCTCGCGCTGCAGCAATCGGCGCTGGTCCGGCCAGAGCGGGTCAGGCTGGGCCAGTTCGAACAGTTTGTGCACGGCATCGCCAAAGCGCGGACCGCGCAGCGGGTACAGCGAGAGCAGGCGGACGTCCTGGGCATGCGTGGTTGTGTCGGAAACCGGCTGCTGCGGATCGGGGTCGTCCATGTTGTCGCTGATCTCCACCGTCGTGGCTGCTGCGGCGTAGCGGCTCAGGCCACTGAAGCTATGCAGCCACTGGAACGGGCGCAGTTGCGGCAACGGTGTCTGCGCGGCCCGTGGGCAAGGCGCCTTGGCTGGAAGTTGATAGCTGACCCACTCATGCGCAAACGGCCGCGCTATCGCGATGCCACCGAGCTCCGACGCGAGCGCATCGAGCGAGGACTCGTTTTCGGCCAGTTCGAGCCGCTGCCGGGCCTGTGCGATCAGCACGTCGATGGCGGCACGTTTCCACGCCTGGTCATCGCGATCAGACAGCGTGCCGCGATCCACCCAGTACACATGCAGGCCGTGCACGGCACGCGTCATGGCCACATAGAGCAGGCGCAGGCGCTCCTGCAGATCCTCATGGAAATGCTGGCCGCGATGGGCGACGAAATCCGCCGAGCCCAGGTCGATGCAGCGCTGATCCGAAGCTTCGTGGTAGCGCAATAGCCGGGGTGCGAAGTTTCCATCGCTGGCGCGAATGCGCCAGACCAGCGGCAGGAACACGAGCGGAAACTCCAGGCCCTTGCTGGCGTGGATGGTCAACAGCTGAACACGGCGGGCGTCACTTTCGATGCGCAACTGGCGTTCGTCTGCGGCTTCGGTATCACCGTCGCTGCCGTCCATGCGCATCTCGCGCAGCCAGGCATGCACACCGTCGAGGCCTTGCTGCATGCTTTCCTGCTCGGCCAGCAGCTCGCCCAGGTGGCGCAGGTCGGTAAGCAGGCGTTCGCCCTCCGGCAGTGCCAGCAATTCGGTGGCGCGTGTGGCCAGTATGTCCTGGACCAGCGCCAGCACCCCGCGCTGGCGTACCAGCGCACGCCACGCCTCGAAGCGCTCCAGTTCGCGTTCGAACGCGTCGGGATGCTCCTGCCAGTGCGTGAATCGCGCCAGCGTGGCTCCGAGCAGACGAGTAGCCAGCGCGCCGCGCACGGCCTGGTCGTCGTCCGGGTGCAGCACGGCGAACAGCAGCAGATCCAGCTCGCTGGCCAGCTCGCCCGAAAAGATGTTGCCACGCCCGCTGCCGACGCAAGGCACACCGCGCGCCACCAGGCGTTTGCGCATGGCCACAATCTGATCGTTCTTGGAAAGCAGGACGGCGACATCGCCGGGGCTCACGCGCGTTCCGGCAATCTGCTGCTGCGGGTCATTCAGCAGTTGCGCGATGCGATTGGCGCAATCATCCAGCGCCAGCGATTCCAGCTCTCCCAGTGCGCTCAACGTGTTGCCGTGGTTGTCCGTGGCATCACCCCGGAACGGGTGAATCACCAGCGGCGTCAATACCGCCTGGTTGTCGATCGTGTACGGCTGCTTGTCGGTCTCGCCGGCCGCGACCACGTGCTGATAACGGATCTGCGGATGCTCGAAGCCACCATCGACATGGGCGTACCAATCGTTCAGCGCCGTGACCAGCGCTGCACTGGAACGGTAGTTGGTGCCCAGCGAGAATCGGTGGTCCGCCTGTTCGGCGGCGCGCAGGTAGGCAGCGATGTCTCCGCCGCGGAAGCTGTAGATCGCCTGCTTCGGGTCGCCGATCATCACCAGGGTGCCGCGGCCGCGATAGATCCGGTCGAAGATCGCGAACTGGCGCTGGTCGGTGTCCTGGAACTCGTCGATCAGGGCGACCGGAAAGGCGTCGAACAGGCGGTCGGCGAGAAGATCGCCGGCGTGCGCATCGCACAGGCGCTGGTACACCGCGTCAATCAGCATCGAGAAGGTCAGCACATGGCGCTGGCGCGCGCGCCGTGGCACCTCTTCACGGCAGAAGCGGGCGGCATCGGCCAGCACGGCGCCGCGGGTGAACACGTCACGCAAGCCCAGCAACGGGCGCAAAGCCTGCAGTGCAAGGATCAGCGGGTTGCCGGACAGTTCGCCAGCGCGGGCGGTTGATTCCTGGGCCGCCAGCTTGTCGGGTTCGAATACGTCGGACAACGATTTGGCGAGTTGTGTTTCGTCTTCGTTTTGCAGGGCCGTGACGATTTCGGCAAGCCGACTGCGCAGCGCTGCATTGCTTCGTTTGTACAGGCTGACATTGGCGACCAGCTCTTGCAGCACGACGATGCTTTGCGGCAGTTGCAAAGCCGCGATCTGTCGCTCCAGCTCGGCCAACCCGCCCGACTCGATCCGCACATCGCCGTTGTTGCTCAAGCCACCCAGATCGCGCAACAGGCCTTCCGGACCCTCTTTGAGCAACAATTCGGCTTCGCGCGGATCGACGGGACCGGCGAGGTAGCGGCGTCGCCAGAAGTCCTCCACGCATTCGCGCTGCAGTCGCGATTCGTCGAACAGCTTGTCACTGGCGAACGCGGCACCGCTTTCGATCGGGTAGTCGCGCTGGACGCGCTGGCAGAACGCGTGGATGGTCGATACCGGCGCGCGATCGAGGTCGGTGCGTGCCAGCTGGATACGGCGCAGCGCCTGCCGCATCCGCTCTGCGTCGGGGCAAAGCTCGGCGAGCCAGGCCTGCAACGGATGCTTGCTGGCCGGATCGAGCGTACCGGATTCGAGCAGGCTTTCGACTTCGACCAGGCGCCGCCGCAGGCGCTCGCGCAACTCCTGCGCCGCCGCGTCGGTGAAGGTGGTGACCAGGATTTTTTCGACCGGCAAGCCATGTTCAAGCAGCAGGCGCAGGTAGATGACCCCGATGTTCCAGGTCTTGCCGGTGCCGGCGCTGGCTTCGATCAGGATGCGTCCGTGCAGGGGCATCTTGCGCCAGTCCAGCCGTGGCGTGGCGGCGCTCACGATGCCACCCGCCGTTCTTGCAGGAGCGCACCCTGTGCGCGATGCTCTTGCTGTTTGTCCGGGGCGCGTTGCGCCGGCCGATCGCGCACAGGGTGCGCTCCTGCAAAGGCGGTCATGGCGGAGACTCCCTCAGCAGGGCTTCGTGCAACGGGTCGAGCACGTGGCAGACCATTTCGGTGGCGGCGACGAAGGCACGGTGCTCATCGCTGGCGGAGTCGAAAAGATCGAGCCCGCGCGTCAGCAAGGCGGCATAGCCCGGCGCGTAGTCGCGCTCGCCGACCTGGATGTAGCCGTTGCCTTCCCAGGCGGACCTGGCCTTGCGCGCCCGATCGTCAGCTTCGGCGCTGGCCCAGGCCAGCGCAGTCTTCGGAAAGAACAGCAGCGCCTGCTGTTCGGCGCGACGACTTGCCCCGATCAGGGTGCGCAGGCCATGCCGCAATTGTCCGGCATCCTGGGCATGAACGAGTGGCAGCAGGCTGCTGCAGCGCACGGCCTGCGTTTTGTTGCCCGGTTCGAGGTACTCGCCCCGCACGACCCCGGGCATGCTCAGCTGCAACACGGCCCAGTCGATGTAGTAACCAAGCAGATCCTTCAGGCCGGCGGTGCGCGCCGGTTGCGCGTCGAACAGCAATGGGCCACCGGTGACGCCGCGAAAGACCCGCTGCACGTTGCCGGTCAGGCGCAAACCATCACCAAGGTCGAGGTCGATCGCCTGTGGCAGGCTCTGCGCACGGCCGTCCGCGAACAACGGGCGTGCGCCGTCGAGCAGGACTTGAAGTTGATCGCGCAGTTCGTTCCAGCTGCGCTCACCAATCGCGCCGCTGGCGAGCAGGCCCGAACGTGCCAGCCAGACTGGCGGCTCCTCCGGAAGTGTGTGCGTTCCCTTGGCTAGTGCCTCGAACAGCACCCGTCGGTCGATACGTTCGATGCGTGCAAGGCCGGTTTCCAGCGGCTCGCGATCGGGCCAGCCGGCGTCGTCGAGGGCCTGCAGGCTGATGCCATGGCCGCGCAGCAGTGCGGCCTTGGCCGGCTCGCGCCAGAAACGGTGCAGCGCGTCCAGGGAGACTTCGTTGGTGCTGCTGGTGGGCGTGGCGGCCCGGCTGTCGAGGAAACGCGGCTCGACGTGGCTGCGCGGGCTGGCCGCGAATGCCGGGTCGTAGGAGAACAGCCTCGGGTCATGCCGGGGCAGGTCGTCGGCAGCGCGTTCGTAGTAGCGCGCATCGAACGGTTGCAGTGGATGGTGCACCAGCCAGGGCCGGTCCGCCTGGTCGTCGCCGGCAATGCCGTGTTGCTCGTCGAGAAACTGCAGCAGCTCGGCGAGCGGGGCGGCCGGATTGCGCGGTTTGCCATCGCGCACGCCTTCGCCGATGTAGCTGATGTGCAACACCTCGCGCGCCGACATGAGCGCTTCAAGGAACAGGTAGCGATCCTCGTTGCGCGTGTCGCGGTCGCCGTGGCGTGGCTGGCGCGGGATCCGATTGATGCCGGCATCCTGGCCCGGGCGCGGAAATTCGCCCTCGTTCATGCCGAGCAGGTAGACCACCTGGAACGGAATCGATCGCTGCGGTACCAATCCGCAGAAGGTCACCCCGCCGAGCAGGAAGGGTTGCCGTTCCGGCACGGCGCCAAGCGCGCCGCGCAGGGCTTCACGCACCACGCTCCATGGCAGGTTTGCGGTGAGGCCGGTCTCCGCGGCCTGGTTGCCGAGATCTGCGGCGAGCCGACGCAAGGTATCGAGTGCATGGTTCTCCGCTTCGTCGCGTGCATCGGCGAGGAACAATGCGTCGATCAACTCAAGCAGCCATTCACTCCAGCCTGCCAGCGGGCGCTCGCCGCCGAACGTGCTGCGGGCGCGGCGCAGTTCGCCGAGCAGGCGATCGAGCTGACCCAAGGCGTCGGTCGCGCCGCCGGAAACGCCCTTGAGCGGCAGGATGTCGTCCAGCAGTCGATCCTCGCCATCGTCGCCGACGATCAGGCCGGCATACATGCGGTCCAGGCCGAACTGCCAGCTGTTGGCATCGATGGCTTCGGCGCCGGCTTCGGCCTTCATCGCGGCGTCGAGCCCCCAGGCCACATGGGCACGACGCAGCCAGGTTTCCAGCGCATCGCGTCCGGCGCCGTCGAGCGCGAACCGGCGCGCCAGTGCCGGTACCTCAAGCAGGTCGAGCACCGCGCTGACCGTGAAGCGGCTCTCGGCCAGGTCGAGCACCTGGGCAAACGCGCCCAGCAGCGGGTGCGTGCGCGACATGCCCACATCAGCGACGTGCCAAGGGACGTGTGCAGGCTCGTCGCGATACTTCGCCGGCTCGCCGAAGATCGCGGCCAGATAGGGCGCGTAGGCGCTGATGTCAGGCGCCATCACCACGATGTCGCGATGCTGCAGGTCGGGATAGTCGGCAAGGCAACGCAGCAGGGCATTCTTCAGTACTTCCAGCTCGCGCAAACGCGTGTGGCAGGCGTGCACGCGCAGGCTGGCGTCGTGGCGCCGCGTTGCCAGCAGATCCCGCCATTGGCTGGCATCGATGGATCGTTCGCGGATTGGCGCGCCGACCAGATCAGGCTGCAGGCAGCGGATGCTGGACTGCAGCCGGGCCAGCAATTTGTCGGCTTCCAATGACGGTTCGGCTTCGTCCAACGGGTCACGCAACTCGACGGCATCGCATTCGTCCAGGGTGATGCAGAAGTCCTGCGCGATGCGCCCCAGCGCCACCAGCAACGGGTGGCCGATCTCGTAGTACAACGCCTCTGCATCACCGCTCTGCTTCAACTGGAAGCGGCGGCTGCGCAGGTCCGACCAGTATTCACGGCAGGGGTCGGGGAAATACAGGTGCACCGGCGTGCGTTGGGCGGTGACCTGCAGCGCCTGCAGCACGTCCGGCGGCAGGTGGCTGACGCCGAACACGTGCAGGGGTGTGGATGAGGGGTCCGATTCGGTTGCAAGCGCATCGAGCAAGGCTGCACTGCGCTGCGCCCGGTGCGGTCGCTGGACGGCGGCCTGCAGTTGCTGCCACAGCGTGGCCTGCCAGCCGTGATCGGACGAGTGGCGATCGTGCGCGCCGGCTTGTTCCCAGGCGAGAATCCAGTCCGGCCGATAGAGCAGGTACTGGGTATAGACGCCGGATAGATGCTCGGCCAGCTGGAAGCGCCGACGGGCGGCGTCGTCGCCGGCAAGATAGGCGCTGACTTCGGTGGATTTCAGCGTGGGCAACGCCTTCAGCACGCGCCAGCGCAACAGCTCATGCCGCCAGGCGCCGCCCACCAGCGCCTCGTCGCCGAGCACCCGGCGGGCGCTGCGCTCGAACCACTGCCACGGCAGGATCATGTCGAAATTGGCGGCGATACCATGCTCGCCGTTTGTACCGGGACGCCGTGCCAAGCGACCCAGCAACCAGCGCTGCAGGCCCGGATGCGCCACGACCACGGTCTGCGCGTCGAGTGGATTGGCGGGCCGCTGCGCTTCCAGTTGCCGCGCCAGCTCGTCAGCCAGGCGTTCGGTACGACTGCCCCGATGGACGATGAGATGGCCCGGGTTGTCGAGGGTCGGTGGTGGCACGGCCGGATTCGCAGGGGTCAGGAGCCACAGCATAACGAGCCGGAGTCGCATCTCCCGAGATTTGTTTTCGTGGCGAAGGCTGTGTCGATTCCTGTGGCCTTCGTTCGTCGGTTGGACAGGGCCCGCATCCGGCGCGGCTGCCGGCACCCGACCGCAGGAGACACGACGATGCGATGCATGGTGATAGTCAAGGCTACGGCCGATTCCGAAGCTGGCGTGATGCCGGGCGAGACGCTGCTGGCCGATATGGGCAAGTTCAACGAGGAGCTGGTCAAGGCTGGCGTGATGCTCGCCGGTGAGGGGCTCACGCCAAGTTCGAAGGGGGTGCGGGTGCAGTTCTCGGGCACTCAGCGTCGTGCGGTCGACGGACCGTTCGCCGAGACCAAGGAGCTGATTGCGGGTTTCTGGCTGTGGCAGGTCAAGTCGCTCGACGAGGCGGTTGCCTGGGTGAGGCGTTGCCCGAATCCGATGGCAGGTGACTCGGTGATCGAGATTCGTCCGGTGTTCGAGTTGGAGGACTTCGGCGACGCATTCACGCCCGAGCTGCGTGAGCAGGAAGAGCGGCTGCGTGCCAGGATGGCGGCAAAAACCTGATCGTTTGCAGACACCCGGCGGCACCAGCAAGCGAGAGAGCCGCGATGGCCGACTCCAGGGGTCTTGCGCACACGCGGCGTGGATGGTGTCATCCCGGGGCATGGAGACCACGGAAACCCATCGTGCCATCGACGCCGTCTGGCGGATCGAGTCGGCGCGGCTGATCGCCAGCCTGGCGCGGATGCTGCGCGATGTGAGCCTGGCCGAGGAACTGGCACAGGATGCGCTGGTGGTCGCGCTTGAACAGTGGCCGCAGTCCGGCGTGCCGGACAATCCCGGCGCCTGGCTGATGACCACGGCCAAGCGGCGGGCCATCGACCGGCTGCGCCGCCACAAGCTGCTCGAACGCAAGCACGCCCAGCTGATGCACGAGCTGGAGCATGAGCAGGCATCGGCCGAGTCGGCGGTGGTGGCAGCTTTGGATGATCCCTTTGGCGATGACTTGCTGCGGTTGATCTTTACCGCCTGCCATCCGCTGCTGTCCATGGACGCGCGGGTGGCGTTGACCCTGCGCCTGCTCGGCGGATTGAGCACGGACGAGATCGCGCGCGCGTTCCTCGTGCCCGAGTCGACCATCGCCCAGCGCATCGTCCGTGCCAAGCGTACGTTGGCGAAGTCTGCGGCCGTCTATGAAGTGCCGCGCGGTGACGAGATCGTCGAGCGGCTGGATTCGGTATTGGGGGTGATCTACCTGATCTTCAACGAGGGCTACTCCGCGACGACCGGTGACCACTGGATGCGCCCACGCCTGTGCGAAGACGCGCTCCGCCTGGGTCGGGTGCTGGTCGGCCTGATGCCGCGCGAGCCCGAAGTGCATGGCCTGGTGGCGCTGATGGAGATCCAGGCCTCAAGGACCCGCGCACGCATCGATCCGCACGGCGATCCGATCCTGCTGCTTGACCAGAACCGGGCGCTGTGGGACCGGCTGCTGATCAACCGCGGGCTGGCCGCATTGGAAAACGCCCGCAAGCTGGGTGGCGAATTCGGTTCACATGCCTTGCAGGCGGAGATCGCAGCCTGTCACGCGCGTGCGCCGACGGCGGCAGATACCGACTGGTCACGCATCGCCGCGCTGTATGCAGTGCTGGCGCGAGTCACGCCCTCGCCAGTGGTCGAGCTCAACCGGGCCGTGGCCGTCAGCATGGCGGCGGGTCCTGCACAGGCCCTGGCCTTGGTTGATGCGCTGGTGGGCGAGCCGAGCCTGCAGCACTACCACTTGCTGCCTGCGGTGCGTGGTGATCTGCTGGCCAGGCTGGGTCGCGGCGACGAGGCCCGGCTGGAGTTCGAGCGCGCGGCGAGCCTGACCCGCAACGGCCGCGAGCGCGAGTTGATGAACGAGCGAGCCCGCGCCAGTGACGATGGGTGACGCGCCTTGCCGATCCAACTGTGACCCAAAACGCCTTACTTGCGGCCGAACGCCGGGCGCAAAGATGGCGTAAACGAGGGGAAAGGCCGTTCTCAACGCGCCTGTGGCAAGTCCTGACCGATGGCCTGAATCTTGCTTTACTATCTGCCGGGAACCTGCCGTGGCCGGTTCTGCGGCCTCGCCTGATACCCAGTGGCACGAGGCTGATCCATGCGCGATTCACTGGATATGCGGGTTGCCGGGGCAAGTTGTTCTGGGAAAGGATTTGGCATGGCGGCGGAGGAAGGGAAACGACAGCACGGCGAACTTCGCGAACGCTTCTACCAGAGCGTGGCGGAGACGCTCACCCTGTTGCATCCCGCGGCAGATTACGATCGCCGACAGGCCTTGCTCGATGTGGCTGCAACACTTGCCAGCACCATGGATCTGCCGCTGGTGTGGATCGGCCGGCGCGAGCCGGGTCACTCCGCGCTCGATCTGGTGGCGGCCGGTAGCGCGGCAGAGTACGCCGCGGCGCTGCGGCTCAGCGACGACCCGCGTGAACCGGGTGGGCGTGGCCCGGCTGGCGTGGCCTTGCGCGAGGGCCGACCGCAACTGGCTTCGGTCGGCGGTTCCGAGTACGCGGAATGGCGTGAGGCGGCGCGCCACCCCGGCCTCGAATCACTCATCGTGGCGGCGTCCGGAACAGCCGACGGCGGTCAAGTGGCTCTGGCCGCGTATTCGCGTGCGGGCGGCCCGGCACTCACGGATGAATTGCTTGACTGGGCGCAACGGCTGGCTGACGAACTGGCCCGATTCTGGGACGACCAGGCACAGCTTGAACGGAACCTGCGCCTGAGTCGCTACCGCGATGCGCATCGCACGATACAGCGGATACTGCTCGACCATCCCGAGCCTGCGGCGATCTACCTGACGCTGGCCAATACCCTGATGGACGAGGCCGCGGCGAGCGCCGTCATCGTCTACGTGCCGGAAGGAGACACTTTGCGGCGCGTGGTGAGTGTCGGGCGCCTGGCCGAAGTCATCGGGACTCTGCGCGAGCCGCCCACGCATAGCGTTGATTCTCCTGCGCCCGTGCCCACCCAGGCCTGCATGGAAGGGGAGCCGGTGGTGCGGCTGCGGCCTTCGGTATACCCGGATGTGTCGTCACTTGGGCATCGGGAGCCGCTGGCAGACATGGCTGCGATCGGCTGCTGGCCGATCTTTTCGGATGTACCCGGCGAGGCGACGACGGATCGTGGTGTCGCGGCCGTGCTGCTGCTGGCTGCCGCGGAGGTCGATGCGTTCGATGCCGACATGCGCCGCCTGCTCGATGAAATCTGCGACACGGTGGGGTTGGCGTTGCGCCAGTACCACCATCACCAGGCGCTGTCCCAGGAGCAGGAGCGCCAGACCTATCTCGCACTGCACGACGCCCTGACTGACCTGCCCAATCGCCGCGCGCTGGACTACCACCTCGAGCGCGCGCTCGCCCGCGCCGCGCGGCATCAGCGTCTGGTCGCGGTCGGCATGCTGGACCTGGACGACCTCAAACCGATCAATGACCACCATGGTCATGCAGCGGGCGACCGCGTGCTGGTCGAGGTGGCGCGACGACTGCACGATTCTTTGCGCTCGGAGGATTCGGTGGCCCGAGTCGGCGGCGACGAATTCGTGCTGGTGTTCGAGGATCTGGCCAGCGAGGACGATCTGGCCGGCCTGCTGGAAAGATTGTGGCAGTCGTTGCAGCGACCGATCGTGCTGGGCGAGTCAAGCATCGAAATCACCGTCAGTCTCGGGGTGGCGCTGTACCCGACCCATGGTCAGGCCAATGGCGAGCATTTGCTCCGGCTTGCGGATCAGGCGATGTACCACGTCAAGACACGCAAGCAGCGCCGGTCCGATTGGTGGGCGGTGGCGCGATCGGAGGGCGGCGCCGAGATGGCGTCTGCGGGCGAGAGTGTCGTTCTCGCGCCGCATGGCGAGGCGGCCGCTGACTTGCTGCGACTGTGCGCGGAGACCTGGCAGTCGCAGTTGCCCGAGGTAGTGGAGCGCTTTTGCAGCGCGCTCGAGCAACACCCCGGAATTGCCGGCTTGCTTCAAGATCTTCCGCCACTGGCGCTGGATGCCATCAAGGCGGATCTCGCGCGCCAGTTGCACACTTTGTGTTACCCGGCGCTGGATCTGGAAGCCCAGCATGCCTGGGCGCTCAAGCAGGGTGCCAGCCAGGCGGCGTGCGGAATGGAAGAGGCGTGGGTGCCGGAGGCCATCGAACAGTTGCGCGGGATTCTTGCCGACATCCTGGGGGCCGGCGTCAGGGCGAATCGAAGTGCACTGGCGATCGTGCAGCAGCGCCTGGGCATGCAGCAGCAATGGCAATTGGACGGCATGCGCGCCCTGCAGCGTCGCCGCGACCTGGTCCTGGCCAGGATCCACACCGCCGCATGGGCGGCCCACGATTACCTGCAATTGCTGGAGAGTGTGCTCAACGCGCTGGCAGCCGATGAGGAAGTGGTCGCCTGCGCGGTGGTCCGCCCCGATATCCATGGCGAGCTGATCCACGAGCTGGTGGCTGGGGCAGTGCCCGCGGAATACTTGCGCATTACCAACCGTGGCGTCGCGCCAGCGATCCAGCTGCATCGTGAAAGCACAGACGACGACGAGCCGTTGCGGCGCGCGTGGCGGACGGGTGGCATCGAGCGCTGTGCCCACTATGGGCTCAATCCCGCCACGGCGGCGTGGCGCGGTACCGCCATGCGACACGGCATCGTTTCGCACGTTGCCATCGCGCTGTGCCTGCCGCCGCGGCAGCCGGTGGCGATGCTCGCGTTGTATAGCCCGCATGCCGGGGGCTTCCGGGGCGAGAGTCAACAATCATTCATCACCCAGATCAAGATGGTGCTGGAGCTGGCCCTCGTACGGTTGGCACCCCAACGCCAGCTTGCCGCATTGCTGCCGGCGTTCGTGCGCAAGCGCTGGCGCAGCCTGCTGGCCGGCGGTGCACTGCGCATGCATTACCAGCCAATGATCAGACTGGCCGATGGCGAGGTGGCCGGGTTTGAGGCGCTGGCCCGCCTTCTCGATGGCCCGGGTGCGCTCCAACTGCCTGCCAGCTTCCTGCCGGCGCTGGGCGCCGCGGGACTGATGCGGCTGTTCCGCGATGGTGTAATCCAGGCCGTTGCGTGTCGGCAGTCGCTGGCGCGTAGCGGCCTGGTGCTTGGCATGTCCATCAACGTACCGGCTGCCGCACTGCGTGATGCCCGTTATGGGCGTACGGTAGAGACGATCCTGAAGGCGAGCGGATGCCCGGTGGGCTCGCTGCGTTTCGAGGCATTCGAACCGGCCAATGGCACGGGATGCTGGGCACTGTTGGCGGAGACCGGGGTGCAGTCGCTCAAGTCGCTGGATCGGCACCTGCTCGAGGATGACATGGCGCTGAGCCGCAGCCTTGTGGCGCGCCTGAGCCAGTCGCCGTTCGATCGCATCAAGATCGACCAGGCGATCATCGCCCAGGTCAGGCTGGACCCGTTGGGCACACTGCGCCTGGTCCGCCGGCTGATCCGGGCTGGCCATGATTTGTCGATGGAGATCGTGGTCGAGGGACTGGAGTCGCCCGGCATGGTCGAGGCGGCATCGATTCTCGGCGCCGATTTCGGTCAGGGTTTCGCACTCGCCCACCCGATGCCGCCGGAGACCCTGTCGCATTGGCTGGCAGCCTTCAGCTTGCGCGAACAGAACGCATTACCGCGCAGCGCGCTCGGTGCGCTTGCCGGCGCGCTGCGTTGGGAGGAGCGTTTCGTCGAACTGTTCGACGAGCCCTGGTCGCGTGACAGGCGTGTGCGGTCCGGCATGGTCGGAGAATATCTGCACAGGACCCCTCACGCAGCCGGCGCTTTGCTCGGCAGTCACCAGGGCATGCTCGAAGCGGCTGCGAATGGACCGTTTGATCCCGATTATGGCCGGCACCGCGATCAGTTCTTTTCCCTTCTGGTTGAGCGGGCTCTCCTGGAGGAGCAAAACGGGGGCCGTCGGCCACCGGATGTCGGGTGATGCCCCATCGCCGACGGGACGCTCCATCGGCAAACCGCATGGACGTCAGGCTCCCTGTGCTGGCCGGCGCAGAGTATGCATGTCGCGGGTAATGGACGGCGGCAATTTCAGGTAGGCTGCCTGCCAGCGACGCGTTCGAGCCCGACCTGACCGACAGACTGACCGCGGTGTCCGGTCTGGCTCACTGGCGCCCCGACTGGTGACCGAGTGAATGGATGGCAAGGCTGGCGGGACGCTCCACGATTTGCGAGGAGAGGCGGGAAGTTGATGTTGAGTCCGCAACGAGTCCCGGGTGAGCTGCGTGAACGCTTTTATCGAAGCGTGGCTGAGACTCTGAACTTGCTGCGTTCCGCACCCGGCCATGATCGCCGGCAGGTCCTGCTGGATGTCAGTGGCATCCTTGCGGCCACCATGGATCTGCCCTTGGTGTGGATCGGACGGCGGGAGGCCGGCGCCACTGCGGTCGACATGCTGGCCGCAGCAGGACCGGCGAAAGCCTACGTATCGACGCTGCGGCTGAGCAGCGATGAGTGCGAGACGGAAGGGCGCGGACCCGTGGGGATCGTGTTGCGTGAGGGGCGTGCGCGCGCCACCATGGTCGATGCGGTGGAGTTTGGGCCGTGGCGCGATGCCGCGCGCCGGCACGGTTTCGGTGCCTGCATCGTGGCGGTGACCCGCACTTATGACGACGGTCAACTGGTGTTGGCCACCTATTCCCGCGAGGGCGAACCGGCGCTCGGTGAGGAACTGCTGGACTGGGCGCAACGTCTGGTCGACGAGCTTGGCCGGTTCTGGGATCACCAGGTATTGCTGGAACGCAGCACGCGCATGAGCCGTTACCGCGATGCGCAGCGCACGATCCAGAGGGCGCTGCTCGAACAGCCCGATCCGGAGGCGGTCTATCGCACCCTCGCTCGGGCCCTGGCCGATATCGCCGGTGCCGCCGCCGTCGACGTGCTGGTCGCTGATGGCACCGACGGCATGCTGCGGCGGGCGGCACTGGTCGGCCCTATCGCTGACGTCGTGCGTGGCTTGCCAATGCCACCACGGCACGAGGATGGACCGGTCGTCCTGCTGCCGACGCAGGCTTTCATGCAGGCAAAGCCCGTGGTGAGGCTGCACCCGGGCAATGCGGTGCACACGGAAAGTCCGTGGCGCAAGGAATTGCTGCAGCATGCCGGTGCCATAGGATGTTGGCCGCTGTTTGCCCTGCCGGACGACACGGTCGATGTGACGCAGGTGCCGGCAGGGGTGTTTGTCGTGCTGACCACCGAGGTGGACGCCTTCGACGACGAAATGTGCCGTTTGCTCGATGAGATTGCCGAGGCTGCCGGACTTGCATTGCGGCAACACGCGCAGCGCCATGCCCTGCTGCAGGAGCAGGAACGGCAGACCTACCTGGCCTCGCACGACGACCTCACCGGCCTTCCCAATCGCCGCGCGCTCGATCGCCATCTGGATACCGTGCTGACCCGCGCGCAGCGCCGCGGCAAACGTCTCGCCGTGGGTCTGCTGGACCTGGATGACCTGAAGCCGGTCAACGACCGCCATGGTCATGCCGTGGGCGACCGCATCCTGGTCGAGGTGGCCGATCGGCTGCGCCAGGTGCTGCGTGGCAGCGACTATGTGGCCCGGCTGGGCGGCGACGAGTTCGTGCTGGTGGTGGATGACCTGGAGCAGGAGGCGGATCTTGACGAGCTGCTGGAGCGCGTGGGCACGACGCTGCTGCAGCCAGTGACGATCGACGGCAAGGTGCTTCCGGTCTGTGCCAGCCTGGGCATCGCCATGTATTCCAGCGATGCGCCTGCCAGCGGTGAGCAGTTGCTGCGCAGGGCCGATCAGGCGATGTACCAGGTGAAATCGCGCAAACTGCATCGGGCGAGCTGGTGGACCATGGCCTCGCCTGATGGTGCACTGGACGCGACCGTTGAGCCGGACGGGAATGTACCGCCCTATGGTGTGCAGGCCGCTGCCATCCTGGGCGATTGCCGCCAGGCCTGGTTGCCGCGATTGTCGGCTGTCGTGGATAGCTTCTGCTCCGCGCTGCTCGGACACGAGGGAATTGGCCGGCTCTTCGGGGTACTTCCCGAAGGAGAATTCCGCGTACTCAAAGGTCACTTGTTGCAGCACCTGCAGGTGTTGACGTCACCAGGTCTCGAACCGGCGGACCACCGCGCGCGTGCGTTGCGCACCGGCCGGTTCCATGCTTCCTGCGGGCTGGAGGAAGTCTGGCTGCTGGAGGCGATCGAGCTGTTGCGCGAAAGCCTTTCAACCAACCTGATCCAGGCAGACCAGCGCGCCCTGCACGTGTTGCTGCAGAGACTCGGAGCCGAACGCCAATGGCAACTGGAAAGCATGCGCACGCTGCAGCGGTCGCGCGTGGCCTTGCTGGCGCGGCTCAATGCACTGGCGTGGTCGGCGGAGAATTATGTGGAGCTCATCCAGGGCGTGGTGGATATCCTGGAGTCGCATCAGGAAATCAGCGCCTGTTCGGCAGGCCGTCCTGATTCGTCCGGGCGATTGACCTACGAGGCTGTGGCGGGTCACGTTTTCACCGTCTTCATGCGCGAGGTGAGCGCCGGCCAGGCCTTGCCGATACGCGTGGATAGCGGTCATGCGGAGGGTGGCGGCCCCAGTGGGCGCGCCTGGCGCACGGCGACGATCCAGCGCTGCGCGCACTATGGCAGCGATCCGGTCATGATCGGCTGGCGCGAAGTGGCATTGCGTCTCGGGGTGATTTCCAGCGTGTCCATTCCGCTGTGTCCATCGCCTTCCAACCCCGTGGTCGTGCTGTCGTTGTACAGCCCCTATCCCGGGGGCTTTCAGAGTGAGGACCAGCAGGCGTTCCTGGAGCAGATCAAGTCGGTACTCGACCTGGCCCTGGCACGCCTGGCGCCTGCGCGTCAGGGTACCGAGTTGCTGCCGTTCGCCGTACGCGAGCGCTGGCGGGCGACGATCGCCACCGACGCCTTGCAGATGCACTACCAGCCGTTGATGCGGCTGGCCGATGGCCGGATCACCGAGTTCGAGGCCTTGGCGCGTCTGCGCGACGACAACGGAGACTTGCTCTCCCCGTTGCGGTTCCTTCCGGCGCTGGGTGCCGACGACTTGCTCGTGCTGTTTCGTCAGGGTTTGGCCCAGGCTGCCGCTTGCCGCGAAGCGCTGCGAAAAGCTGGCTTCACGCTGGACATGTCGGTAAATACCCCGGCGGTCGCGCTGGAGGATTCGCGCTACGCCGACGTGGCGGCGGCCGTCATCCAAAGTAGCGGTTGCCCGGCCCACGCGTTGCTGCTGGAGATACTCGAATCCCCGATCGGTACCGAGCATGCCGCGTTGCTGGCAGATCCTGGCGTGCAGTCGCTCCAGGCGCTCGGCGTGCGCCTGGTCGAGGATGACCTGGGGGCCGGTTACAGCTCCCTGATCCGTCTGCGGCAATGGCCCTTCGACCGCATCAAGATCGACCAGGCGATCGTGCTCCAGGTGCGCCAGGACCCGTTGGGCACCTTGCGTTTCATTCGCCAACTGATCCGGATCGGGCACGAGCTGCACCTTGAAGTGGTGGTCGAAGGGTTGGAATCGCCTGGCTTGATCGAGGCGGCCATGATCCTGGGGGCGGATTTTGGTCAGGGCTATGCGCTGGCCCGGCCCATGCCTCTTGACGCCGTCCAGCCGTGGCTGGCCCGGCACGAGCCTCAACGGAACGGCGGCGCGCCGAAGACCGCGTTGGGCGCGCTTGCCGGTGAACTGTGCTGGGAAGAGCAGTTCATCGCGTTGCCGCCCGAGCGGGCGTTCTGGACGCGGCATGCGCAGGAGAGCTGCGACCCCGGCGAATACCTGCACGAGGCGAAACTCAACGCCGCCCTGGGCGCCGCGCACGAGGCAATGCACGTGGCGGCATCGGCCGGCCCGTCAGATCTGACCTACCGTCGCCAACGCGAGGCATTCCTTGCGCTGCTTACCAGACAAGTGCTTGACGAGGAGCGTCCCCAAATGGTCGTGGATGGGTAGATCCCGGGTCTGCGTCGCAAACACCGTGCCCGTTCAAGACAAAGGGCCCGGCGATGCCGGGCCCTTTGTCTTGGTAATCATTGGTGGGCGGTGCAAGGATCGAACTTGCGACCACTGCCGTGTGAAGGCAGTGCTCTACCGCTGAGCTAACCGCCCGCTGTAATGAACGCGTGATTTTAGGACCAGACACATTGCTGGTCAATGGGCGTCCTGGTGGCAGTGTTCATGGACAGACTGGCGGCTTGGCGCGCTTGCTAGACTCGCGGTTTATCACCGCCAAAGCATGCCGCCATGGATTTTCTCAGCAATCAACTCCTTCACATCATCCACGCGCTGCAGCAGTTCGAGTTGACACCCTGGAAGATCGTGGGCTTTGCGGGCACCTTGATGTTCACCAGTCGCTGGTTCGTGCAGTTGTACTACACGCGCAAATACAAGCGCGTGGTGATGCCGCTGGCGTTCTGGTGGCTGTCCGTCTGCGGCAGCGTGCTGTTGCTGGCCTACTTCATCTTCGGCAAGAACGACTCGGTCGGTATCCTGTCAAATTTCTTTCCTGTATTCGTCTCGGTCTACAATCTGATCGTGCATCTGCGCCATCAAAAGAACAGCCTGACTGGCGACGCGACGGCGTGACGCTGTACTGATGGATATCTTGCCTGACTATTCCGGCTCGTAATCGAGATTGGACGAGAGCCAGCGCTCCGCTTCGGCCAGGGTCCAGCCTTTGCGTTTGGCATAGTCCGCCACCTGATCCTTGCCCAGTCGGCCAACCACGAAATACTGGCTGTCCGGGTGCGAGTAATACCAGCCGGACACAGCTGCGGCGGGGTACATCGAGAAACCCTCGGTCAGTTCGATGCCGGTGTTGCGGGTGACATCAAGCAGTTCGAACAAGGTGGCCTTCTCGGTGTGTTCGGGGCAGGCCGGATAGCCCGGTGCCGGGCGGATGCCGCGGTATTTCTCGGCGACGAGCGCATCGTTGGCCAGCGCCTCGTCAGGGGCAAAGCCCCAGAACTCCTTGCGCACGCGTTCATGCATGTGCTCGGCGAAGGCCTCGGCGAGCCGATCGGCCAGCGCCTTGAGAATGATCGAGGAGTAGTCGTCGTAGTCGGCCAGGAAGCGGTTCAGATGTGGCTCGATGCCCAGCCCGGCGGTGACGGCAAAGCCGCCGATCCAGTCGGGCTTGTTGAATTCCTTCGGCGCGATGAAGTCGGCCAGACACAGGTCGGGACGTTCGGGTGGCTTGTCGGCCTGCTGGCGCAGGCTGCACAACGTGGCGAGGCGTTCGGTACGACTGGTGTCGGTGTAGACCTCCACGTCGTCCATCATGTTCGCTGCCGGCCACAGGCCAATGACGGCGCGGGCGGTCAGCCACTTCTCGGCGATGATCTTGTCCAGCATCGCCTGGGCGTCGGCGAACAGTTCGCTGGCCTGCGGGCCGACCACGGCGTCGGTGAGGATGGCAGGATAATGGCCGGCCAGTTCCCAGGCCTGGAAGAACGGCGTCCAGTCGATGTACTGGCGGATCACGTTCAGGTCGTAATCGTCGAATGCCGTGACGCCGGGCTGCCTGGGCTGCGGCGGCTCGTAACCGGCCCAGTCGCAGCTGTAGCGGTGCGCGCGGGCGTGTTCCAGCGACACCAGTTTCTTGCCCGGGCCACGGTTGCGATGACGCTCGCGCACGTCGGCGTATTCGCGCCGGATCTTGTCCAGAAAGCTCTTGACCAGGTCCTTGCTGACCAGCGATTGCGCCACGCCGACGGCACGCGAGGCGTCTTTCACCCACACCGTGCCGGACTTGTAATGCGGCTCGATCTTGAGTGCGGTGTGCGCGCGCGAGGTGGTGGCGCCACCGATCAGCAACGGGATGTGGAAGTCCCGCCGTTGCATTTCCTTGGCCACGTTGCCCATTTCTTCCAGCGATGGCGTGATCAAGCCGGACAGTCCGATCATGTCGGCTTTTTCGCTGATCGCAGTCTCCAGGATCTTCTGCGCCGGCACCATCACGCCCAGGTCGATCACCTCGAAGTTGTTGCAGCGAAGCACCACGGCCACGATGTTCTTGCCGATGTCGTGCACGTCGCCCTTGACCGTGGCCATCACGATCTTGCCGTTGTTCTTGGCGGTGTCGCCGGTGCGCAGTTTCTCCGCCTCGATGTAGGGCAGCAGGTAGGCCACAGCCTTCTTCATTACGCGCGCGGATTTCACTACTTGCGGCAGGAACATCTTGCCGGCGCCGAACAGGTCGCCAACCACGTTCATGCCGTCCATCAGCGGGCCTTCGATCACATCGAGCGGCCGGGTCGAAAGCTGGCGTGCTTCTTCGGTGTCCTCCACCACGAATTGGTCGATGCCATGTACCAGTGCGTGACTGAGTCGCTCGCGTACGTCCTTCTCGCGCCAGGCCAGAGTCTCGACCTCGGCGGCGCCGCGCTTGCCCCTGTAGTTGTCGGCAATCTCCAGCAGGCGTTCGGTGGCATCCTCGCGACGGTTCAGCACCACGTCCTCGACGCGCTCGCGCAGCGGCGGGTCGATATCGTCCATGATCGTCAGCGCACCGGCGTTGACGATACCCATGTCCATGCCGGCACGGATCGCGTGAAACAGGAAGACGGAGTGAATCGCCTCGCGCACGATATTGTTTCCGCGGAACGAGAACGAGACGTTGGAGACGCCGCCGGAGATGTGGCAATCGGGAAAGCGTTTCTTCAACTCCCGGGCAGCTTCGATGAAATCCACTGCGTAATTGTTGTGTTCTTCGATCCCGGTGGCGATGGCGAAGATGTTCGGGTCGAAGATGATGTCCTCGGGCGGGAAATCCAGCGTTTCGGTGAGCAACTTGTACGCGCGCTCACAAATGGTCACCTTGCGCTCGATCGTGTCCGCCTGGCCTGCCTCGTCGAACGCCATCACCACCGCGGCGGCGCCGTACTGGCGCACCTTGCGTGCATGTTCGAGAAATTCCGCCTCGCCCTCTTTCATGGAGATCGAATTGACAATGCCCTTGCCCTGCAGGCAGCGCAGGCCGGCCTCGATGACGGTCCATTTGGACGAGTCGATCATGAACGGCACGCGCGCAATATCCGGCTCGGACGAGATCAGGTTGACGAAGCGCGTCATTGCAGCCTCGGAGTCGATCAGGCCCTCGTCCATGTTGATGTCGATCACCTGGGCGCCGTTGGCCACCTGCTGGCGGGCGACCTCGACCGCTTCGTCGTAGCGGTCTTCCTTGATCAGTTTCTTGAACTGTGCCGAGCCGGTGACGTTGGTGCGTTCACCAATGTTGATGAACAACAGGTCGGGCGTGATGACAAGCGGTTCGAGGCCGGACAGTCGAGTGTGTGTCATGTCAGGCGGCCTCTGTTTCAATGGTGGAGGGCAGGGCGCGCGGTGCATATTCGCGCACCGCCGCGGCAATCGCCTTGATATGGGCCGGGGTGGTGCCGCAGCAGCCGCCGACCAGGTTGAGCAGGCCTTCGCGGGCGAAGGCACCAATCACGCCCGCCATGTGCTCGGGAGTCTCGTCGTATTCGGCGAATGCATTGGGCAGGCCGGCGTTGGGATGCGTGCTGACCAGGCAGTCGGCCCGATCGGCCAGCGTCTGGATGTGCGGGCGCAGGTCTTCGGCGCCGAGCGCGCAGTTGAAGCCCACCGAAAGGGGCCGGGCATGACGCACCGAATAATAGAACGCCTCGGCGGTCTGTCCGGAAAGCGTGCGGCCAGAGCGATCGGTGATGGTGCCGGAGATCATCAGCGGCACGCGCGCGCCACGCTGGTGGAACAGCTCGCCTAGCGCGAACAACGCCGCCTTCGCATTGAGCGTATCGAAAATCGTTTCAACCATGAGCACGTCGGCCCCGCCATCGATCAGGCCGTGGGCGGACTCGGTGTAGTTATCCACCAGATCCTCGAACGTCACGTTGCGGAATCCCGGGTCGTTGACGTCCGGTGACAGGGACGCGGTGCGGCTGGTGGGTCCGAGCACGCCGATCACGAAACGTGGCTGCTCCGGCGTCCTGGCCGTCATCGCGTCGCAGGCGGCGCGGGCGAGCCGGGCGCCGGCGAGATTCAATTCGCCGGCCAAGTGCTGCAGTTTGTAATCCGCCTGGCTGATCCGGGTGGAATTGAAGGTGTTGGTCTCGACCAGGTCGGCGCCCGCCTCCAGATAGGCGTCGTGCACGCCCCGGATGATCTCCGGCCGGGTCAGCGAGAGCAGGTCGTTGTTGCCCTTCAGGTCACATTCGCCAGCGTGGTTGTGCGCCTGGCCGTCATGGCCGTGTTCGAAGCGTTCTCCGCGGAAGCCGGTTTCATCCAGTTCATGGGCCTGCAGCATGGTGCCCATGGCGCCGTCGATGATCAGGATGCGCTGACGCAGCGCCTGTTCAAGCAGGGCGACACGATCGGGGTGGAGCCAGGGCAGTGTACTCATTGCAAATCCTTTCACGAAATCCACGAAAACAGGAGTCAGGCTGGCTTGCGCGCCAGCAGGCTGATCACTTCAAAATGCGGCGCCTTGCGCTCGCGGCTGAGCCGATTGCAGCTCAGCACTTCCAGTCCAGCAGCGCGTGCATGACCGTCAAGCTGCGCACTGCTGAAACCGAGGTTGCGGTGGTCGAACGGTTCGACCACGGCACGGTGGTCGTGCTGACCCAGGGTGACCGCCAGCAAGCGGCCGCCGGGGCGCAGGACGCGCGCCGCCTCGGTCACGGCTCGCGCCGGATGCTCGGCATAGGTGAGCGCATGCAGCATCAGCACCAGATCGAAACGTTGCTCGCCCAGTTCAAGTGCATGCATGTCGCCCTGGCTCACGCGCACGTTGGTGAATGCCTTCAGACGCTTCGCGGCCGCTTCGACCACGCGCTCGCTGGAGTCGACGCAGACGATCGAATGCGCGTGCGGCGCCAGCAGTTCGGCCGTGATGCCGTCACCGGAGGCGATGTCAAGCACGTCGCCGGTTTCCAGCAACTGCAGCAGCGAACGGCCCAGGGTTTCCCAGGTCCGACCAGGCGAGTAATGACGCTCCATGTCGCCAGCAACCGTGTCCGCCCAACCTTCCTCGCGGGCGCGGTTGGCAAGCACGTCGGGCAGACGTGCGGCGTCCTCGCGCAGCAATGCATCGTCGATGCTGGCGCGCAACGAGACCAGCAGATCGTGCTGCGCTTCGTCACCTTCGTTGTTGGCGCGGTAATAGGCCGATACGCCGGCACGGCGGTCGCGAACCAGGCCGGCCTCCTTCAATTTGGCCAGATGGGTCGACACGCGAGGCTGCGCCAGGTGCAGCACCGAAGCCAGCTCGGCCACGGTCAACTCTTCGCGCTCGAGCAGCGCCAGCAGGCGCACGCGCGTAGGGTCGGCAAGCAGGCGGAGCACGCTTGAGGTGGTGGCAAGATCCATCAGTGGATGTCTTCTTATCTTTTTATCGCGAGAGAAAGATGACAAGGCTAGGTCTGATGACGCGGCGCGTCAAGCGAGTTCCGGACCGCGGATGGTTGCGTGGGGGCGTGCAGCGCAGTATCGGTCTGGATTCTGCCTACGGAGCTAGTCAATCCAGGTCGCCATGCCTCTTCCCGGCAGATGAAGATCCGCTCACGCGCGACTACTGCCAGTACGGGTAAAATGGCCGGCTTTCCCCTGCGCCGGAGCTCCCTCATGGATTTCAGCTTTACTGAAGACCAGCTGTCGATCCAGTCGATTGCCCGCGACTTTGCGCAAAAGCGCATCGTGCCGGTAGCGGCTGAACTCGATGCCAAGGGAGAGTTTCCGCTGGAGAATATCCGTGAGATGGGCCAGCTCGGCCTGATGGGCATCGAGGTTCCCGAGGAGTATGGCGGCGCCGGGATGGATTCAATCGCCTACTCTCTGGCAGTGATCGAAATTGCCGCGGCCGATGCGGCGACCTCGACGATCATGTCGGTGAACAATTCGCTGTTCTGCAACGGCATCCTCAAGCACGGCACCGAGGAACAGAAACAGACTTACGTGCGCGCGATCGCCACCGGTGAAGCGATTGGCGCCTACGCGCTGACCGAACCGCAGTCCGGTTCGGATGCCTCGGCGATGCATACCCGCGCCACGAAGAACGCGAACGGCGACTGGGTGATCAATGGCAAGAAGAGCTGGATCACCTCCGGCCCGGTGGCGCGCTACATCGTGCTGTTTGCGATCACCACGCCGGGCATCGGTGCCAAGGGCGTGTCGGCATTCATCGTCGATACGCAGTTGCCGGGTTTCCATGCGGGCAAGACCGAGCCCAAGCTCGGTATCCGCGCGTCGGCGACCTGCGAGATCGAGTTCACCGATTACGTGCTGCCCAAGCAGAACCTGCTGGGTGCCGCCGGCAAGGGTTTCTCGATCGCGATGGGCGTGCTGGATGCCGGTCGCATCGGTATCGCCTCGCAGGCCGTCGGCATCGCCCGCGCGGCTTACGAGGCGACCCTGCAATGGTCGCGGGATCGCAAGGCGTTCGGGCACCCGATCGGTACGTTCCAGATGACCCAATCCAAGATTGCCGACATGAAATGCAAGCTCGACGCGGCCCTGTTGCTCACCTTGCGCGCCGCATGGACCAAGGGCGAGGCCGAAAAAAACGGTGGTCGCTTCGGTACCGAGGCTGCGGTGGCCAAGCTCACTGCCTCGGAGGCTGCGATGTGGATCAGCCACCAGGCGGTGCAGATCCACGGCGGCATGGGCTATTCGAAGGAAATGCCCCTGGAGCGCTACTTCCGAGATGCAAAAATCACCGAAATCTACGAAGGCACCAGCGAGATCCAGCGTCTGGTGATCGCGCGTGCAGAGACAGGGCTGCGCTGACGCCGGTGGGCCGCGCTTCCAGTGTGTCGCCTTCGGCACCACTCACTGGAACGCTCAACCGAGATGCAAAAATCACCGAAATCCACGACGGCACCACGAGATCCAGCGACTGGTGATCGCGCGTGCAGAGACGGGCCTGCGCTGACGCCAGTGGGCCGCGCTCCCGCGTGTTGCCTCCGGCGCCACTCTCTGGAACGCTCAACCATGATGCAAAAATCACCGAAATCCACGAAGGCACCAGCGAGATCCAGCGGCTGGTGATCGCGCGTGCAGAGCCAGGACTGGGCTGATGCCAGTGGATGATCGTCAAGTAGCCTATCGCTCGCGGGCTGTGCCCTTCCGAGTACCGAACACGAGCGAACTTCTACCCTTGCTGATCGATGAATCACGCGCCACGACGCGGATCGGAATCGAATGACTGCATGCCGCCGTGTGTCGACGCGGGCGGCGGTGTGTCGCCGTCCAGCCTGTCGCCGAGCAGGCGCCGCACCACCACGTAGAACACCGGGATCAGCAGCACGCCGAGGAAGGTGGCAAACAGCATGCCGCCGATCACCCCAGTGCCGATCGCGTGCCGTGCATTGGCGCCCGCACCGCTGGAGATGAACAACGGGAAGACACCGAACATGAACGCCAGCGACGTCATCAGGATGGGTCGCAGGCGCAAGCGGGCGGCGTCGACCGTCGCCTCGCGCAGCGTGCGCCCGGCCTTCTGTTCGGCGACTGCGAACTCCACGATCAGGATCGCGTTCTTCGCGGCCAGGCCAATCACCGTGATCAGGCCGATCTTGAAATAGATGTCGTCGGGAAGTCCGCGCAGCAGGGTGAACACCACGGTGCCCAGGAGTGCCAGCGGCACGATAAGCAGTACTGCCACCGGGATCGACCAGCTTTCGTACAATGCGGCCAAGGCCAGGAACACGATGAAGATCGACAGCACCATCAGCAGAGTGGCGGCGTTGCCGGACAACATTTCCTGGTACGACTGCCCGGTCCAGTCGTAACCGAAGCCTTGCGGCAGGTCGTTGCGGACAATTTTCTGCATCTCGTCCATCGCCTCACCCGAGGCATGTCCGGGTGCGGGCGAGCCGACGATCTCGACCGCCGCATAACCGGTGTATCGGGTCAGTGACGGGGAGGACATGTCCCACTTCGCATGCACTACGTTGGCCAGCGGAATCATTTCCGGCGTGCCGTCGCTGTTGGTTTGCGAACTCGGGGTGTAGATGTGCTGCAGCGCTTCGGGGCCCATGCGGTAGGGCGCGTCCGCCTGCATGATGACGCGCTTGATACGCCCGCCGTAGGTGAAGTCGTTGACATAGACCGGCGCCAGCATCAGCCCGATCGCGTTGTAGATGTCGCCGACTGACAAGCCCATCGACTGCGCCTGCACGCGATCCACGTCCAGCTGCAGCTGCGGAGAGTCCTCCAGCGCGTTCGGGCGTACGCCAGTGAGGCTACGGTCCTGGTTGGCCTTCGCGACCAGTGTGTCGCGCGCCTTGTTCAGCGCGTCGCGACCTGCGCCCCTGCGATCCTGCAGGAACATGTCGAAACCGCCAAACTGGCCCAGTCCCTGCACCGTGGGAACGTTGTTCACGAAGATCCGCGCATCGCGGATCCGGTGCAATTGCCCGTTGGCCCGCTGGATGAACTCGGCGGCGGTGACGTCGCGCTTGGCCCAGTCCTTGAGCTTGATGAACGCCATGCCGGTATTTTCGCCCGCGCCGATGAAGCTGAAGCCGGTGATCTGCATCACCCCGGCCACCGCAGGATCCTTGTCCAGGATGTCCCGCATCTGCTTCATCACCTCGGTGGTGCGCTGCTTGGTGGCACCCGGGGGCAGCTGGACGACCGACAACGCGTAGCCCTGGTCCTCCTCGGGCAGGAAACTGCCGGGCAGGCGGGTGTAGAGGAATCCACCCAGGATCGCCACCAGCACGAACGCGATCATCCAGCGTGGTCCATGGCTGATGGCGCCGCCGACATGACCCACATAGGTGTGTGTGGCCTTGTCGAAGAGTTCGTTGAACTTGCGGAACAGGACGTTTTTCTTCTTGTCTTGCGCGGGTTGCAGGAAGCTGGCGCAAAGCGCGGGCGTGAATGACAACGCGAGGAACGCAGAAAACCCCATCGACACCGCAATGGTCAGCGCGAACTGCTTGTAGATGATGCCCGAGGCGCCCGGCTGCAGCGCCGACGGGACGAACACCGCCGCCAGCACGACCGTGATTGCCACCACCGCGCCGGTGATCTGGCCCATGGCCTTGCGCGTGGCCTCCTTGGGCGGGAGGTTTTCCTCGGTCATGATGCGTTCGACGTTCTCGATCACCACGATCGCGTCATCGACCACGATGCCGATCGCCAGCACCATGCCGAACAGGGTCAGCTGGTTGATCGAAAAGCCCAGCGCCAGCATGCCCAGAAATGTGCCAAGCAGCGCGACCGGGATGACCAGAGTGGGGATGATGGTGGCGCGGATGTTCTGCAGGAACAGCAGCATCACCAGGAATACCAGGATGATTGCCTCGATCAACGTGTGCACCACTTCATTGATCGAGATGGTCACGAACTCGGTACTGTCGTACGGACTGAACCACGTCACGCCGGGCGGAAAACTCGGCGCCAGCTCGTCCATCTTCGAGCGTACGGCCTTGGCTACGTTCAGCGCGTTGGCACCTGGCAGCAGCTGGATCGCGAAGGCGCCGATCGGCTTGCCGTCGAACTGGGTGTCGAAACCGTAATTCTGGGGGCCGAAGCTGATCCGCGCCACGTCGCCTAGCGTGACGACGGTGCCGTCGGAGTTGGCGCGCAGGATGATGTTTTCAAACTGTTTGGGCGTGGTAAATCGCCCCTCGGTGGAAACCGAAGCACTGAACTCCTGGCCAGGCACAGCCGGATCGGCGCCGAGCGCACCTGCCGCGAATTGCACGTTTTGTGCCTGCACGGCCGCCAGCACCTGGCTGGCGGAAAGGTTGTAGCCGTGCAGCTTGTCGGGATTGAGCCAGATGCGCATGGCGTACTCGGCACCGAACTGGCGCGTGCTGCCGACACCGGGCACGCGGGAGATCTGGTCGAGCACTTGCGAGCCGACAATGTCGTTGAGGCGGTTGCGGTCGATGTTCGGGTTGGTCGAGGCCAGCGCCACTACCATCAGGAAGCCCGCGTTGGCCTTGGCCACCACCACGCCCTGCTGGGTCACTTCCGAGGGCAGGCGCGGCGTGGCGAGCGCCACCTGGTTCTGCACCTGCACCTGGGCGATGTCGGGGTCGGTGCCGGTCTCGAAGGTGAGCGTGATGCTGGCGCGACCATTGGCGCTGGACGACGAGTTGAAATAAAGCAGGTGGTCGATGCCGGTGAGCTGCTGTTCGATCACCTGGGTGACGGTTTTCTCGGTGGTGTCGGCGCTGGCGCCCGGATAAGTGGCGCTCACCGTCACCGAAGGCGGGGCGATGTTCGGGTACGACTCCACGCCCAGGTTCAGGATGGCCAGCACCCCGCCCAGCGAGATCAGGATGGCGGCCACCCACGCGAAGATCGGGCGGTCAATGAAGAAATTCGGCATGTTCTGCGCTCCGTTACTTGGCGGATGCAGCAGGGCTCGGCGCGTTCGCCGAGGATGTCGCGCCGGCGGGCACGTCGCGCCAGGGGCTTGGTTTGGCCGGTTCGCCTTCCTTGACGTTCTGGATGCCGGACACCACGATCTTGTCGCCGGCCTGGAGGCCATCGTTGACGACCCAGTCGCTGCCGCGCATGTCGTTGGTGGTGACGCCCTTGCGCACGATCTTGTTGTCGGCGCCCACGGCCATGACATAGGCGCCTGCGGTATCGCGCTGCACCGCCTGCTGCGGGATCAGGAAGACATGGTGTTGCTGGCCGAGGTTTGCCTTCATCGTCACGTACATGCCCGGCAGCAGGCTGTGATCGGGATTGGGCACGGTGGCGCGCAGGTCGACCGAGCCGGTGGCCGGATTGACCGCGGCGGCGGAAAAATCCACGGTGCCGGGCCGGGCATACTTGCTGCCGTCGGGAAGCGTGATCTGCACGCTGGCCTTGTTCTGCCCGGCGAGGGTGACATTGCCCTCATCCTGAGCCTGGCGCATCTGGTCCAGCGAACTCACGCTTAGCGTGAAGTTCAGATACAGCGGGTCGATCTGGTCGATGGTGGCGAGCAAGGTGGCGCTGCCGCTGCCGACCAGGGCGCCTTCGGTGACCTGTTGTTGCCCGGCGCGGCCGGAGATTGGTGCGGTCACGTTGGCGTAGCCCAGATTGATGCGCGCGCTCTCCACGTTGGCGCGGGCGGCCTGCACGGCCGCCCCCGCCGTGCGCTCGGCGGCGTCGGCATTGTCCACCGCGGACTTCGAGACGTAACCCTTGGGCGCCAGCTCGTGGGTGCGCTGAGCGGTGACCTTGTTGTTGGTGTAGGTCGCCTGAGCCTGGGCCAGTGCCGCCTGGGCCGCGTCCAGCGCAGCCTTCAGCGGAGCGGGGTCGATCTGGAACAACAGTTGGCCGCGCTTGACATCGGTACCTTCCTCGTAGTTCCGCTTGAGCAGCACGCCCGCTACGCGCGCCCGCACGTCAGCACTGCGGAAGGCGGAAAGGCGCCCCACCAGAGCACGCGTCAGCGGCGAACTCTGTGGCTGTGCCGTGATGACGCCGACATCCGGCGGCGGCATCTTTGCTGGCGCTTTTTCCTTGCGGCCGCAGGCGCCCACGCCGAGCAGGAACAGGCACAGCAATGACGTGCGCAATAACGAGGACTTCATGGGGAGGAGCTCCGAAATTTGCTTGTAACGTGTTTCTGATCGGGGAATGGGGTCATGCCGGATGCGATGCAGCAAGGGGAACCAGATACCGCACACGATCCGTGATATCGCGTGTCACAAGCTGACCAGTGGAACGTGCTCGGGCTGTATCGACGATGCTTCGCCTGGTGCGCAGCGCTGCGCCGTCGACAAGGTTAGTGGACTGCGCAGTATACATTTTATCGCTGGAACATATCCAGCGTCGGGCGTGCTGCGCGACACAACCTCGATCATCGCGACCCCGTGGCGAAACCTGCTCCGTCCCGGAGCATTCATTTCGGGTGTTGCACCGATGAGCGACCATGCCGGTCTCCTCCCGAGCACGCGTCGAAGCAACGGGGACAGCGGCCGCCATGTGGATTCAAGCGGTGCCGCAGCGTATCCTTCGGGGGATTTTTTACCTCATTCAATATTCGTCTCCACTGACCAGCAGATGCCATGAATGCGATCCTTGCGGCAAACGACCACTCCCTCCCGTCCATCGTGCTTGCCGAGCTGAAAAAGGGTGGTCTGTCGCCCCAGCGCCTGGCGCAGGCCCAAGTGTTTTGCGCTGCGTTCTTTGCCCGCGTTGGTGGCAACGACATCGGTCTGCACACGCCCATGCAATGGGCGGCCCTGGCCGGTGGCTTGCTGGAGTTCATGCAGAAGCGCCCGGCCGGGTGCGCCATCGTGCGCGTCTTGAACCCGGCGGATATCCACGCCGGGCGCAGCCTGCTGCAGATCGTCACCGATGACATGCCGTTTCTGATCGACAGCGTGAGCATGATCGTGTCGTCAAGCCTGCAGATTCACGCGGTGATCCATCCGGTGGTGACCGTCTCACGCGATGCCGACGGTGTCCTCCAGGAGATGGGTGGTGCGGCGGGGAACGCCGAGTCGGTGATGCATTTCGAGATCGACCGCGCTGCCGATGCCACCGAGCAGGAGCAGCTGAAGGCAAGGATCGAGGAGGCACTGGAGGACGTGCGCGCGGCCGTCAATGACTGGAAGGCGATGCGCGACTGCGCGCTGGCGATCGCCGATGACCTGCCCAAGCGGCCCATGCCGCTCGACGACGCTTCCGTGCAGGAGGCATCTGATTTCATGCGCTGGCTGGCGGACGACAACTTCACCTTCCTCGGCTATCGAGAATATGAAGTGGTCAGTACCGATGGCGATCGGGTCTTGCGTTCGGTTGAATCGTCCGGCCTGGGCATCCTGCGCAAGAACGACGGGGCGCTGGCACCACGGTCGCTGAGTTCCCTGGCGGCCAGCGATTTGCCGCAGTCCGGCGCCACCGACGCGATCATCCTGACCAAGACCAATGCGCGTTCGCATGTGCATCGCCCGGGCTACATGGATTACATCGGCGTGCTGCAATTCGGTGCCGATGGCATGGCGGTCGCGGAGCAGCGCTTCCTCGGCCTGTTTACTTCCAGCTCGTACATGAGCCGTCCGCAAGAGGTGCCACTGGTGCGGCACAAGGTGGAGGCGGTGATGGCGCGCTCCGGCCTCAAGCGCGATTCCTATTCCGGCAAATCGCTGCGCCACATCCTGGAAACCCTGCCGCGGGAAGAGTTGCTGCAGGGCACCGAGGATGAGTTGTTCAACACCACCATGGGCATACTCGAGTTGCGCCAGCGTGCGCGGACGCGCCTGTTCGTCCGTCGCGACCGCTACGGCCGGTTCTTTACCTGCATGGTGTACGTGCCGCGGGACCGTTTCAACACCTCGGTGCGTGAGCGTATCGAGAGCTTGCTGGGGATGTCGCTGCATGCGGTGCAGAGCGATTCCTCCGTCGAGATGGGCGAGTCGGCGCTGGCCCGACTCACCATCGTTATGCGGCCCAAGATCGGCGACCAACCCGCTTATGACCTGGCTCGACTGGAGCAGGGCGTGGCCGCGATCGTGCGCAACTGGCACGACGAGGTTCGCGATGCCCTGGTCCATCTGCGTGGCGACCACGAGGGCGTGGTGTTGGCGAACCGCTACGCGAAATCGCTGCCGGCAGGCTATGTCGAAGACGTGAGCCCGGGCGTGGCTGCCGAGGACATTCATCAGTTGTCCCTGCTGGAGGGCGACAACGCCTTGCGCATGTCCTTCTATCATCCGCCGCAGGAGCCGGAGACGCTGCGCTTCAAGGTCTACCGTTCCGGCAGGGACATCGCCCTGTCCGAGGTGCTGCCGCAACTGGAAAATCTGGGCTTGCGCGTGCTCACCGAACACGTCTACGAGGTTTCCGGCGATGCACCGCTGTGGATCCAGGACTTCGACGTGCAGCCGGTGGGCAAGCTCGCTTTCAGTGTCGAGCAGGTCGGTGCGCTGTTTGAGGACGCCTTCGAGCACATCTGGCGCGGCAATGCCGAGAATGACGGCTTCAACCGGTTGGTGTTGGGCGCCAAGCTGAGCTGGCGTCAGATTGCGATGTTGCGCGGATATTCGAAGTACCTGCTGCAGACGGGCGCGACGTTCTCGCAGACCTACATGGAGGAAACCCTCGGCTGTTACCCGGCGATTGCCGGGCTGCTGGTGGAGCTGTTCCTGGCCAGGTTCGATCCGCACCGCGAGGCCTGGTCGCCGGATGAACTCAAGGATGCCGGCGCCACTCTCGCGGTCGAGATGGAGACCCTGATTCCTGCGCATGTGCAGGCGGCACAACCCGCACTCATCAAGGATCTGGGCGAGGCCCTGTCGCGGCCGCGTGCGGAGCAGATCGGCGTAGTTGAAGGCGTCATCAGCGTGCTGCTGGAAAACGTCGCCAGTCTCGATGAGGACCGCATCCTGCGCAGTTTCGTCGGCCTGATCCGCGCCACCTTGCGCACCAGTTTCTTCCAGCGCTGGAACGGCGAGTATCGGTCGTACATCAGTTACAAGATCGATTCACACCAGGTGCCCGAGCTGCCCAAGCCGGTGCCGTATCGCGAAATCTGGGTTTGCGCACCTCGCGTGGAAGGCATCCATCTGCGTTTCGGCGCGGTGGCACGTGGCGGCTTGCGCTGGTCCGATCGTCGCGAGGATTTCCGCACGGAAGTGCTGGGTCTGGTGAAGGCGCAAATGGTCAAGAACACGGTGATCGTGCCGGTCGGCTCCAAGGGCGGCTTCTTCGTCAAGAAGTCGCCGACCGACGGCGATCGCGATGCGGTGCAGGCCGAGGGCATCGCCTGCTACAAGATGTTCATCAACGGCCTGCTGGATATCACCGACAATCTGGTCGACGGCAAGGTGGTGCATCCCCAGGACGTGGTGCGCCACGACGGGGACGACCCCTATCTGGTGGTGGCTGCCGACAAGGGCACCGCGAAGTTTTCCGACATCGCCAACGCGATTTCGATCGAGCACAACTACTGGCTCGGCGACGCGTTCGCGTCGGGCGGTTCACACGGTTACGACCACAAGGACATGGGCATCACGGCGCGCGGTGGGTGGGAATCGGTCAAACGCCATTTCCGCGCGATCGGTCGCGACAGCCAGAATCACGATTTCACCTGCGTGGGCATCGGTGACATGTCCGGCGACGTGTTCGGCAATGGCATGTTGCTGTCCAAACACATCCTGTTGCTGGCCGCGTTCGACCATCGCCACGTGTTCCTCGATCCGAATCCCGATGCGGCGCGCTCGTTCATCGAGCGGGAGCGGCTGTTCAAGCTGCCGCGATCGAGCTGGGATGACTATGACAAGTCGCTGATCTCTGCCGGTGGCGGCGTCTATCCGCGCAGCGCCAAGTCAATTCCGGTGTCGCCCGAGGTACGCGCGGCACTGGGATTGAAGGCCGACGTCGAACATCTGGCGCCGAATGAATTGCTCAGCGCGATCCTGATGGCACCGGTGGATCTGCTGTGGAACGGTGGCATCGGTACCTACGTGAAGTCTTCCGCCGAATCGCACGCGGACGTAGGCGACCGTGGCAACAATGCGCTGCGTGTCAACGGCGGCGATCTGCGCTGCAAGATCGTGGGCGAGGGCGGCAACCTGGGCATGACCCAGAAGGGGCGCATCGAGGCGGCCCAGAAGCGCGTGCTGCTGAACACCGACTTCATCGACAACTCCGCCGGCGTGGATACTTCCGATCACGAGGTCAACATCAAGATCCTGCTCAATGATGCCGTCCAGCGTGGCGAACTGACGGACGAGGCGCGCAACACGCAGCTGGCGTCGATGACTGACGAGGTCGCGCAGCTGGTGCTGTGGGACAACTATCGCCAGAACCAGGCGATCACCCTGATGGAACATCAATCAGTAGGCCGCATCGGCTCGATGGCGCATTTCATCAGCACGCTGGAAGCCGAAGGTACGCTGGATCGCCAGGTGGAGAACCTGCCCTCCGATGCCGAACTGACCGAGCGCAAGTCGCGCGGCCTCGGCCTGACCAGGCCGGAACTGGCCGTGTTGCTGTCCTACGACAAGATCCGCTTGTACCAGCAGTTGGTCGATTCGGATGTACCCGAAGACCCGTATCTGTCGAAGGAACTGGTGCGCTACTTCCCCGTGCCGTTGCACGAAAAATATGCCGAGCACATGCAGCGTCACCGGCTGAAGCGTGAAATCATCGCTACCGCCGTGACGAATTCGACGATCAATCGCATGGGCGCCACTTTCATGATGCGCATGCAGGAAGATACCGGGAAGGGACCGGCGGCGATCGCCAAGGCGTACACGGCTGCGCGCGAGATTCTCGACGCCCGCCAATTGTGGTCGATGATCGAGGCGCTGGACAGCAAGATCGCCGAAGATACGCAGATCGATGCGGTCAAGCAGATATGGTCGTTGCTGCGCCACATGACCCGCTGGCTGCTCAACCGCCCCGGCGGTTCGCTGGACATCGCGGAGAACGTCGCGCGCTATCAGGAAGGCGTGTCCACGCTGCGCAACGTGCTGCCCGAAGTTCTCACGCCGACAGGCAAGGGCGATTTCTCCTGCACGCAGGAGAAATGGGAGGGCCTGGGGATGCCAGCAGAACTCGGCCTGCGCATGGCTCGCATGCCGGATCTGCGCGCCGCCCTGGATATGGTCGAGGTAGCGCAGCAAAGCAACCAGCCGATGGACAAGGTCGCGCGCGTGTTCTTCGAGCTCGCCCAAGCGCTGGATCTGGACTGGTTGCGCGGACAGATCGAGGCCTTGCCGGTGGAGGGTCACTGGCATGCCCAGGCACGTGGTGCGCTGCTGGATGAGCTGAACCACCAGCATCGTGCGCTGGCGTTGCAGGTGCTTGCGCTCGGGGGTGGCGGCGCGGACCTGACGCCCGTACAGGCGTGGCTGCAGCGCGACGACGCCACGTTGCAGCACACGCGGAGCATGTTGGCGGAAATTCTCACCCAGAACGCGGACTATCCGATCGCCTCGGTCGCCGTCCGTCGTCTGGCCCAGCTGGCACAGGTGCCAGTGAGCTGACCGGCAGCTCACTGGGCGCGGCGAGGAATGAAGGCGCAGGCGCCGTATTGGTCTTGCGTCATCATGCTGTGTAATCTGGAATGACCTCTTTCGCCGGACAGTCGCACATGCGCCTTGCCTTCGTCGCCAGCGATACCAGCGTTGCCCAGCAGGCATGGCGCAAGCTGGTCGAACGCTATGGCAACGTTCCGGTCGAGCAAGCCGAGTTGATCGTGGCCCTCGGTGGCGACGGTTTCATGCTGCGCACCTTGCACGCCTATCGAGCACTGGAGTTGCCGGTGTACGGCATGAAGCTGGGTCGTGTCGGCTTCCTGATGAACAAGTACCGCCTGGAAGGACTGCCGGAACGGATCGCGCGGGCGCATACGGCGTCGCTGTTTCCGTTGCAGATGCAGGTCACTGATACCGCGGGCGCGGAACATGCCGGGCTCGCTTTCAACGAAGTTTCGTTGTTGCGCCAGAGTAACCAGGCCGCTCATCTGGAGGTGCGACTCAACGGTACCGTGAAGCTGGACACCCTGGTTTGCGACGGCGTGCTGGTCTCCACGCCTGCGGGCTCGACCGCCTACAACCTTTCCGCGCACGGCCCGATCCTGCCACTGGACGCGAACGTGCTCGCACTTACCCCGATCAGCCCGTTTCGTCCGCGCCGCTGGCGCGGCGCAATCCTGCCGCATCGCACCGAGGTGATCCTGCGCGTCCTCGATCCGGCCAAGCGTCCAGTCAGTGCCACAGCCGATTTCCACGAGGTGCGCGACGTGCGCACGGTGGCGATCCGTCAGTCCGGTGATCAGGGAGTACGGTTGCTGTTTGATCCGGAGCACAATCTGGAGCAGCGGATTCTCGATGAGCAGTTTGCGGCGGAGTGAAGCACGGCGCGCGCAGGAGCGCACCCTGTGCGCGATGCTCCTGGTCGCTGTTCACAGTCTTCTGAATCCCGAGTTCCGAATCCCGGTATTTAACAAACGAATGTCTGGTTATCCTGAATCCTGCGGCAAAAGGCATTCGCGCACAGGGTGCGCTCCTACAGGCAATTGCGAGGCTGCTTTGCTAGATTCGACTACAACGCCATCTCCAATCGCTCCATGACCAGCGCAGCCTCCGCCTCCCAGGACGCCACCTCCACCACCGACAACCGCCTGGTGGTGGCCATTTCCTCTCGCGCGCTGTTCGACCTCGGTGACAGTCATGCCTTGTTCGAGCGTGAGGGGCTGGATGCCTATCGCGCGTTCCAGATCGAACACGAGGACGAGATACTCAAGCCCGGCGTGGCGTTTCCGCTGGTACAGAAGCTGCTGGGCCTGAATCGGCTGGCCGGTGATGTGCCGCCGGTCGAGGTCATCCTGCTGTCGCGCAACTCGGGCGATACCGGGCTGCGCATCTTCAACGCGATCCAGCATTACGGCCTGGAGATCAGCCGCGCGGCGTTCACCAGCGGGGCACCGACATCCGACTACATCGCACCGTTCATGGCCGACCTGTTCCTGTCCGCCAACGCGGAGGACGTGGGACGCGCGCTGGCAGCCGGCGTGGCTGCTGCCACCATCCTGCCCAGCACGGCGCCGCCTCGCGCCAGCGAGCAGTTGCGCATTGCGTTCGACGGCGATGCGGTGCTTTTTGGCGACGAAGGCGAGCGGGTATCGCGCGAAGAGGGGCTGGAAGCATTCCACCGCAACGAAACCGAGCATGCAGGTGAGCCTCTGTCGGTCGGACCTTTCCGCGGTTTTCTCACCGCGTTACACCACCTTCAAACCGCGTTCCCGGCAGAAGATTCTCCGATCCGCACCGCGCTGGTCACGGCGCGTTCCGCACCCGCACACAAGCGCGTGATCCTCACCTTGCGCAAGTGGGGCGTGCGCATCGACGAGGCGCTGTTCCTCGGCGGCCGCGACAAGGGACCGTTCCTCGATGCCTTCGGCGCCGATATTTTCTTCGACGACTCGCCGGCAAACGTGGAATCCGCACGCAAGCACGTGGCGACCGGGCATGTGCCCCATGGGGTCAGCAATCGGTGAATGGAGCGCAGGCCTTTTGAATGACGCCTGTCACTGGCCCGGCGCCGAGCTACCGCCTAAGCTGGTGGCATCCTTCAGGGAGTGATGACCATGTCAGTCGAAGAAACCAGGTCGGTCCGCCGCCGTCGCTACCACCTCATGCCAGCCTTGCTGGTGATCGCCCTGGGCGTGTTTTTCCTGCTCGGTAACCTCGGTCTCGATGTTCCCTTTTTCAATAATCCGAACTGGTGGGCATGGTTCATTCTCGTCGGGGCTGCGTGGCCGTTGTTCGAAGCCGTGGAGCGTTACCGCGAAACGGGCTCGATCGATGGCGAAGTGCTGCATTCGCTGCTGACCGCTGCGGCGATCGCCATGGTGGCGTTGATGTTCCTGCTGCAACTGTCGTGGGGACAATGGTGGCCCGTGTTCGTGATCTATGGCGGCCTGTGCATGCTGGTGCGCGGCCCGCGTCGCCGCCGCTGGAGAGACGGAGTCCAATGAAACTCCCCACGTCGGACAAGCCGGGGCTTGTGCCGGGTTCGGTCGATGGCAAGAAGACCGATGAGCCCGGCGTCGACGGCGCATGAGTCAAACCACCCGCGTGCGCCGCCACCAGCGGGTGACCTTGTCTTCTCGAACGAACGTAAACAGGCCGGCGCCAAGAATGATGGCGATGCCAACGGCCATCGGCCAGTCAAGACGGTCATGGAAGATGGCGTAGCCCAGCAGCACGGCCCACAGCATCTGGCTGTACTGGGTAGGCGCCACATGATTGGCCGGCGCCAGCCGGGTGGCCAGCATCAACAGCACCGAGCCCAGCGCCGAAAGCAGGCCGTAGCCGAGCAGCAACGCCCATTGACCGGGTTGCGGCCAGTGGAACTCGGCCAGCATCAATGCGCCCGATACGAGCATAGAGCCGAAGATGCCGGCGCCAAACAGGCTGAGGCGTTTCTCGTGCGGCCCGGCCAGGCGCAAGGCGATCATCGAGATCGCGCCGGCAAGGCCACAGATGATGGCGGCCAGATGGCCGAGGCCCAGCGCGCGAAAGCCGGGCCGCAGCACCACCAGTACGCCGACGAAGCCCGCCACCACGGCTGACCAGCGACGCCAGCCCACCTGCTCCTTCAACACCAGCACCGAGAGGAGGGTGACGAAGATCGGCAGCAGGAAAATCAGGGCGAACGCCTCGGCCATCGGCAGCGCGGTGAACGCGATCACTGCAGCAATGCTGCCGATGGCACTGGCACCGGCGCGGATCAGGTACAGACCCTGGCGCTGGGCCAGCACGGCATGGCGCCAGCGATCGCCGCGGCCTTTGATGAAAGGTAGTGCAGTCAGACCCAGCGCCGCGCCGATGAACACCGCTTCATACGCCGGCAGCGAGCCGCGCAGCGCCTTCACGAAGGCATCGCTGAACGCATAGGCGGCGAATGCCATGAAGCCGAGCAGTACGCCTTTGAGCATGGGGTTCCGACAGGAGTGGCAATGATGGTACGGATCAGAGGGCGGATGTGGCCTCGGTCCGCGCCTTGATCCCGCGCTACAATACCGGTTTTATCGTGCTGCTTTTCGGAGATTTCATGGCCGTCAGTCTGAACCCGCTCGATCTGTACGATATCCGCTCGCTGCTCAGCGACGAAGAACGCATGGTGCAGGACAGCGTCGGCCGCTTTGTCGACGAACGCGTGCTGCCAATCATCGGCGACTGTTTCGACCAGGGCCGCTTCCCGAAGGA
>JBDTEG010000020.1:0-4398 GCA_039922695.1 Rhodanobacter sp. | reverse complement strand
GTAAATCTGTGCCTTCAGCTTCCCATCGTCTATCAGGAACACATTGCTACCCTCGCTGCCCAGGCAAACCTGCACGGTGAGAGTGGGTGCGGCAAGGGCTCCGTCGACGCGCATGATCATCCCTGTCGATGTGGCTTCAGCCTTTACCGAGCCGGCGTCGATCACCGCAGCCCCAATGAATGGACTGCCCTCCAAGCTTGTCGGGAGCGACTTCAGGCGGTAGCGAAACACCGCGCGGCCAAACAAGGCATCGATGACCGGCCCGGTCGATTCGCTCGGCGCTTCCAGCGCGCTGTCGAGCAAGCGAATACAGCATACGGTGGCACCGTTGGCATCGGGATACTGTGTCTGGATCGTGCTGGTGGGGAGCAGATGACCAGCCGTGGTGTACAGAAAAGCATTGCCATTGATAGTCGACACGAATCCTGTCTCGACGGCCGCATTTTCGCTCTGCGCCGCAACGCAAGCTGTTGCGACGAAGCAAAAAAAGCCGAGCATGGCGCGCGGAATGATCTTCATCTTCAGTGACCGTCGTCGGATCTGGGCGGCAGCTGGAATGGCGGGTCCACTTCCGATGAGCGCAGTTGGCTGACACCCGCGCGTTACGTCGACTTCGAACGCTATCGCAACCACCCGTCCGCGTCGATCCTCCAACGATGGTCAGGCAGCCACGACTCGACTCGTCGCATGGCTTGCCAATGTCTGGAACAGTCTGGTTCCTCGGTCGTCTGACGAACAGTTCGGGCATCATAGCCGCATCGCCTGCAGTGGTGTCTGGTGGCGGGTGCTTCCCGGGCGCATGCTAGTTGTAACGCTTTTCACAGGGTTCGATTCGGGTTTGCAGATCTCGCGTCAGGTCACAACGGGACGGAGAAACTCAAGTCGAAAGCTCAGCCGCAACCAGCTCCCTCTGCCCCGCTTTCCAGGGGACGAGGAGACTCGATCAGCCACGCCCGCTTTCTTCGTTCGCGCCACGATGAAGCGTCAGAAATTGTCCCTGACACCTTTCTTTTTCACCAGAAAGTGAATAAGCGTCGGCAGCCACGGAGCGGAAACCCTGATCAGGGGGTCAATATCCCGCAGCCGTGTCGATTTCGCCCGCCGTTGTACGTCGATATCGCAAGGCCACCATTCCGGTTGCCACTGCCGCGCAGGAGACAGCCATGTCTTATGTCGATGGTTTCGTGATCGCCGTACCCAGTGCCAACCGCGAGTCGTTCATCGAGCACGCCAGCACCTTTGACCCCATCTTCCTGGAATTGGGTGCCACGCGGGTGCTGGAGTGCTGGGGTGAAGACGTGCCTGAAGGCAAGCTCACCGATTTCCGCCGCGCCGTGCAGGCGAAGCCGGACGAATCCGTGGTGTTCGCCTGGGTGGAATGGCCCGACAAGGCCACCCGCGATGCCGGCATGGAGAAATTCATGAAAGATCCGCGCATGGAGGCCGCCGGCGATTGTCCCTTCGATGGCAAACGCATGATCTTTGGCGGCTTTGTTCCAGTGGTGAGCCTCCCGGCGTAGCGACGGTTCAGCAACAAAAGGGAGCGGCAGCAACAAAGAGGCCGGAGGCAGATATTCGCATCGTAATGACCTCCGTTCCATGGTTCGGCATCAGACCCGCGCACACGGCCCCGTCACCCATTCCAACGAATGTAAGTCAACCTGATCCCGCCTTTTTTTGCATCGCCAGAGCACATCGGGAGGGAAGATGCGACATGCGACCGTACGCCCATGGAGAGCCCTTGTCCTGGCCCTGCTCCTTGCCACCTCGCGCATCGAGGCGCAGACCACGGTGAACCTGTGGACTGGCGTCGCCCCCGGTTCGGAACACTGGACCCAGAAGGAGATCGTGGCCCATGGCACGCCGGTGGGCACCGTGATCATCAACGTTGTCAGACCGACGCTTGGCGTTTACTTGCCCGACCGTGCCATCGCCAGCGGCGCGGGCGTGATCATTGCGCCCGGCGGCTATTGTGTCGCGCTGGCCATGGATCGGGGAGGGGTCGATGTCGCGCGCTGGCTGCAGCACCGGGGCATCGCCGCCTTTGTGCTCAAATACCGCACGCAGGAAAAACGCGAACAGGGCGTGCCGCGCAATCTGGACATGGACAAGGCCTGCAGCTACGGCATCGCCGACGGGATCCAGGCCATGCGGGTGGTGCGCCAGCATGCAAAGGCCTGGGGCGTGGCACCAGGCCGGGTCGGCATTATCGGGTTTTCCGCCGGTGGCATGGTCGCCAGCGGGGTCCTGCTACAAGCCGACCCGGCCACCCGGCCGGACTTCGCAGCACTGATCTACGGGGCGCCGTTTGGCGTGATGCCAACCATACCGGCCAAGCTGCCACCCGTCTTCATGGCGTGGGCCCAGGACGACGATGTCGCCCGCACTGCCGTGGTGAATTTCTACGAGGCACTGCTCGACGCCGGCCAGCGACCGGAGGCCCACATCTTCAGCGCCGGCGGTCACGGTTTCGGTATCCAGGCCCAGGGCACCAGCAGTGACCATTGGATCGAGGAGTTCCACGAGTGGCTGCAAGCTGGCGGATTCCTGAAAATCAGGGCTGCCGCTGGCAGTTCCCAGCCGAAATCCGATGTTCGTTGAGAAAAAATGGTGTGAGAAAAAATGGTGTCAGGGACAATTTGAATGTCGCAGTGGACGACCGACCGGCTGCACCCCTGCGAATCGGCCTGTCCTCGCTTCGACCCAGGATCGAAACAAGGAATGGTGTCAGGGACAATTGATGACGCGTGAAGAATGGTGCCAGGGACAATTGATCGTCCCGACAGACGCGAGGAAGTGCATCTGAAATCGTCCCCGACACCTTTTCCTTTTTTCCGGCAGCCAGGCCACCGCCAGGTAGCCGATAAGCACTTGGAATACCTTGCGCTCGCGAAGATCGGCCAGAAATGACATGGTTTCGCGGCTTTCCCCCTGATCCTCTCGTCGATGTTGCCGAAGATGCGGCTACGGAGTGCGGGGTAGTCAAAGGGGAGTCAAAGGGGACGGAGGCAATTAATCCACGAGACGCCTCACCACCGACCTACCTGCACTTCTTCCTGCGCTGACTGGAACACCAATCGGCGAGCGCCACGACGGAGACATGCCGCGTCGCCTCGCCCCGAACTGCCGGGTACCCCGCTCCAAGTCATCCAGCGTGGTGCAAATGGGTGCGCCATCTTCGTGGACGATGTTGGTCGCCAACACTTCTACGACTTACTCCGTGATGCCGCCAGCTCCCATGACACCGCGGTTCATGCGTACGTGTTCATGGGCAACCACATCCATATAGTTTTGGCCTCACCGCCACCAGCTCTGTCCCGCGCCATGCGCAACACTGGTCAGTGCTGTGTGCAGGCGTTCAATCGACGCCACCGCCGCAGCGGCACGCTCTGGCAAGAGCGGTTCAAGTCCTGTCTGGTCGATACGGAGCGTTACAGGATGACGGTCCATCGCTACATCGAACTCCACCCAGTCAGGGCTGAGATGGTCGAGCAGTCCAAACAGCAGCGCTGGTCCAGAGTTCACGCCAACCCGGGACTGTTGAAAGATCCTCTCGTGACGCCCCGTTCCACCTGTCTGGCAATTGATCACGATGCCAACACTCGCGCCGCCGTTTTACCGAACCTGGTTGCATGGAGGAGTCAGCGACGACGACCTGCAGCGAATCCGAGTCCACCTTTGACAGGAACGCGCCCTTGGAGATACCACGTTGCAGATCCCCCTTTTCCTCCCTTTTCCTCGCGATCAATGCGCAAGATCGCCAACGCGTTCGAGCAGTTCCAGCGACTGCAGAAAGAGCGCGTGATCTGCGAGTGAATTCTCGGCTGCCTCCAGCGTGACGGCGCGGACTTGAACGAAGTCGCTCGTTTCTAGCGCCCGCCTTAAACGGAAAGCAAGGGAAATGAAGCTCAAGGCCTCGCGTTCTTCGTCAGAAGAGGCGCGCCAATTCGACTTCCACTCCGCGCCCTTGCCAGGCGGCAACTCAGTCACCCTGGCGTCCTCCGGCTTGAACGTCGCGGGGCGGAAGTTGCCCCTGATCAGAGTAGCGGCGCACAGGCCGGCGGCAAACGTCGAGTGATAGACGGTTCCCAGTACACGACGCACCTCCTGCACACGCGATTCCCGGGCCGGCACTGCAGGGAGGCCAGGACCCGGCACGAAGCCATGCTCGACCCATACCCGTTGAAGCACTTGCCATGCAAAAGTGAGCACCGGCGTCCATGCCACTCGCAGCACCGCGGGTGCCATCAAGACCTCTGCAAGCAGGTCCAGGTCGTCCTCATCCAAGGCCTTCACGGCGATCGCTTCGGCCGTCTCCAGGAGCATTTGTCGATCGACCCTGCCGGGTAATGAAACCCGGCCAAAGTCGGTGGCATAGGGCAACGCGTGGGTAAACGC
>JBDTEG010000019.1:0-18267 GCA_039922695.1 Rhodanobacter sp. | reverse complement strand
TAAAGACGGCTACTGCCGAAACGCCTCCCGCACCAAGCAAATAGCCGATCACCAAGCCGGCAAAGGCCGCCGCGATGCGGCTCCACGAATATACAAAGCCGATGGCGCGGGCACGGATGCGGGTTGGATAAAGCTCGGCCTGATAATTGTGGTACGCGTAGGACATCACGTTGGCGGCCAGGGTGAACAGCACGCCCAGCACAATCAGGATGACCGGACTGCTGGCTTGCGAAAACGCCAGCATCGCCGCACCCATGATCACCAATCCCAGCATGATCTGCCGCTTGCGCTCCACGCGGTCTGCAAACAGCGTACCGAGCAGCGGCCCGATCGGATTGGCGATGGCGATGATGAACGAGTATTCCAGACTGTGGGTCAAGGTGATCCCGCGGGCGATCAGCAGGCTCGGTACCCACGCGGCGAAACCGTAGAAGCCGATCACCTGCGCCATGTTGAATACCGAGAGCATCACGGTGCGGCGAGCGTAGGGCGCCGAGAATATTTCCCGAAAGCCGCCACGCCCATTTTCCTCGGCCGGCTCTTGACGAGGTTGCGGCAACTCACGCCCGGTCTCTGCACGGACTTTGCGCTCGATCATCGAGACGACTGCGTCGGCCTCGTCGATGCGACCCTTCTGGGCAAGCCAGCGCGGACTCTCCGGAATCCGTCGGATCAACAGCCACACCGCTCCGGCGCCCACGGAGCCGATCAGCACTACCCAGCGCCAGCCGTCGAGCCCTAGCGGCGTGATCGGCACCAGCAGCCAGGCGAGCAGGGCGACCACCGGTACCACACAGAAGGTGATGAACTGATTGACGGCGAACGCGCGGCCGCGCTCGGCACTGGGGATCAATTCCGAGATGTACGTATCGATGGTGACCAACTGCACGGCAAAGCCGACGCCGGCGATGAAGCGCCACACGTTCAGCATCGCACCGGTTTGCTGAAATGCCATGATGGCGGTGCACACGACATACCAGATCAACGACCAGGTGAATACCGGTCGGCGCCCGAAACGGTCCGGCAGGTGCCCAAGCGTCACCACGCCGAACCACAGCCCGGCAAACGTGCTGAACACAAAGGTCCCGAATCCCGCCACCTTGATGCTGTCGAGGCTGGCGAAGAAGCCCAGCGATTGCGGACTGAACAAGCCCGACTTGATCATTCCCGGTGCGACGTAACCGGTGAAAAACAGGTCATAGAATTCAAACACGCCTCCGAGTGAGATCAGGATGACGATGGTCCAGACAGTGCGGGATGGCGGCAACCGATCGAGCCTGGCGGCGATACGAGTGGATTCGATTTCTGACACGTGGATCTATCTCCGGGTCTGATAGGCAGGATGGCATGTGTCTGATCAGGATCGAGTTGACTGGATTGCGCAGTCATATCGTTCACTTGGTCAGGACCTGATCGCAGATGCTAGACAGGGCAGACATACGATCGGCGAGCAGGTGATCAGGTTGGCGTAGCTGCTTACGGTAGAGCCTTGAGCGTTTTGCCGTCGACGTAAAGTTGTCACCGCAATCGATCTACATCTCCAATGACTCGAATGCGTCGACCTCAGAACGACACCCTCACTTCGCCGTAAACGAGCCGGCCGATGGGTGAGTAGGTGCCGATATCACTGGTGGTGAATTGGTTGGCGAAGGAGCGCGGGAAGATTGGCGGCATCTTGTTTTCGAGGTTGTTCACACCCAGTGCGAGCGTGAGCTTGTTGCCGTCGTCGCCACCGCCCGCTCCGAGCGTCCACGTGTACGAACCGCGCAGATCCCACACGCTGTAGCTGGGCACGGAAATCCCCGCAAGTGTGCCGGCTGCACCCTCATCCTTGACCGAGGAAATGTAAGTATTCGCCAAGATGATATTCAGATTTTGAAGCGACCAATTGAGCGTCGAGTAGAAGCGGTATCTCGGCAGGGTTCCGGCGAACACACCGATATTGCTGGCGGCGCCCGCGTACTGCTGGAACGAATCGGTCTGACGGCGCTGGAACTTGAACGAATCGAAGACCGCACCCTTGCTCGACAACTCCCAGGATCCGTGCTCATTCCAGGGCAGAATGTAGTCCAGTCCCAACAGCCAGGAGTGCTCGATCAGCTGGCTCTGGTTGCGGAATCGGTCGATGACGTACAGCTGGGAGTATTTGCTGGGATCGGGTTGACCGGTGAGCGGGTTGGTCAGGAATGCCTTCAGCGATCCAGGAGTTCCGAAAGGATTGCTGCCGCCGAGATTGGTGAAGTTGCCCGTGCTCACACTGTCGAAATACGGCGACGCCGAACCCAAGTCGTTGACTGACTGCAGAATGCGGGTGAAGTCCGCGCCACCCGGGAAGCCGCTGAGGGTGATCGAGGAGTAATCCGCGGTTAGTGTCAGGCCGTTGATGAAGTTCGGATGGAAGGCAAAGCCGATCGAACTCGACTTCGCCGTGGACGGTTTGAGCGAGGGATTGACACCGTCTTCGCCATTGAAGGTGTTGCCTGTGGCGTACGGCTTGCCAAACACAATGCCGATCAGGTTGTCGGTGACCGGGCGAGTGTCGAACGGTCCGTAGGCCTGATACAGCGGCGGCGCGGCGAACGACTTCGTGTAGGTGGCATGCACCACGAACTGGTTGTCGAAGGGCTCCCAGCGAAAGCCCACCTTCGGCGAGGTGCCGTTGCCAGCGTCGCTGTAGTGTTCGAAGCGGCCCGCAAGGGTGAGGTCGAGCTGGTGCAGGCCTGGAACGTTCATCTTGCTCGATGTGATCGGGATCAGCGCTTCGGCGTACGCGGCGCTGACGTTCCGACCGTGACTGAATGGATCGGTGTACAAGCCATTGGCCCAGTTCTGGGCATCGCCCGCGGTGGAGCCGGTGACCGGATCGGTGACGCGACCGTTCGGATCGGCGTGGCCGGATACTGATTCACGTCGAAAGCCCACGCCGACAGCGACGCTCACGTGTCCCGCGGGCAAATCGAAGACATTGCCGGCGACATGCGCATCCCAGGAATAGAGCTTGCTGTCGCCGTTCAACACCTCGGTGCCGAAGATGTTGGCCAACGTGGCCGCCGAGTTGCCGGTAACGGCGAAGGGATCGAGTGCCAGCTGCAGCACCATCGCATTGTTGATCGAATAGCCGCCATAGACCTTGCTGTAGGCACCCCCGGCGACGGCGTTGCCGTTCGCGTCGTAGCCACCGGCGACGGCAGGAGCCAGATTGGGCTTGTAAAGCAGATTGGTGTCGTGCTCTTCCACCTTGCTGTCGCTGTAGTCGACGGTTGTCTGCCATGTCCACGAACCGGACAACTTGCCCTTGAGTCCGGCGGAGAAGCGATCCGCATCGGTGGTGTCGAACACCCCCTTCGGGCGGGACATGTCGGCAAACGTCACGCCTGCCGCATTGGTCGTCAGCGGGTTGTAGGGCGAGCCTGCCGGAACGTTGAGCGAGGCGAATGAGAAAGGCTGTCCGCCTGACTGCCACGCGGTGGAATGGACCTTGTTCTGCGAGAGCAGAATGTCGCCGAAGGCAGTCAACTGGCCGTCAAAAAATGGTTGTGAGGTGATCGTTGCGGCAAAGTTCTTGTGCTCCTGCTGCTGCAGCAGCATGGCGTACTTCGAATAATCGAACCGGCTGGACAACTGCGAGGCGCTGGTGGCGTTGTAGACACCGGGAGACAAGGCGGCGTAACTCCCGGCAGTGGCGGCGGTACCGGTCGGAACGGGTGGCGAGAGCAGCCCGGGCCCCAGCACGTAGTTGCCGCCGCCGACGACGCCGGGCAGGCCGGTGCCCGGAGTGACACCGTATTGCGGGCTGGTGAATGAGCGGTCGCTCTCGAACAGCGGGCTGGTCTTGGAGTAGCTCACGGTGGCGGTGATGTTCACCGGGCCGACATCTCCGCCGACCGTCACGAATGCCGAACGATCGTGGTAGTCGCCGTCGGCCACGCCGTAATGGGTGCCGATCATCACGCCATGATAGTCGTGCTTGAGGATGAAGTTCACCACGCCGCCGACGGCATCGGCGCCATAGAGCGAGGAAGCGCCGTCGGTGAGTACATCGACCCGCTCGAGTGCGGCGGTCGGAATCTGGCTGATGTCGACGAAATTCTTGCTGCCGCTCAGGCCCGCCACACCGTCCAGCGCCATGCGCTGGCCGTCCACAAGTACCAGCGTCGGCAGGTTGCGCAGCTCGATCTGCGAGCCACCTGCAGTGAACTGGTTGTGGTTCTGCGCATTGCTGGCGCCGGCATTGCTGCGGCCGGCGAAGGCGGGAATGGATTTGCTCAGCGTACTGAGCATGTCACTGCCGACACCGGTCTGATTGAGGTCGTCCGCATCGAGGGTGGTAACAGGAACGGCTGCGTCGTCAGGGTTGATCGGCAACAGTGTGCCGGTGACCACAATCCGCTGAAGCTGCGTGGTCTTGGTCGACGAAGGTTTGCTCTTCGAGTCGGCGACTTTGGCATCCGCGCTCTGCTGGTCTTGCCCGGAGGTGCCTTGGACGGATGGCGCAGGTATGCCGCCATCCGCGTGTTGTGAAAATGCCGATGGCGAGGCCAGGCAGGCGGCTAGTGCGACAGCGATGCAGGACAACGTGGGTAGCTTTTGCTGAGACATGATTCCCTCCCCGGGAGGCTGCCTACGAATTCCCTTTGTCTGGCAGCGTGGATTCGTTGGTTGATTGGAACCGTCCGAGTCCCGTGCTTCACGTCCGCATGAATCGACCGTCGTGAAGCCATCGCCACGATGCGCACTTTCATTGCTAGCGCATTTCTTGCACTGACGCTCTTTTCCCAGAGCGCTTGACAGCATGGCAAATATAGGCGGCGAAGCTCTATGGAAGCTGAAAATCACCTGACAGAAAATTCAGACTCAGGCTTTGCGCTTGAAACCATCCGGGATTCCCTTCCCGGACCGTTCGCCCATGTCCAGGCTCTCGTTTCGTGTGGTCGATTTCTATTTGCTCATCTGTTCAGCAGGATGCAGCCAGGGGTTAGCCGGCAAGTGTCTGAACTTGGCGCAAACGAGGTAACTGAGGGTGATCAGATGGGCGTCGTTGCCATCGCCCTTGGCTCGCACCTTGGCCGCTTGGACACGCCCGTTTATGGCTTCGGCGAAGCCGTTGTCCAGGCCGCTGCGGAAGTGTTCGACGATACCAGCCACATGCTTCCTGATCGTTGCTCCCAGCCGCTTGAAGGGCGTCAGGCGGCAACGTCTGGCCTAACTGATCCAGCGTGTAAGCAGAGCATCGGCGCGTACGGCGTTGCTGCTGGCAACGAACACCTCGCGCAGTCGCTCCTTGAGCCGTCATGCGCGCGCTGCCTTCAGTCCCGAGCGTTGCAACCAGTGCAACTGAGCCAACTGCTTGTCAGTCCAGTTGGCGGCATCTTTCAGCGACGCGCCGCCGACAGCCATGTGAGCCAGCATTCAAAGTACGTGCGCGCAGGCAGCCTCGGGCGTTCTGGTGTCCATGTTGCGTCCGCGGTTAAGGTGGTCGTCAATCTCTGCTGCCGCGCCGATCATTCGGCCGTAGAGGAACACCGTGAAGGCCGCGCTCTCCAAGTCGCGCTCGCTCAGGGCGCCGGCCACGTAGTCCTTCCAGAGCAGGGACAACAGCAAGGCGGCGATCACGGCATCGATGTTGACGCAGAAGACGTACGGCGTCGCGCCGACGTCGTACAGGGCCTGCACCAGTTCGCGGTAGAAGGCGTGGAAGACGTTGTAGTCGCCGCGCTTGGCCATGAAGTCGCCGATGAAACGCTCGCGCGGATCGTGGTTCACCGGCTTGCCCTTGAACACCGGGTGATGCACGCCGGGCAGCGCACGCAGTTCCTGGCCCGCTTCCTTGGCAGCGGCCTTCTCAGCCTTGTACGAGCGGGCGAATGCGGTGGCCATGGCCCTCAGATCCAGCCCATGGTTCGCATCGCCCGGATCGGCAAGCTTGCTGCCCTTGAACTGCTCGAGCAGGAAGGCCATGCCTTCGAAGCCGTTGCCGCCATGACTGTAGCCGGTGTGCGCCAGAAAACCGAGCATCGCCTTGTTGATCTGCACCCGTTGCGGCGTCTGCGGCCCGTCGGCCGAGACCGCGCCCTTGGCACCCTGCGACGATATCGAGCCGGGGCCGTTCGAGATCAGCAGTCCGATCAGGATCTGCAGCGGCTGCGCCTGCTCGGCCGCGGGCTTCTTGCCGGTGATCGCCAGGAAGCACAGTTCGGCCATGGTCCAGCGACCGTAGCGCTCGGCCTGCGCGATGCCGCAGAGCGAACCCCATTGATGGCGCTCGGCGGGAATCGAGGCGCCGATCATCACGCCATAGAGGCGCAAATACCACGGCAAAGTCTCCGCCGTAAGCCGGCTGATGCGCTTGCGCACGAGCGGCCCCCAGGCGATGGTCGTCGCGATCGCCGCCAGGATCGCGTCGCGCGACAGCCGACCGTCCAGGCTGAGCAGCAGATTCAGGAACACCGACTTCGCGCCGCGTTCTTGCACTGCCTTCAGCATCGCTTCGGGATGCGTGTCGCCGGCTTCGTCGTCACGCGCCATGAACAGGGCGCGCGTGGCCGCGTTGACGCGGATCATCGAGATGTCGAAGTCGGCGTGGTGGCCCTCCTTCAGGCCCGATCCGACGAACAGGTCGATCAGCGCGCGCGTGCACTGCAGCGCGCGCTCAACGCGCTTAGGTCCGACGATCGCCGCCGCCGCGGCCATGATCGTGTTCGGCGAATTGCCAGCGTCGCGCGCGGCCTGCGCCGCGGCGAGAGCCGGATCACCGACCAGGTTGACCTCGCCGGCGACGGCGATATCGAGCATCGCGCGGTCGTTCGGGCCGGCCGCCTCGTGCACCAGCGGCAGCGCGAAGTTGGCCTGCAGCGGCTGCAGCGCCAGTTCGAGCACCGAATGCCCGTGCACCGAGGTGACCTGCGTCTGGCGGTCCATCACCGACGCACTCGACTTGTCTTTCATGTTCTGGCGCGCGATCACCGCGCCCACCTGGGTGGCTAGCGTCGCAATCTGTGCGGCATACGGTTCGGGCGCCGTCACGCTCGGGAGGGCCAGCTCGGCGGGGAGTGCCAGCCCCTGGTCGTTCGCCAGCCAGGGCTTCAACGAAAGGCTGCCCTTCGGCGCGAAATCGGGCTTGGCGCCGCCGAGTGCCATCACCGCACTCAGCGCAGCCGGGATGTGCGCGATGTTCGTCACTACCGCACCCTTGCTGGACGCGACGGGATGCTCTGGCGTGAACAACTCATCGACGCCGAAGGCCTGCATGAACCAGCGTTCCTTGTCCTGCGCACTGTCGCCGGCACCGGCCATCGCACCCGCATGGCCGACTGCGCGCGTCAGCTTCGCCTTCCAGCGGCCGACGACGCAGGCCACCACCGGCTTGCCAAAATCGACATCGCGCTCGTAGTAGCCGCCCGGCTCGACATACAGAACCGCGGCGCGAGAGCGGCCGTCATTCCTGAATGCATGTGCGAAGTCGCGCGCGGCGTAGTGGATGTAGACGTCCTTGCCCGACGACACCAGCGTCGTCGTGCCCCACCCTTCGGTGGCCAGGTATTGCGCGATCGTCGTCGTGAAGCCGCCGGAGTTCGAGAAGATCGCCACCGTACCCTGCAGCAGCGCTTCTTCCGGATGGTCGCCGCCGAGGGCGCCGCCTATGCGCGTTCGGCTCCACGAGTCCGCCACGCCGAGGCAGTTGCCGCCGATGATGTCAACGCCCGCGCCTTGGGCCATCGCGCGGATCTCGCGGGCGTCGTGCACGGCGATCTTCTCGGTGACGATGACGATCTTCTTCAGCCCCGGGTTGACGCGGATGAGTTCCGCGACACCGTCGCGCACGCCCGACGGCGGCAGGTAGACGACGCCGGCGTTGAACTCATGGCCGGCATTCAGGCCCTCGCGCACGTTGTTGAACACCGGGATGTCGCCGATCGTGGTCTTCAATTTCTGGCCGCCGCGCCCGGGTGAGGTGCCGAAGACCACGTTGCCGCCGGAAAATACATGGCTGGTCGGCGTCACCTGGCGGGACTCGCCCCCGAGGATGTTGAGCACGCAGACGCGGTCGCCGCGACTGGCCAGGTCGGACAGCGAATTGACGCCGAGGTAGTAGGGGAAGCCTGGCAGGCCCTTCGCGTTCATCGGGTCGCTCCTTCGGAGGCCAACGACTGGCCGAGGCGCTGCGCAATCTGCGCGCGTCCTCCGGCCTTCATCCATTCGTCAATCTTCTTCGCGTAGTTGACGACCTCGGAGATCGCGCTGTCAAAACCGAAGAAGCGGTACGGCAGGCCGAGCGCGTCGCAGGTGTCGGTGAGCGCGCCGAAGCCGCGGATCAGGTTCGGTCCGCCGCGGCCGACGACCACGTAGAGCGGCGTCGCACCATACGTCGAAAAGTACTCGCGCAGCGCGTCGCCCATCGCGCGCAACGTCTCGTGAATGTCGGTGTTGTTGGACTTGCCGCCGATGATGAACAGCACGTTCGACTGCTTCAGGAAGTGTCGGTAGCAGATGCGCGCGACTTCCTTCATCTTCTCGTACGGAGGGTTGCCGCCGAAGTCCGAACTGATGCTGGCCGCTTCGCCCAGCACTTCGGTGACAAGGCTGTTGGCGCCGCCGCCGAAGGTCGGCGCCAGGATCGTGCCCTTGTCGTTGATAACGAACACGTCGGATTGGCCTTGGTGCGTCCGCAGTTCGTTGACCTCCTGCTCGAACGCGCCGACATCGGCGGCGAACAGGTGCGCCGGCAAGCCGAGCCGCGCCACGCGCGGGTCGTCGCGGTCGAAGCCGCACTTGAAGTCACAGGCCACCGGCGTCAGCCGGCCGTCCTTGTCGGCGCGCATGCGGATCGGGTTCAGCTCCAGCGTCGTCATGCCGTAGTGATGCATGAGTTCCCACAGCTTGGGCAAGTGCTGCACCAGCGGCGAGACAATTTCGCGCGGAGCGCCGATGTCCGCCAGTGCATTGGCGATGACGAAGGCCTTCAGCCCGGTCAGCGCATCGAAGGGCACGGTGGTGATCTCGGTCTTGTCGAGCTCCTCGATGTCGACGCCGCCGCGGTGCGTCAGCGTGATCGTCGGCGCGCGAAATCGGGTGTCGTCGCTGATCGAGAAATAGACCTCGTGCTCGGCCGGCACGCCGCCTTCGAAAGTCACACCGTTGGCCTTGGCGGTGGCATTGCCGTGCTTGTGCTCGGCAAAGTAGAGCCGCTCCTTCTCGGCCAGCGCCTGCGCCAAGTCGGTTGCGCGGCCGATCAGCCCCGACTTGCCTTTCTTGCCGACACCGCCCTTGAACAGCGGTTTGATGAAGACCTGACCATGGCGCTTGATCAGCTCCTGGATCTGGTCTTCACTGGCATCGGGGCCGAGCACCTCGGAAGTCGGGAAGTCCACATGCTTGAGCAGCGGGGCACCGTGCAGCAGTCCGGTGAGTTCCATCGCAGTTCCCTAGCATCCAATAATCATGGCTATGAATATCGAAAGGCTGTCTGGTTTTGGAGCACGAACATGAAATGTGTGCATTGCTGTCTCCGCGAACGCCTGAGTAGGCATTCTTTTGATTAAGTAACCGACAATCGCTGCTTGAGGATGTCCAGATATCTGGTTGAAAAAATGGATATGCAAGGTAGTGATCTTGTGTCATGCCATGACATGCTTCCGGTGCCTTGTTCGAATGTCTATTCAAGTACTAACACGCTCGAGCGAGCTTCCGTGGGTTGCGCGCCCGCATTCGCTCACGACGGTGATGCCGAGTAACCCTGCGATGGCGATGAAGGAGGCCACGGCCGGTACGCTGCCGACACTTAGAAAATGGCCGATCGCCAGACCGGAAAATACGACAGCCATGCAGGACAATTTCGTCGCTTTCGTTGGTACATGATCTATTCGTCTCCCCAAGGTGCTACGTGCAGATTTTCTCTATTGGCAACGTAGATTCATCGCTTGGCTCCAAGCATCCCGGTTTGGTGACTCACGTCTGCATGAATCGATCGACGTGAAGCCGCTAACCCAATGCCGCGTTGCATTCAGTTCGCCTTGTCATGGGCGCTCGCTCGAGAACGCACGGTGGCATGGTGAACATAGGTGGCGAAGCTCTGCTGACTCTGAAAATTCCATGAACGACAATTCAAGTTCAGGTCGTGCGGATGACGTCCAAGGGGAATCCCTTCCGGGCAAATTGATCAACAATATCCAACATGGTTTGCAGGTTGTTGCAGATCAACAATTTCAGTTCTTCTGGTAAGTCAGCACAGTGAACGTGTGGTCGAAATAGAAGTTTGGATAGAACGGAGCCACCGCGGTATTCACTTTCCTGGTGGGGTCGACGCCCCCTTCGGCGGCGACCAGGTAGATGCGATCCCGGGCGGTATCCAAGGCCAGTGTGCGGGCCATCGGCCGGGTGGTGACGGCTTGATCAAGGTGGTAGTCGTTGGCCCCTGTCTGCTTGATCACCACCAGGTTGGCGTCGATGCCGTTGGCGGTGTAGATCAGATGACTTGCTGGATCGTAGACCACGCCATCGTTGCCGCGACCGATCGGGAGCCCGGTGACCAGCGCTCCGCTCGCCGCGTTGAGCACCGCCAGCACAGGCCGGTCGCTGCGGCAGCCCACGAAGATCCGCCGATTCCCGGAGTCGTAGTCCAGCCCGACAGGTTGGTGGCACGGCGTGGTCGACCAGCTGGCGGTGACGGTGTGCGAGCGCGCATTGATGCGCACCACCTTGTCGCGGTCGCGCTCGGCCACGAAGATATTGCCATGCCCATCCGGTGCTGACGCCTCGATGTTTCCGCTGTCCAGCGGCAGCGTGGCAAGGAGCTTGCCGCTGCGGGCATCGACGAATGCCACCTTGCGACTGTCGCCCATGGTGAAGAACAGCTGCCCGGTCACCGGCTCATAGCTGCCGGCGTCGGCGTTCTGGCCGAAGTGAATGTGGCGGATAGTTTTCAGGGATGACAGCGAGAACTCGGTGCTCGAGCCATCGCCATTGACGCTGTAGCCGCGGTCGAGCTGCGGCACCAGGATCGCCTTGTTCGCCCCTTCGGTGCCGGCAATCGTGGCAACCACGTTGTGCGTGGCCACGTCGAAGACGGTAACGCCGTCGTGCCGGCGACCGATGAAAAGGTGCGACCGTGCAGCGTCATAGGTCAGGTAATCCCACCCAGGCGCCTTGCCCGGCAGGCTCACTGCCGAGCTGAGGTGATAAAACGAAGTGGCATTACCCGGTGCCGGCAGCAAGGCGAAGCAGAACAGGGCGAGTGGCGCCGCCATCAGGAGGCGCGAGCGCATTTTTTCCTGCTGGCGATCGGCGCGCATCAGTCGCTCCTACTTGCCCAGCTGGAACCATAGGATCTCGCCGCCCTTGCCGTGCTCACCAGGCGAAGCGGCCAGGTACAGGCGATCCAGCTCCGGTACCAAGATGCCCGACTTGGCGCCGATGGCGCTGGCAATCCACGGCCGCGCGGCGTAGAGGTTGGGGGTGACCTGCTGGAATACGCCGAGATGGCCATCGCCACCAGGTAAATAGATACGCTTGCGGGCACTGTCCCAGAACAGGCCGTCCGAGGTCGCCGGCGCATCCAGCATCGCCACGGTGGCGCCGGTGTCGGTATTAAGCACAAACAGCTTGCTGGGGTTGCGGGTGCCGATGAACAGGCGGTGGTCGGCCTCGTCCAGTGCCATGCTCAGATTGGTCTTGGCACCACTGAGTGGCCAGTGACCAATCACCTTGAGCGTTTTCTTGTCGACCACGGCCACATCGTTCTGGTCGGCCACGTTCACGAACAACCGATTGCCGTGCTGCTCAGCCCTGACGGCCTCGACGTGATCGGAGTCGAATTTCAGCTTGGCGTAGACATGACCGGTGAGCGGATCGACCTCGTTGAGGAAGCAGTCCTTCATGTCGACGTCCTTGCCGCCGGTGACGATGTACAGGTGGCCGCTCGAGGGATCGTATTCGGCCGAGTCGGCACCAGGTGCGAGGTCGATGTGGCCCACGACCTTCAAGGTGGTGGCGTCCAGGATCTTGGACATGCTCTTGCCGCTGTCAGTGATGATCAGGCGGTTGTGCTTGGGTAGATAAACGAAGGCATGGGGGGTCTGGATACCGATATCTTGGAGCGTGCGCTCATGCTGGCCGGTCTTGAGGTTGAACAGCTCGACCGAGCCATGATCCTCTGCGGCCAGAAACAGCCGGTTTCCCTTGACGTCGACACCGAAGTGGTCGAAGTCGCCGGAATAGCCGGGGTGCCACTCGGTGCTTCGTCCGATCAGCGTAGCCGTCGGGTTGGGATCGGCGACCACCACCGGGGCTACCGGCTCCATCAGCTTGGCCAAGGCGGGGATCTTCGCGCGCAACTCGTCGCGGATCGCAAATCCCTCGCGCTTCAGCGCGTCCTTGTCATCGCCGGGCTTGTACGGAAACACGATGCCCACCGCACCCAGCGTCTTCCCGCTGGCATCGAGCAGACGCGTCTCGACCTCGAAACGACGGCCGTTTACCTCAAGGTTGGGAATGCCTGTATTGATCGCGCGCATATCGTCGGAGTCGGCAGGCTTGCCGAAGCGACCGATGCTGGTACCCACCACCACGTTGGTCGATTTGCCCGGCGGCACGATGTGCAGCATCAGGATCAGCAGTTTCGGATGCGCGGTCATGGTCTGCTCGACCAGTTGCTGCGCGTAGGTATGCGTCGGAACGGCTGGATCGAACCGGTACGGCTGGGTCAGGTTGGCGAGATTGGAAATCTTTCGGCTCAGCTGATCGCGCACATCCTCGGCGCGCTTCTCCAGCGCCGCCTTGTCGTCGCCGGCCTTGTACGGATACACGATGCTCAGTGCGCCGACGCGGTCACGTGTTACATCGAGCAGCGGCAGCTCCACCTCGAAGTGGTCCCCGGCCTTGTTGACCTCGAGATTGGTCTTGCCGCTGTTGACGACATTCAAATCGTCCTCGTCGGCCTTCTTGCCGATACGGCCGATGTTCGACGCGAAGATGACGTTGTCCGCCTGCTTCGGCGGCGTGACATGCATCGCCATGATCGCGATGTCCGGATGCGCGGCAAGTGTTTCGTCAACCAGTTGTTGAGCGTATGTTTTCGAAGGTGCCTGCGCGAACAACGGTGGCGCCAGCAAGGCGGTCGCCAGAAGCATTGCGTAACGAACCATGGATTCTGTCCTCGACAAGTGGAATGGGTGAAGTGGGGTGCGCATACGACAGCAATGAAGCTCGCGGGGCCGAGCTATGGGAGGTGGACCCCTTTCCCCGCTTCTTGATTACCCCAAGCGAATTGATCGGACTGCGTGTGAGGCACACCCTAGGCCACCGACCTGACGTCTACCTGTAGTGATCCTTAAAAAATTTTCAGGTTTGGACGGCTTGTGCAGCGCGTCACTGGCTCGGCGCCATGCTGGCCTAAACTCGCCGCGCAATGTCTCCTGGCAGGTGCACCATGAAGATTCTCGTCGTCGAAGATCAGCTGCGTCTCGGTCAGTTTCTGAAGCAAGGGCTTGGTGAATGCTCCTATACGGTGTGCTGGGTCACCACCTGCGAAGCTGCGCGCGATGCGCTCGCTGAAACAAACTACGACGTGATCATTCTCGATCTCAGCCTTCCGGATGGCGACGGTCTGAATCTGTTGTCCGAATGGCGTCGTGCGGGTTTCAACGAGGCGGTGTTGATCCTCAGCGCGCGTGACGCCGTAGAAGACCGCATCAAGGGGCTCGATCTAGGCGCCGACGATTACCTGCCCAAGCCTTTCAGCTTTGATGAATTGCTTGCGCACGTGCGTTCTTTGCTGAGGCGGCAGTCGACGGTCAAGCAGACGGTGATCACCCACCGCTGCGTGCAACTTGACCTGCTGGGCCATACGGTGAAGTTGAAGGAGCAACCGGTTGACCTGACCAGCCGCGAATTTGCCCTGCTCGAGATCTTCATGCAGAACGCCGGACGAACGCTGACGCGTTCCTACATTTCCGAGCGGATCTGGCCCGGGTTGGCGGACACCAATCTGCTGGACGTCTACATGAGTCGCTTGCGCACCAAGCTGGAGACCGATCTGAACGAGCCGCTGTTCAAGACCTTGCGAGGCATCGGCTACCAGCTGATATGAGATCGATCGGTGCACGTATAACGTTCTGGTATGCCCTGAGCGCCACGCTCACGCTTGCCTGCCTGTTCGTCGCCGGCTATCAGTTGCTGCAGAACTACGTGATCCGCGATCTGGACCTGCTCAACGCCACCGAATTCAGTCAGATCAAGGCTCGCCTTGGCTCCGACTATGCCTCGCTCAGCCCCGACGTCATCAACGAACGTATTCGCCAGACCACGGAATATGCTTCGGTGCTTTTCTACATCAGCATCGATTCGCGCGGCCGCGGCAATCTGTTTCACTCGAAGAACCTGGCTGGTTATCCAATGCCTGACGTAAAGGGCAAGCGTGTTTTCAACGGCAGCTTGCCCAGTGTCGGTGAACTGCGCATTGCCGAGTTCCTGCTGCCTCCGTTCGATGTCAGCATCGGCACGCCGATGGGGCAGGTACGGCGCACCATGGCGGCTTATACCGAAGTCAGCCTGGCGTTGCTGTTGGGCATGATTCTGGCCAGTATCGCGATCGGAATGGTGCTTTCCCGCCTGATGCTGCGACCGGTTCGGCTGATCGGCGAGACGGCCAATCGCATCCGTTCGGACAACCTCACTGAACGTATCAGCGTGACCGGAGTGGACGATGAGATCTCCGGACTCGCTCGGCTCCTTAACCAAATGTTCGACCGAATCGAGTCGTCTTTCAACCAAGTACGTCAGTTCAGCGCCGAGGTTTCGCACGAACTCAAGACGCCGCTGTCGCTGGTCCGGCTTCATGCGGAGAAATTGCTTGTCGATGGCACCCTGAGTCAGCCGCAGGAGGACGCCGTGCTGGTGCAGCTGGAGGAGCTGGCCCGCGTCAACCAGATGGTGGACGAATTGCTGTTCTTGTCGCGCGCCGAGGCACGGGGCATCAGCATGGATCTGGTGGTACAGGATCCGCTTCCGTTCCTGCAGAACTTCGAGCAGGATGTGTGTGCACTTACCGAACATCAGGGTCGCCGCCTGCAATGCACACATCTTGGCCAGGGACGGGTTGCCTTTCAGGAGCGCTGGTTGAGACAGGTGGTGCTGAACGTTCTTACCAATGCCCTGCGGGTCTCGCCGCCGGGAGGGCTGATCACGCTGCGCTCCGAGTTTGTGCCGCATTGCTGGCGAGTTAGCGTCGAGGACGAGGGCCCCGGGCTCACCCCGGAACAATGCGGTCAGGCGTTCGAACGCTTCGTGCGCTTCAACCAGACGGGCACGGATGAGCGTGGCAGCGGGCTGGGTCTCGCCATCTGCCGCAGCATCATCCAGCTGCACAACGGTCGCATCTACGCGGAAGCCCGTACGAACGGAAGGGGCTTGCGCGTGGCTTTCGAGATTCCTGCCACTCGATCTGTCTAGCTTGCGCCCGTGTTCGAGCCAGGAATGTCGCACGACCGATTCAATACGTGATCGAAAGATGTCGTGTCTGCGCAGTGATCGGCGACTGTCCACGGTCGTCTGATAGCCTGGCTGGGCCGACAGCCAGGCACCAGGTACCGTCGGGGGCGCGTCAGCAAGGTGCTGATGTCTTGGCTTAGCCCTCAGTTGTAGGCGACCCTCATACCAACCGTCCCCAAGGAGACAGCGGTCGGACAAAGCGGACTTGTGATCGGGTATCCGGGCTGCTGTGAAAACTTCCTCATGGGCCGCGGCGGATCGTTACGCGAGTCATTGCATGAATCGGTCGCAGAAATCATTTGGAATGACGAATGTTGCCGAACTTGAGCCTCCCGGCAGTCGCCCCACGACAGGCGCGAGTGTGGGTGTGTTCCCCCAACCCCGAGTCTCGATCGCCGCGCGATCCGGCGCCCGCTGCTTTCAGAGCGGATGCGGCTGGCGGTGCCGAGCGACCCGCCGGATGCGAAAAAGCAGTCGGGAACAGCCGGTCGGCGCCGCACAACCAGGGCCGAAGGGCGCGCATGTCTTCCTCCCGATCGGCCGGGGTGGGTCGGAGCGTGGATCGCGAAAACCATGCTGTGCAACTTTGCCTCGTCTTGAATGTCCCGACTTTCTGATGGGGCCGAGCGCGTCGCTGCTGCGGGAAAGGGCGCCGAAAGGCAGTCTTACTATACTGCCGGGCATGGTCATGAAGCGTGAGTCCCCAATGCCCCTGTCCGGCTGGACCATCCTGTGTGATTTCGACGGCACCATTTCCGTCGAGGACGTGATCGACTCACTGCTGGACCGTTTCGGCCGTCCTGGCTGGGAAGTGCTGGAGCAAGACTGGCGCGCGGGGCGCATTGGTTCGCGCGAATGCATGGCAGGCCAGGTCGACTTGCTGAAAATGACCCGCGCCGAGCTCGACGAGCATCTGGCGGGGCTGTGGATCGATCACGCGTTCCCGGACTTCGTGGCGAAAGCGCGCGAACTGCACGTTCCGATTCGCGTGGTCAGCGATGGTCTCGATGTCGCGATCCACCAGATTCTTGGCCGCTATGGGCTGGACGACCTGCCGGTGGCCGCGAATCATCTGGCGCCGGGCGTGCCACCGAAGCTTTGGCAGTTGACGTCGCCGTTCCAGGCCGAGGGTTGCCGCAGCGGAACCTGCAAGTGCGCCTGCCTGGCGCAAGCCCGCGTTCATGGCGAGCGCACCTTGCTTATCGGCGATGGTGCTTCGGATTTCTGCGCGGCCGACCGTGCCGATTTCGTCTTCGCCAAGCATCGTCTGATCGAACATTGCCGCGCCGCCGGCATCGACTACGTGCCGATCACCGGGTTCGAGGATGCGCTGGAACTGCTGCCCCGGCTGCTCGATGGCAGCCTGATCGATGGTCTTTCCAGCGAGCCCACGCGGACCGGCCGTTCGATTGCCTGACTGCTGTCGCGCCGCTCGTTTCTGCGCCTTCGCTCCCCATTTTCCTGAACTGATTCCGGACATCCGATGAATGCTTTCGACAAGAACACCTCCGTGGTGATCGACGACGCCCAGCTGCTGGCTGACGAAGCGAAATACAGCTCGTTTGGCGATACCGTGCACTACGTCGACCCGCCGAAGATCTTCCGCAGCTGCGATGGCAGCTACATGGTTGACAGTGCCGGCGTGCCGTTCCTTGACCTGCAGATGTGGTACTCGGCGGTCAATTTCGGCTACGCCAACAAGCGCCTCAACAACGTGCTGAAAAACCAGATCGATCTGCTGCCGCAGGTTGCCAGCCAGTACCTGCACCAGACCCGCATCGAGCTGGCCAAGGCGGTGGCACTGGATGCGAAGAAGAAATTCGGCCTCGACGGTCGCGTGCACTTCAATGTGGGCGGTGCGCAGGCGATCGAGGATTCGCTGAAGATCGTGCGCAACGCCAGCAACGGCAAGAGCCTGATGTTCGCGTTCGAGGGCGGCTATCACGGCCGCACCCTGGGTGCCTCGTCGATCACCTCCAGCTACCGCTATCGTCGACGTTTCGGCCACTTCGGCGAGCGCGCCATGTTCCTTCCATTTCCGTACCCGTTCCGCCGCCCGAAGGGCATGACCGCCGAAGAGTATTCGGACAGCTGCGTGCACCAGTTCGCGCGCCTGTTCGAGACTGAATACAACGGCGTGTGGGATCCGAAGACGAACCAGTGCGAATACGCCGCGTTCTATGTCGAGCCGATCCAGGGGACTGGCGGTTACGTGATTCCGCCGGCGGGCTTCTTCAAGGGACTGAAGAAGGTGCTGGACAAGTACGGCATCCTGATGGTGTCCGATGAAATCCAGATGGGCTTCTGGCGCACCGGCAAGCTGTGGTCGATCGAGCACTTCGGCGTGACCCCGGACATCGTGGTGTTCGGCAAGGCATTGACCAACGGGCTCAATCCGCTGTCCGGCTTGTGGGCACGTGAGGAGCTGATCAACCCGACGGTGTTCCCGCCGGGCTCGACCCACTCGACCTTCAACTCCAATCCGCTGGGCACCTCGCTGGGTCTGGAGGTGATCAAGATGGGTTACGAGCTCGACTACGAAACCAGCGTGCCGAAGAAGGGTGCGCACTTCCTCGACGGCCTGCGCGACCTGCAGAAGAAACACAAGGAGATCGGCGACGTCGACGGCCTGGGCCTCGCGCTGCGCGCCGAGATCTGCACCGAGGACGGCTTCACACCGAACAAGGCGCTGCTGGACCGGATGGTCGACATCGGCCTGGCTGGGGACCTCGAGCACAACGGCAAGAAGATCGGCCTGGTGCTTGACGTGGGCGGCTGGTACAA
>JBDTEG010000018.1:0-10485 GCA_039922695.1 Rhodanobacter sp. | reverse complement strand
GCTTGAAAGTTTGGAAAAACACGGATTCGCGGCGGCCGGTGGCGATCATGGTCGCGCTCCGGCATTCATGGACTGCAGCCAGGGCGAGACCGCCGGGGCACCGTCGTGTGGATTTGCCGCGCTGTCGACGGGTTCAGCCGGCGCTGCCCTGCTCGTCCCAGGCGATCGCGGCGAGCTGGTGCAGGTGCGCTCGCACGTCGGGAGGCCACTCGGCTGTCAATGCGGCGAAACGCTCGCGGTCACCTCGATAGAACGCCCGCGATGCCTCCTCGTAGCCGCCTTCGTTGCCCGCCATCACGCGCATGAAGCGATCCACGGACTCCACGGCCTGGCGCGCGCGCTCCGTGGCACCACCCTGGCGGAGTGACTGCTCCACCAGCCGGCGCAACGCGCCCGACGCAGCGCCCGGTTGCCGTCCCAGCCACTCCCAGTGCCGGGGCAACAAGGTGACTTCGCGCGCCACGACGCCAAGCCTGGGGCGGCCCGGCCCCCGGCTTGCCAGTTCCGCAGGCGCGCCGCCCGACGCAAGACGGGCCAGCGTGTCCTCGACGCTGCCACGAAAATCGATTTCCAGCTGGCGACTGTCCAGCTCGTCGAACACCAGCAAGGGACCCGTGGCGCCGGCATCCAGCTGCTGTTTCGCGGCGCGCGCCACCTCGGCGAGCGCGCCTTGGGCAATTCGCGTATGACCGTCAAAAGCAATGCACGACGTGGTTTGCGACGAAGACATTGTTTCTATCCGGGTAATAACTCGGGCGCATTCTACCCGGGTCAAAAAGGATGTCAATACTATCCGGGTAAAAACATGCTACTGGCTGCCCCGGCCGGCGCGCAGCTTGCTATGGTTGTCGCTTTCCACCCGAAAGGACTCCGGATGACCAAGCGTCTGCGTTCGGCCACCATGATATTTTCGCTCGGGCTGCTCGTCGTCACGGCGGGCGCACCCCCCGTGCGGGCCGCGGAGCTCGCCATTCCGCCGATCCAATACCATCAGCGCACCCTGGCGAACGGCTTGCAGGTGATCAGCGTGGAGGACCACGCCAGCCCGAACGTGGCGGTGCAGATGTGGTACCACGTCGGCTCCAAGGACGACCCGCAAGGGCGCTCCGGCTTCGCCCATCTGTTCGAACACCTGATGTTCAAGAGCACCAGGCACATGCATGCCGAGCAGTTCGACCGTCTGACCGAGGACGTCGGCGGCGCCAACAATGCCTCCACCGGCGACGATGTCACCAATTATTTCGAGATCGTCCCCAGCAACCACCTGCGCACCCTGCTGTGGGCCGAGGCCGAGCGGTTGTCCAATCTCAACGTGGACCAGAAGAACTTCAAGTCCGAGCGTGCGGTGGTGGAGGAGGAGTACCGCCAGAGCGTGCTGGCCAATCCCTACGGCAAGCTGTTCAACGCGATCGACCCGCATTCGTACACGGTGCATCCGTACAAGCGCCCGACCATCGGCAGCATCTCCGACCTGGAAGCAGCCTCGTTGCAGAACGTGATCGACTTCCATGACACTTTTTACCGCCCCGACAACGCCACCCTGATCGTGGCCGGCGACTTCGATCCGAAGCAGCTCGATGCCTGGATCGATCAGTACTTCGGCTGGATCCCAAAGCCGTCCACGCCCATTCCGCAGGTCACCGCGAAGGAACCGGTGCGCAAGAAGGACCAGCGCTACACAGTCACCAGCGAGACCGCGCCGCTGCCCGCGGTAGCGATGACCTGGCTGATCCCGCCGGCATCGGACAGCGCCGATCGCATCCCGCTGCAGGTGGCCGCCGCCCTGCTGGCACAGGGCGATTCCTCACGTCTGTACCAATCGCTGGTGTATCGCCATCAGGTTGCCCAAGAGGCCGGTGCCGAGGCTGATACGCGGGTCGGGCCAGGTCTGTTCACCGTCTACGCGGTGCTTGCCAGCGGACACAAGCCGGCCGAGGCGGAGAAGCTGCTGAACGAGGAAATCGTCTGGCTGGCCACCCAGCCGATCTCCGACACCGAGCTGGACAAGGTCAAGACCCAGTTGCTCACCGGCGCCCTGAAGCAGCGCCAGACTGCGCAGGGCATTGCCTTCGCGCTGGGCCAGGCGAGCCTGATCGATGGCGATGTGGGGCATGCCAACAGTGACCTCGCCGCCCTGCAGCAAGTCAGTGCGAAGGACGTGCATCGGGTCATGCAGAAGTACGTCACCGGTGCAAAAAAGGTCACCATCGATTACCTGCCGCAGGCCAGGACCGCGCCGGCCGCCGCCAAGGGAGCAGCAAAATGAGCCGCATCACCCATCTGCGTATGGCCATCTTTGCGGCCATCCTGTGCGGCTCGGGCAGCGTCCTGGCAGCAACGGCGTCGATCCGCACTTTCCCGACCACGCCGCCGACACCGGGCCCGGCGCCGCAACTAAGGGTACCCACGCCAGTCAGGCAAACCTTGCCCAATGGGCTCGAGGTGATCAGCGTGCGCCGCGCCGACCTGCCGCTGGTGACCGCCCAGTTGCTGGTACGCCGCGGCGGCGAGATGGACCCGCCCAGGCTGGCCGGACTGGCTGACCTGACCGCCAACCTGCTGAGCAAGGGTGCGGCCGGCAAGACGGCACCGCAGATCGCCGCGGCCGCCGAAGCTTTGGGCGGCACGCTGAATGCTTCCGCCGGCTGGGACGAGAGCGCGGTCGGCATCACCGTGACCACGCCGAAATTGCCGGCGGCGCTGGGTCTGCTGGCCGAGGTGGTGCGCCAACCGGACTTCGCTGCCGCTGAACTGAAGCGCGCCAAGACGCAGGCGGTCGACGACCTCCGCCTGCAACTGAGCCGACCCAATGCGCTGGCCTCGCTCGCGGCCAGCCGCGGCGTCTTCGGCGAAGGCGCCTACGGCCACTCGCTCAATGGCACGCCCGCGTCGATCAGACGCATTACGCGCGCCAATGTGCAACACCTCCACGGCGAACTGTATCGACCGGACAACGCGATCCTGATCCTCACCGGCGACATCACCCCGGCGCAAGCGGAACAGCTGGCACAGGCCAGCTTCGGCGACTGGCAAAAGCCGGCCACGCCGCTGCCAGCGCGACCCGCGGGCAGGACGGCGAGCAAACTGCCGGCGATCCTGTTGATCGACCAGCGCGGCGCCGGCCAGGCCGGCGTGGTCGCAGCGCATCCCGCGCCACCGCGCAACGATGCCGACTTCTATGTCGGCACGGTGGCCAATGCCGTGCTTGGTGGTTCGTACTCGGCGCGTCTGAACGAGGAGATCCGGATCAAGCGCGGCCTCTCCTATGGCGCCACCAGCCGCCTGCAGTCGCTGGGCGATGCCGGCATGTGGCTGGCCGCGGCCCAGACGAAGAATCCGTCAGCGCCCCAGGTGGTCGACCTGATGCTGGAACAGTTCAAGCTGCTCGGCAGCACGCCCGTGTCAGCCAGCGAGCTGGCCGCGCGCAAGGCCACCCTGATCGGCGGCTATGGGCGCAGCCTTGAAACCACGGCGGGCCTGGCCGATCAGGTCGCGCAGCTGGCCATCTATGGCGTGAAGCTCGACGAGATCGGCAAGTACGTCGCGCAGGTGCAGGCGATCACGCCAAGTCAGATCGAGAAGTATGCGCACGCGCACCTGGCTGGCGACACCAGCCACGTGGTCGTGGTCGGCGACGCGGCCCAATTCGCCACGACGATCCGCAAGGAACACCCCAAGGCGGTGCTGCTGGAGTCCACCGCGCTGGATCTGGACAGCCCCGACCTGCAGGCGGCTGGCGTGCGCTGAGGTAGCACACAAAATCCTGAAGCGCGCCATTTTGTATTGCCGGAAGCGGCGCGGCTGGTTCCTGAGCTTCCAACCGGCCGTGACGCACGGGCGCACGCAGGCCTTGAGCAGTCCCTGCGAGTTCATTACCACCCTGGGGTGGCAGGGGCGGCGCTTCAGCTTCCAGATCCGCCACGTGTCCAACGCAAGCCTGCACCAGCCCAATCGCGGCGAGACCATGGCCTTGCTCGGCGCAGGTTTCGACCTGTAAGGCCGCATGGCGGCCCGGGCCGCTTCAATGCCCGCCAGCGGCCGGACCGACCTTCGGCGTGAACGGTGGCTTGGCCAGCCAGATCACAAACACCAGTCCGATGAAGATCCAGCCCAGCGCGTGGAACACCTCGTTGAACGAGATCTGGAAGCTCTGCTGGGTGATCATGCCGTTGATGATGCTGCCGCCCAGCTGAGGATCGCCGTGGCCCAGGTGCTCCATCGCGGCCTGGCTGAACGGGTTGTAAGGCGTGATGTGCTCGGCCAGTTGCTCGTGATGCTTGACCGCGCCGCGGGTCCACATCAGGGTGGTGATCGAGGCGGAGAAGCTGGCGCCCAGCGTGCGCAGAAAGGTCGACAGGCCCGAGCCGGCGGCAATCTCGTTCTGCTGCAGATCCGACAGCAGGATGGTCAGCGTGGGCATGAAGAACAGCGCCACGCCCAGGCCCTGCAGCAACTGCACGATCGCCACATGATAGAAGTCGATTTGCAGATAGAAGTCCGAACGCATGAAGCAGGTCAGCGCCATCACCAGGAACGCGGCCGCCGCGAGCAGGCGCAGGTCCATGCGCGTGGCGTACTTGCCCACGAAGAACGTCAGCAGCACCGGGATCACGCCGATCGGCGCGGTAGCGAGACCGGCCCAGGTCGCGGTATAGCCCACGTTCTGCTGCAACCACAGCGGCACCAGCAGGCCGATCGAGAAGAACGCGGCATAGCCGAGCACCATGGCCATGGTGCCGGTGGTGAAGTTGCGGTGACGGAACAGTTTCAGGTCGACGATCGGGTCCGGGTCGGTCAGCTCCCAGATCAGGAAGATCGCGATGGCGATCGCCGAGATGATGCTGGTCGCGACGATGAAGGTGGAGTGGAACCAGTCGGCGTCGTTGCCCTTGTCGAGCACGATCTGCAGCGCGCCCACGCCGACGATCAGGGTGATCAGGCCGACATAGTCGATCTTCGGGCGCTCGAGTTTCTCGACCTTGCCGCGCAGTTGATTGGTAATCACCACGCTGGAGAAGATGCCGATTGGCACGTTGATGAAGAAGATCCACGGCCACGAATAGTTCTCGGTGATCCAGCCGCCGAGGATAGGCCCGGCGATCGGCGCCACCACCGTCACCATCGACAGCAGCGCCAGCGCCATGCCGCGCTTGGCCGGAGGGTAGATGCCGATCAGCAGGCTCTGCGTGATCGGGTACATCGGCCCGGCCACCGCACCCTGGATGGCGCGAAACACCAGCAGCATGCCCATGCTCTGCGAAATGCCGCACATGAACGACGCCGCCACGAACAGCAGCGTGCACGCGGTGAACAGCCGCACCTCGCCGAAGCGCCGGGTGAGGAAACCCGTCAGCGGCAGCGAGATCGCCATGCTCACGGCGAACGAGGTGATCACCCACGTGCTCTGGTCGTTGCTCACGCCAAGGTTGCCGGCAATCGTCGGCAACGACACGTTCGCAATCGTGGTGTCCAGCACCTGCATGAAGGTAGCCAGCGACAGGCCGACCGTACTCAGTGCCAGGTTGGGTGGGCGGAATTGGGTGGTCATCTGCTTCTATTGAATATGGGCAGGAGCGCAATCTGTGCGCGAATGCTCTTCGTTATCTGACGAGAGAGCTCGCGCACAGGGTGCGCTCCTACAACAGCTTGATGCGCGTTGAGCATCCGGAGCCTTATTTCTGGCCAGCCATGTTGGCGTGGATGATCTGCTTGATCGCGGTGTCCGCCGCAGCCAGTTGCTGCTTGTAGATGTCGGTGCTGAACGCGGCCTGGGTCGGTGCCTGTTGCGCCAGGGTGGGTCCGCTCTGGTCATGCAGGTTGATATCGACGTTGAGCGACATGCCCAGTCGCAACGGATGCTTGTCCAGCTGGGCGGGATCGGTGAACACCACCCGTACCGGGATGCGCTGCACGATCTTGATCCAGTTGCCGGTGGCGTTCTGTGCCGGCAGCAGGGAGAACGCGCTGCCCGTGCCGATGCCGAGGCTCTCCACCTTGCCCTTGTACTTCACCGAGCTGCCGTAGACGTCCGATTCGATCTCGACCGGCTGGCCGATGCGCATGTCGGTAAGCTGGGTTTCCTTGAAGTTTGCATCGATCCACACGCCGTGGAGCGGCACCACCGCCATCAGCGGCGTGCCGGGCTGCACGCGCTGGCCGACCTGCACGGTGCGCTTGGCTACATAGCCGTCCACGGGCGCGAGCAGGGTGGCGCGCACGTCGGCGAGGTAGGCGGCGCGCAGCCTGGCCGCGGCCACCTGCACGTCAGGATGCGAGGCGACCACGGTGTCGTCGACCAGCACCTTGCTGGTCTGGTATTGCTGCTGGGCGGTGATCAAGCCATTCTCGGCCGTGGTCAGCGCATCGCTGGCGTGCGCCAGTTCCTCGGCAGAGATCGCACCGGATTTCGCAAGCGCCACGCGCCGGTTGTAGTCCGCGCGAGCCTTGTCCACCGCGGTCTTGCGCGCGGCTACATCGGCCTGGGCCCCGTTCACGCTGGAGTACAGGCCACGCACCTTGCGCACGGTCAAGGCCAGGTTGGCCTTCGCCTCGGCCAGTGCCACGTCGGCGTCGCTCGGGTCAAGCTTCACCAGCTCGTCGCCGGCGTGCACCAGATCGCCGTCGTCGGCGCCGATGCTGACCACCGTGCCCGGTACCTGCGGCGTAATCTGCACCACGTTGCCGTTGACGTAGGCGTCGTCGGTGCTTGCGTACCAGCGACCGTCGAAGAAGTACCACAGGCCCCAGCCGATCGCGCCCAGCAGCACGACGACACCGAGTACGCGCAGCATCAGGCCGCGCGATTTCTTCGGCCGCGGTGGCGGTGCCTTGGTCTCGATCTGGCCGTCGTTGGACTCGGAAGCGGGTTGGGCGGACATGCGGGATTGCCTCAGGAATGCGCGGAAGTTGAAGCGGAAGGCGCGGGCACGTCGGCCTGCGGCTGGTAGCCGCCACCGAGCGCCTGGATCAGTTGCACCGAGCGGTCGACCTGCTGCGCCTGCAGCGCCGCCATGCCCCGGTTGGCGAGCAGCAGCTGCTGGCGCACGCTGAGGGCCTCCAGGTAGCTGCCGATGCCGGCCTTGTAGCGCTGCAGGGCCAGATCCCATGCCTGCCTGGCGGCGGTTTGCGCGCGCTGTTGCGCGGCGATCTGCTGCTGCAGCGATTGCAGTGCCGAAACGTCGTCGGCGACTTCATTCACCGCGCTGACCAGGGTCTGGTTGTACTGCGCCACGACCAGGTCGTACTGCGCATCCTTGCCGGACAGGCTGGCGCGCAGGCGGCCGCCATCGAAGATCGGCAGGCTCAGCGAGGGGCCGGCTTCATAGAAGCGATTGGGCAAGGTAAACGGATTGCCACCGCCCAGCCGCAGCACGCCGGCCAGTGCGCCGATGCTGATATTGGGCAGGAACTCGGTCTTCGCCGCCTTGATGTCCTTGCTGGCCGCTTCCACGCGCCAGCGGGCCGCCACCAGGTCGGCGCGATGGCCGATCAGCTCGACGGGCAGATTGCCGGGAACCGCCAGTTCGGCCGGGGTCAGCAACGTCGGCCGGGCGATCTCGTCGCCGCGATCCGGACCCTTGCCGAGCAGCACGGACAAGGACGAGCGTGCGGCATCGACCGCGCGGTGGGCCAGCGCGGCATCCTGCTCGGCCGTGGCCACTTCGCCGTCGGACTGCTTCAGCGCGATCTGGTTGTCGACACCGGCCGCCACGCGCTGCGCCGTCAGCGTGCGCGACTGTTGCGCCCGCTTCAGCTCGCCCGCGGCGAGATCCTGCTGCGCAAACGCATAACCGAGTTGCGCGTATGCGCGCGCGACGTTGCCGGACAACTCGATGCGCGCCGCTCGCGCGTCGACTTCAGCGGCGCGCGAGGCGCCCAGCGCCGCCTGCCATGCGGCGCGCTTGCCGCCCCACAGATCCAACCCCCACTTGAAGCTGCCATACGCATATTCGGCCAGGCCGAAATGACCGTTGCCGATCGGTGTGCCGGCGGGAAAGCGGGCACCCGCCACGCTGGCACCGCCAGTCACGCTGGGGCCGCGCGCGGCGTCGGCGATGCCGACTTCGGCTTGCGCCGCGCGGGCGCGCGCATCAGCCACGGCGAGTTGCGGATTGTCCTTCAGCGCCTCGTTGATCAAGACGTCCAACTGCTGATCGCCCAGGCCAGTCCACCAGTCCACCGTCGGCCACACCGCCGACGTCGCGACATTGCCGAGGCTCTGGGCGGTCTTCAGCGACGACGGATTGATCGGCACGCCATTCGGATGCAGGCCGCCGCTGTTGGCGCAGGCAGCCAGGACCAGGGTCAGGGCGGCCGTGGCCGCCAGCAAGTGCAGGCGCATGGAGGTGGATCCAGGATTCATGATTTGTCGCGCAACGCGTGCAGCACGCGGGTCAGGTAGTCATACAGTTGGGCTTGTTCGGTCGAGTCGAGCGAACTCTGGGCTGCGTCCAGGACGCGCTGGTGGCAGACCGATGCCGAGTTGCGCCAAGTCTGCTTGCCCGCGTCGGTGAGTGTGATGCGCAGTGCGCGTCGATCTTCGGCGTCCGGCGTGCGGCACAGATAACCCTTGCGCTCCAGCTGATCCAGTTGGCGCGTCATCGCGCCACCATCCAGCTCCACGGCACGTGCCAGTTCCGTGGCCGACGCCGACCCGAACTGGTGCGCCTTCTTGAGTATGAGGAACTGGGTGAAGCTGAGATCCACGTCCTGGCTTGCCAGCTCGGCCTCGATCGCGCGCACCATCTCGGAACGCACCATGCTCAGGAGCATGCCCAGGCTCGGCGCGTGCGCTTCGCCGGTCGCGGGGCGGTCACGGGGAAAGGAGGGAGTCGGGTTCATGCCGGGCATTTTATTGCCCGGAGTATATTTGTCAAGGCAACTATAACTACGTTTATGTTTGCGTCAGCAAATTCACCGCTTGTGCTGGTGGTGCTCCGGCTCAAGCCCGTCGAGTTCATCGGCCAGCCAGGCTTTCAGCGCCGGATCGCGCAGTTCGAACAAGTCGAACACACCAAGCGCGCGCAGCGCCGGCAATTGGGCCACCAGCAGGGGTTCCGACTCGCATCGCACGTGCTCGGGAGTGGCCGGGTCGAGCATCAGCTGTGCTGCGGCAAGGAAAATGGCACAAGCTTCGCCGGCGGTGGCGGCGGTCTGCGGTCGGATAATGCGGGGAGCATTGGTCGGCATCGTTTTCTCCGGGATCGACGGGACGACGTTCCTGCCGCCTTGATTTCGACAGAACGTCAATCAGATCGCGCTGGATGGACAGGCGAAGCAGTCCATGCAGGACCGGCCATGGCCTGACAACGTGATTCGGCCGTGAACGTCGCGAACCTGCCAATCAACCATCTCGAGCGCTTCCAGCGCCCGGAGAACGCCGACGACCCGGACCTGATCGCCTTCTTGGTCGATGACCTCTCCCCGAGCAGGAATCGTTCTGGCATGGTCATCTGCGCTGCCAGTTCATGAACGCGCAGCGTTCGGCATCGCGTAATCCCGAGGACCCCAGCTATAAGCCATGCTTATGCTGCAGATCACAAATCCCTGCTTGGTCGCCAAGGTGCTCGGGCCTAGCATGACCGGGCGCCATTCCGCGTTCCCGACAATTCAGCGAGGTCGCCATGATCCGTTCACTTCTGCTTGCGCTGCTCGTGCTCAGCGTTGCTCCTACTTCCGCGCTTGCCCAGGACAATTTTTGGCAGACTCCGACGATTCATGGCGCCGGCAAGATCCATCCGATGCCGCAGGCGGCCTATCAGCCCGACCCGCATGCCACCTACAAGGCCGTGTTCAGCCTGAGCCATTTTGGCGACAAGCCCACCGAAGTGAGTCCGTCGCTGGAGCACGTGGCGCGCGCGGTGAACCTGTACGTCAACGCCGGCGTGCCGCTTTCGCACCTGAAGTTCGTGGCGATCGCGGCGGGGCCGGCCACCCCCATCGTGTTGAATGACGAGCAGTATCGCGCCAAATACGGCGTGGCGAACCCGAACCTGGCGGTGATCGCTCAGCTGCGCAAAGCGGGTGTTGACGTGGCGGTATGTGCACAAGCCCTGGCCGAGCATCACTTCGATTATGGCTGGCAGGATTCCCACGTCACCCTGGCATTGTCGGGCCTGACCACGGTGATCGACCTGCAGCAGCAGGGCTACGCGTTGATGCCGCAGTAAATCCACGCACAGTAGGAATCCGCCATGCGTCATTTGATCCCCCGACTGTTGCTAGCCACCCTGTCTTGCGCACTCGCCTTCGGTGCCAGCGCGGTCACGAAAAGCACCGCTGGCAATGAGGGTTTCCTGCCACCGTGGAACCCGCCACCGACGGGTATGCAATTCAGTGTGCCGCCGTTCGATGCGATTGCCGACCTGCACGGGGACATCGTCGATCCGCAGCTGGTGGTGTTCTTCGCCGGCAACCAGTTCATGGTGGTGCATGACCTGATGGCAGCGTTCAAACGGGCGCATCCGCAATACCAGCGCATCTTCG
>JBDTEG010000017.1:0-53671 GCA_039922695.1 Rhodanobacter sp. | reverse complement strand
CACCAGCAGGGTGATCGGTGCCGTGCTGCCCTGGGAGTTCTTCACCGCCTGTTTCATGTTGTCCGCGCTGAATTGTTTGCCATCGACGGCCACGATGGTCATGCCCGGTGACAGGCCGGCCTTGTAGGCCGGACCGTCCCAGCGCACGTCGCGCAGGTCGCCCTTGCCCGAGGTGCTGAAACCTACCGAGTAGGTGAGGTCAACGCCGTGGAGATGGCGCTCGGCCATCAGCGCCTTGACGATATCGGACTGCTTGTCGGTGTATACGAGCTTCCAGCCCTCCGCTGCTATGCCGTCGGTGACCTTCTGGTGGCCGTCCAGACGCGTGCGCAGGAAGCTCGCCCAGTCATAGGGCTCGATCTGGTTGAGCCCGCTGACGATGTCGTCGAAGGTGTAGGTATTGATGTTCCATGCGCCGGGGTCGACGCCGAAGAAGTCATGCGCGAAGTCGTCCAGCGAACGTTTGTCGTGGCTTAGTGTACGCAGCTTCGCGTCCACAGCCAGCCAGATCATCTGGCCGGCGGAATAGTAGTCCTCGCTGCCTTGATAGTTCCGGTAAGGCAATTGCGCGCGCTGGGCGATGACGGGGTCGTTGGTGGTGTCCTGGATGTTGCGCCAGCCCAGCAAGCCCGGCCGGCCCATGTCGTAGGTAGCCGCCACGTAGGCGAGCTTGGCCAAGCCCGTCTTGGTGTTCTCCAGACCGGTGCGAACGGCCATCACGTTGCCCCAGAACTGGGTCTGGCCCTCATACACCCACAGCAGGCTGCCACCCATGGGCACGTTGAAATTGGGCGTCCACAAATCGGCCGGGCGGCGGTACTTGCCATCCCAGGAGTGGTTGAACTCGTGCGTGAGCAAGTCATGTGGCTTGTCCAGACTCCATTTGGTGAAAAAGTCCTGGCCTGTGCCATCCTCGCTGGAACGATGGTGTTCCAGACCCTTGCCGCTCATCTTGTTCGACAGCCAGAACAGGAAGTCGTAATGGTTGAAGTGGAAGGCGCCATACAGCTGGTGATACTGGACCGGGATGTTGCGCAAGGCCTTGAGCGCCTCCGGCGAGATCACAAGATCCCTGGGCGCGTCGGCGATGATGTCCATGTGGATGGGCGCCAACTTGATGCCGGGATCCAGGTCAATACGCTTGAAGTACTTGCCGGCGATCACCGGGGAGTCGACCAGGTCCACGTAATTGATCGGTTGGAAGGTGTAGGTATCGCCTTGCTGGCTCTGTACCCGCAGTGCGGACCCAGGCTTCCAGCCGGCTGGCAAGGTAACGCTGGGCGCAGTCATGATCTGCCGGGCGTAGTAACCGGCGGGATACATCGTCACCTTGCTCCAGGCCAGATCCAGCATTTCCGGGGTTATCCGGATCGGTCCTTCGCGCGAGTTTTGTGACGCCAGAAACTGGAAGTCGACATCGATGGTGCCGGCACCGGCCGGTACATCGATATGGAAGGCATAGACGTTGTACTTGTCACGTTTCCACGGGATGAGCTTGCCGTCGGCGTGAATCGTGAGTCCGGCGACCTTGTCGATCGGACCGCTGGGTTCGTGGTCGCCGGGAATCCACTGCGGATACAGCAAGTACATCGGGCCTGGTTTGACCGGAATGGTTTCGTGCACGCTGAAGATGCGGTGGTCCGTGTCGGTGGCGTTGACGTCGATCTTCATGGTGCCTGGATAGGGAATATTCTGCGGCGGCGGCACGTTGTCGCTGCGCGACTGATGTTGCGGAATCGTCGCCGTGTCGGAAGGGTCTGCAAGCGCCGACAGCGGCGCAAGGCCGTACGTGGCAACCAGCAGGGCGGCTGCAAGGACAGTAGTCTTCATTTGGATTCCCGATAGGTTTCTGCTTCGGCGCAGCGGAGCGAGAGATGAGGGGCCTGCGATGGGCAACGCTTTCATGCGCAAAGGAAATGCGTTGGCAGCTGCGGAAACGAGGGCAAACACTTCGTCCGGAAGGTGGACCCGTTGACGACGAAGAAAGGAATGGCGCGCTCGGGTGAGCCGGGAATCGCTCCGGAACGTGTGCAAAGGGCTGCCGGCGCACGCTGCACCGATGGAGTCGAATGACGCTGGCGCCGCGCATGGTGAACTACAGTCGTGCCTTGATCCGGTCGGCCACGCGCAGCGCGTTGGCGATGATGGTGAGGGTGGGGTTCACCGCGCCGATGGAGGGAAAGAAGCTGGCATCGGTGAGATAGAGGTTGTCGAGCTGGTGCGCCTTGCAGTCGAGGTCGAGCACGGAGCTGGCCGGGTCGGTGCCGAAGCGGGCCGTGCCGGCCTGGTGTGCGGTGCCGCCAATCGGAATGTTCTTGCCCAGATAAAGACGGCGTTCAAGCAAGACCGGGTGCGCACCCATCTTGCCCAGCATCTGTTCGAGCTTCTTCTTCAGGCGGTGATGGGCTTCCATGTTCCCTTCGTGGATGTCCAGCGTGACCTTGTCTCCGTCGTAGCGGATGCGGTTTTCCGGCCGCGGCAAGTCTTCGCTGGACAGCCAGAAATCCATCGAATGCCGCGCCATCGTCTCGAACGGCATCTTCGGCAGCCACTCCAGCCACTCGGGCAAGGCTTCGCCGCGAATCTGTGCTGCGTGAGAGACCGCGCACATCTGGATCAGGCCCAGTGGATAGTCCCAATCGTCGGCACCGAAATAATAGTCGCTGACTGCCAGGGTCTTCTGGAACACCGTGTCATTGGGTTCCTTGAGCAGCGCCATCAGGATCGACTGGTTGTGGCGCATGTAGTTGCGACCGACCTGGTCCGAGCCGTTGGCCAGGCCGTTCGGATGCTTGTCGTTGGCCGAGCGCAGCAGCAGCAGGGCGGACGAGAGCGCGCCGCAGGCGACGACCACGATGTCCGCCGTATAGCGTTGGGATTGGCCGTTGCGGGTCACGTTGACCGCAGTGACGACCTTGCCCGAAGCATCGGTTTCCAGCGTCGACGCATAGGCGTGGGTCAGCAAGGTCACGTTGTCATGTGCCGCCAGCATCGGATCCACGCACATCACCTGCGCGTCTGCCTTGCCGTTCAGCGGCGACGGATAGCCATCGAAGTAGGGGGTGCGGATGCACGGGCTGGTCGGCGTGGTCTTGCCGTCGACCTCGTCCAGCAAAATGCCCAGCGGCAGGTGGAATGGATGCAGTCCGTCGCTGCGCAGGCTTTCAGCCAGGTCGTGTATGCGCGGCTCGTGTGCCACCGGCGGGTAAGGATACGGACCGCTTGAGCGCGGCTCGTTGGGATCCTCGTCACGCTGGCCGTGCACGTGGAACAGCCTTTCTGCTTCGGCGTAATATGGCTCGAACGCGTCGTATTTCAGCGGCCACGCCGGCGAGACGCCATCCTTGTGCGTGACCTCATCGAAGTCGCGCTCGCGCAGGCGGAACAGAGCCGCACCGTAGACCTTGGAGTTGCCGCCGACGTAGTAGTGCAGGCCCGGATGGAAGGTCTCGCCGTCCTTGCCATACCAGGTGTCCGGCGCCTGGTAGATTCCGTCGACGAAGACCTTCTGCGAATCCCAGTTGTCCACCGAGCGCGGCAGGTATCCACCGCGTTCCAGCAGCAGGATGCGCTTCCCGGTCGCGGCCAGCTTCTGGGCCGCCGAGGCGCCGCCCGGACCGCTGCCGATGACGATGAGGTCATAGTGATTCGCCGTCATGTCCGCTCAGCCGCCGGTGGCGAAGCCGGGATACAGGGTCATGCCGCCATCCACGAACAAGGTGGTGCCGACCACGTAGTCGGACTGGTCCGACGCCAGCCACACCGCCGCGCGCGCGATATCCTCGGGCTCGCCGATACGGCCATAGGGCACCAGTGTCATCAGCGACTTGTATGCCTCGGGGGTGCTCCAGGCGCCGGTGTTGATTGGCGTGCGGATCGCGCCGGGAGCAATCGCGTTGACGCGGATCTTCAGCGGCGCCACTTCCTGCGCCAGGCTCTCCATCAATTGCTTGATGCCACCCTTGGACGAGGCGTAATTGGCATGTCCGGCCCAGGGGATTACCTGATGGACCGAGCTCATGCAGATGATCTTGCCGGCGGCGCAAGACACATCCGCAACTACTCCGCGACGAGTGAATTCGCGCACCGCTTCGCGTGCGCAGAGGAATTGCCCGGTGAGATTGACGCCGATGACCTTGTTCCACTCTGCCAGGGTCATGTCCTTGAAGGCGCAATCACGCTGCAATCCGGCATTGGCAACCAGGATGTCGACGGTGCCGAAGGCTTCGGTCATCTGCTTGAACATCGCCTCGACCTGGGCTTCGTCGGAAACGTCGGCCTTGATCTTGATCGCCCGGACGCCGAAGCCTTCAATCTGGTCCACCACGGCCTGGGCCGCGTCGTCGTCGACAATGTAGTTGACCACGACATCAGCGCCGGCTTGGCCGAGCGCCAGCGCCACCCCGCGTCCGATGCCCGAGTTTGCACCGGTGACGATGGCCTTCTGACCCTTCAGCAATTCCGGAACTGCGAGCTTTGGTGCGGTGGATTTTGGATCGGGTTGCGTCACGGCGACATCCTCGGCGAAAGTTTTGCAAGGCGGCCAGTATCCTCGCCGCGCTGTCATGCGCATGTGACCGATGCAGTTCAGACAGGCGCAATTTCTCGCGAATTTGCGCAGCGTCTGTCGTGGCCTTGTTCGTCGTGCGGTGCCGGCCGGCGTGTGTGTCGATGGCATTGACTGGAAGGCGACAGTCCATTCACTGCGGGACTCGCATGCTTGAGTCCTGTGCCATCACCGGGTCGGTCGTTTGTTCAGTCTCCTCGTCAGCTTCCTGCTCCGTGTCGCACTGGTGGCGTTGTTCCTGCCGTTCAGCGCGATGGACAAGCTGCTCAACACGGAGGCGGCCGTGGCGCAGGCGCAGAGCAGCGTGCATTCGCGACGGCTGTCCTGGATCCTGGTGGGCGTGGCCTTGTTCGTGGAGGTGGTGATGTCGCTGGCGATACTCACCGGCATCCTGGACCGACTGGCCGCGGTGATTCTTGCCGGCTATTGCATGGTCACTGCGCTGCTCTGGAAGCAGTTCTGGAAGACCGATGACTTTCGCCTCAAGGGCCCGAGCCAGGGGCGCGACGTGTTCTGGGACTTCCTCAAGAACTTCGCCGTAGCCGGTGGCTTCCTGGTGCTCGCAACGGGTGGCAGCGCCTACGGCGTCACGCACCTGATCCTGCACCCGCTTTCCTCTTCGCATCCCTACAGCTCGGTGCCACTGGACCTGCACGCGCCGAACGCATATGCCACCAACCCGCCTTCAGGAGTGTCGCGATGAGCGAACAGACCAAACCGACCGTGCCCTACTGGCATATCTGGACTGACGCCCAAGGTGTCAGTCACCAGCAGCAGTGCGCACTTGTCGAGTTCGAACTCGGCTCCATGGGCGGCAACGCCGATCCCCAGTGGAAGGGCAACAAGACCACCGGCAAGATGACCACCATGGTCACCGTGCAGCCCGTGGGCTGGGTGGGCGAATGGCACGAGAACCCCAAGCCACAGTGGATCATTCCGTTGTCCGGTCGCTGGTCGGTCGAGTCGATGGATGGCACGAAAGTCGAGTTGGGGCCGGGCGATCTTTCTTTCGGCGGCGACCAGCACTGCAAGGAGAAGGACGGTCGCAAGGGTCACCGGTCGGCCACGGTAGGCGATGCGCCCACCGTGTTGATGGTGGTGCAGTTCGACGGCGTCTCCACCCCCAAGTCGCCCTGCGTATTCGAGTGAGGTCACAGTCATGAGCGACACTGATGGTTTTGTCACCTACGATCCCGTCTTCGATCAGTACGTGTTGCCCAACGCCCCGCTGGAACAACTGGCCGGCGGTTTCCGCTGGCTGGAGGGCCTGGTCTGGATGGGCGATGCGGATTGTCTGCTGTTCGAGGATCTGCCACGCAATCGCACCATGCGCTACATTGAAAATGCCGGAGTATCGGTGTATCGCGAGCCCTCGCACTACGCCAACGGGCAATGCCGGGATCGCCAGGGTCGCTTGATTTCCTGCTCGCATCGCGATCGCTGCCTGTATCGCACGGAGCTGGATGGCAAGGTCACCAAACTGGTGGACAGGCACGCAGGCAAGCGTCTCAACGCGCCCAACGATGTCACCGTGAAGTCTGACGGCACGATCTGGTTTTCCGACCCCCTGTACGGCATCCAGCGTGATTACGAGGGTGGCATCCAGGAGTCCGAGCAAGCTCCTGCGCTGTACCGGTTCGATCCCGAAAGCGGCAAGATCACCATCGCCGCGGGTGACTTCGACGGCCCCAACGGGCTGGTGTTCTCGCCCGACGAGAAGCGTCTGTACGTCTGCGAAACCGGTGACATGACCACGGAGAACCCCAAGCAATACATCCGCGCCTTCGACGTGGACGCCAAGGGCAAGCTGCATGGCGGTGAAATCTTCCACAAGGTCGAGCCGGGCTTTGCCGATGGCATCACCATGGACGAGGACGGCAACATCTGGTCCAGCGCGGCCGATGGCGTGCACTGCATCGATCCTGAAGGGCGCCTGCTCGGCAAGGTCCTGGTGCCATACCTGGTGTCCAACCTTACCTTTGGTGGCTACTGGAAGAACCGGCTCTTCATCGGCGGTTCGCACACATTGTTCGCGATCTTCCTCAATCGACGAGGTGCCGGATGGCCGTAGCCTCCCTCGTTGCCGGAAGTCGCGTGGTGGGTTTGCTGCACCTGCGTCTGTGCAGCGCGCAGGCGAAGTCGCTGGCTGCGTTCTATGAGACGGCGCTCGGCTTTCGACAGGTCGCAGTGGAACATCTTTCCGGCGCACGAACGCAGGAGCGTTTCGGAATCACGGGTCGCGCCCTGCGCATCACGCTGGAACTGGGCGCGCAGAAGATCAAATTGTTGCAGTTCGTTGACCGGCCCGGTCGCGACTATCCCCCGGACAGCAAGACATTGGATATCGTTTTCCAACACTTTGCCATCGTGGTTGCCGACATGGCGGAGGCGATGTCGCGTCTCTCGCAGGTCCCTGGCTGGACGCCGATTACCCGCGAAGGTCCGCAGCGACTTCCCGCATCTTCCGGCGGGGTTGCCGCATTCAAGTTTCGCGATCCCGAGGGCCACCCACTCGAGTTTCTGGCGTTCCCTCCCGAGAGCATGCCGGCGCGCTGGAATAACGCGCGTCGGCATGGCCCCTTCCTCGGCATCGATCACTCGGCGATCAGCGTGGCGGACGGCGCGCGGAGCGTGGCGTTTTACGCGTCACTCGGGCTCAAGCTGGCGCAGAAATCCGTGAATGACGATCCGGCGCAGGCGAGGCTCGATGATCTTGTTCATCCGAGAGCGGAAGTGATCGCGATGGAACCTGTGCGGGCAACGCCACACGTGGAGCTGCTGTGCTACCGCGGCCAGGGCAAGGATGGTCCGCTTGATCTGCGTGCCAACGACGTGGCCTCAACCTGTCTCGTTTTTGAACCCGGCAAGGGCTCCGTTCGACCCGAGGCGTGCGTTGCACCTGTGCAGGATCTGACTGATCCGGATGGGCATCGTCTGGCCATTGTGTGGCCGGAGCGCTGACGAGGGCGTGGGTCGGGATCTGACCGGAATCCGGCATACTGCATCAGCGTATTCAGGAGAGTCCATGTGTTTCTCCGCCACCGCGAGTTTTGCCAGCAGTGCAGTCATCGGCGTCATCGGCGTGGCCGCCCTGGCACGCAGCAGGTACCGCAATGAATGGTTGTTCGCCTCGATCCCGTTGCTGTTCGCATTGCATCAGTTTGCCGAGGGCGCCGTCTGGCTCGGATTGAGTGGGAACGGCTTGCTGGGCGCGGTCAACCCCTGGGGTTTCGCCTACATGTTGTATGCGCAGGGGCTGCTGACCTTGCTGATTACGCTGAGCGTGTGGCTGATCGAGCCTGAGCGCACGCGTCGCTTGATGGTGCTGCCGTTCCTGATCCTTGGCGCCGCGCTGACCTCTTACATGCTGTGGGCGCTGGTGACCTTTCCCACCGCCATTTACGTGGAAGACCACAGCGTGGTGTACCGGAACCCGGCCAGCAGCCATCTGTGGATGGCCGTCCTTTACGTGATCGCCACTTGCGGGGCGCTGTTCTTTTCCGGCTACCGCTACATCATGGCGTTGGGCGCGGTGAACCTTGTCGGCGTCGTTTTGACCATCTGGTTCAAGCAATACGCGTTCACGTCGGTGTGGTGTGCGTACGCGGCTGTCGTCAGCATGCTGGTCTACGTTCACTTCAGTCGCCGTCGTCGGTCGGAGCAACGAGGCCGCGTGCTCGAGCACTGAGTTGCCGGGCGCCCTGTCTTCGCGCTCCGACACTTGCTCAAGGCGATCCGGGCATCGCCATGCGCATCGCCAGGCTGGCCATGATCCACAGCGTGCCGGCCACCATGATGATCAACAGCAGTGCCGAGAACAGGATGAGCTGCAGGTCCTCGCGCTTCTGCCTGAATCCGATGTGCAGGAAGAAGCGAAAGTGCACGAGCATCTGCACCAGCGCAAAGGCGCCAATGACGATCAGCAGCGGAAAGTGAGGGATGCTGGGCACCCAGTGCACCAGCGCAAAGGGCAGCACGGTCAGCAGCAGGGCCAGCCCGACGCCCCAGACGTAGGAATGGAAGTCGTGCCGTTCTTCGCGCTCGAGGTCGGCCTGCTCTTCGCTTGTGTGTGTCAGCTCGCTCATGTCAGCCCCGCCAGGTAGACCACCGAGAAAATCGCAATCCAGACGATGTCCAGGAAATGCCAGAACAGGGCCAGGCGCATGATGCCGATCTTGGTCTGGGTGTCCGTGCCGTAACGGGCGAGCTGGCCAAGCAGGCAGATCAGCCAGATGCATCCGGCCGTGACGTGCAGGCCGTGCAGTGGCACCAGATCGAAGAACGCCGAAAGGAAGCCGCTGCGGGTGGGCACGCCGCCCCTGGCGAACATGCTGCTGAAATCGTGCAGCTCGAAGCCAAGAAACGCCACGCCGAGCAGCAGCGTGAGCACCAGCCAGCCGATCAGCCGGGTCTTGCTGTGCTTGTATTTCAGCGCCAGCGAGGCCATGCCGAAGGTGAAGCTGCTGGCCAGCAACAGCATCGTCTCGATAAAGACGCTCGTGATGTCGTACAGGTCATGCGGGCCCGGCCCGCCGGCCAGCCCATGCGCCGAGTTCGAAGTGACGTAGGTGGCGAATACCATGCCGAACAGGATGGCGTCGCTCATGAGGAACACCCAGAACCCGAACATCACGGTTTCTGCGGCGCGGTCATCGCCGCCGTGTGCACTCCCCAGGTTCAAGCCGGGATGCTTCATTACTTTCCCGGTCATGGCACCTCTCCGTTCGGCAGGTGTTGGGCCAGCCCGGTATTGATCGAGGTACATTCCTCCGCCCGGGTGATCGCCGTGGCCGCGGCAACTGCATCGATCCAGCGATGGTGTTCACGGCGTACTTCCTGCGCGCTGACGATGCGTGTGGTGTCGCGCGCGAAGCCACGCACGATCATCGCGGCAATCGCGGCCAGGAACGACAGGATCATCAGCCACCAGATATGCCACACCAGGCCGAAGGCGAGTGCAAACCCGACGGCGGCGACGACCGGTCCCATCGCGCTGTTCTTCGGCAGCTCGATGTCCTGGTAGGTGTCAGGGCGCACGAAGGCAGTAGCGGCCTCCTTGGCCATGCTGAAGGCATCGCGGCCCTCGACCGTGGGGATCACCGCAAAATTGTATTCCGGTGGCGGCGCGGAAGTTGACCATTCCAGACTGCGCCCGTCCCAGGGATCGCCAACGAAGACGCGATTGGCATCTCGATCCCTGATTGACACCCACAGCTGCCACAGCAGGGCCAGCAGGGCGGCAAGCAGGAGCAGGGCGCCCAGGAACGCCACCCATTCAAGCGCTACGTAGCGCGCTTCGGCATACGCGACCGTGCGACGAGGCAGGCCCATGATGCCCAGCGCGTACAACGGGAAGAACGCGCCCATGAAACCGAAGATCCAGCACAGCGCGGAAATGATGCCCCAGCGCTCGTTGAGTCGGAAGCCAAAGGCCTTGGGAAACCAGAAATGATAGGCGGTAAGCATGCCGAACAGCACGCCGGGCACGGCGACGTTGTGGAAGTGCGCGACCAGGAAGACGGTGTTGTGCACCTGATAATCGATGCTCGGGTTGGCCAGCAGGATGCCGGTCATGCCACCCAGCACGAACAGCAGGATAAAGCCGATCGAGTAGATCATCGGCACCCGGAAGCGCACGCGCCCGCGAAACATGGTCAGCATCCAGTCGTAGATTTTCACCCCGGTGGGAATCCCGATCAGCATCGAGGCGATGCCGAACACCGCGTTGATGTTGGCGTTCTGCCCCATGGTGAAAAAGTGGTGCAGCCAGACGGTGAACGAGAGCAGCGCAATCGCCATCGTTGCCATCACCAGCGAGCGGTAGCCATACAGCTTCTTGCTGGAAAAGGTCGAGATGACTTCGGAATAGACACCGAATGCCGGAATGATCAGGATGTAGACCTCCGGGTGACCAAACAGCCAGAACAGGTTGGCGAAGTTCATCATGTTTCCGCCAAGGTCATTCGTGAAATAGTGGAAGCCCAGGTAACGGTCCAGTGCCAGCTGCGCCGTGGCAACGGTGAGTGGCGGCATCGCGAAGATCATGATGATGGCGGTGCAAAGCGCAGTCCACGTGAACAGCGGCATGCGCATGAGCTTCATGCCCGGCGCGCGCTCCTTGTACACCGTTACCGCGAAATTGATGCCGGTGAGCGTGGACGCCAAGCCGGCGAGGCTGAGCGCCCAGATCCAGTAGTCCGGCCCCACGCCCGGACTGAAGGTGGCTTCCGTATAGGGCGGGTAGCCGAACCAGCCGCCGGTGGAAAACTTGCCGATGTCCAGCGATACCATGACCAGCGCCGCGCCGGCCGCGGTCAGGCCCAGGCTGATCGAGTTGAGCACGGGAAAGGACACGTCGCGCGCGCCGATCTGCATCGGCATCACGTAGTTGATCACGCCGGTGAGAAACGGCATCGCCATGAAGAAGATCATGATCGTGCCGTGGGTGCTGAACAGTTCCGCGAAGTGCTCCGGCGACAGGAAGCCGCCGCTCAGCCCGAACGCCTGCTGCGCCCGCATCAGCACGGCCTCGATCAGCGCCCGGGACAGCATCACCAATGCGATCACGATGTACATGATGCCGATCTTCTTGTGGTCCGGACTGGTCACCCAGTCCGACCAGAGCGGTCGCCAAAGCTTGTGCCTGGTCAGCAGCACCACGAGAACGAGCGCGCCGATCACCACCAGGGAGGCCGCGCCGGTGGCGATGAGCCCGTTGATGATGTTGCCTTTGGTTGGATGTTGCAGCATTTCCCAGAACGGCAGCGACGACCACTGCAGCCGCCCCAGTGGATGGGCAAAGATGGCTCCGATGTTCATCGTGGTTGTCCCGTCGCAGTATCGGCGGCGTTGGTGACGTGCGTCTTAGTGTCTTCGTGATCGAATGCAGATTCGGGCAGCATCGGCCTCCCGTCCATGGTGGCCTTGACCAACGCCGGGAAGAGCGACTTGCTGGCGCCGCTGAAATACACGTTGCCATCCATCGACTGCGCCCCGGGCAAGGCGGCGATCAATTCGCTGCGGGTGCCGCGCCGGGCAATGAGCTTCAGGTTGCGCGCGTCGAGCGGCAGGCCGGTCGCGCGCACCCTGGACACCCATGCGCTGAAGTCGGCTGGCGCCATCGCCACCGCCGTGAACTTCTGCAGGTGGAAACCGTTGCCGTTGTACATCGTGTTTTCACCGAGCGACTTTCCGGGCTTGCTCGCTTCCAGATTGAGCTGGGACACCATGCCGCCCATCGCGTAGATCTGGCTTCCCAGCGCCGGGATGAAGAATGACTGCATGACTGTTGCGGAGGTCAGGTGCAGCGATAGCGGGCGCCCCACCGGGATCGCCAGCGTGCCGATGCTGGCGATGCCCTGATCGGGATAGATGAACAGCCACTTCCAGTCGTAGCCGATCACCTCGACGCGAAGCGGCGCCTCCTGCGAGGCGATCGGTTTGTAGGGATCGAGTTTGTGAGAGTCGTCCCAGACGAAAAATGCGAGTATCGCCACGATGATGATGGGCCCACTCCAGGCCATGATCTCCAGCACCCTTGAGAAATCCCAGTTTGGTTTGTACGTGGTGGCCTTGTTGCCGTAGCGGTAGCGCCAGGCCCAGAACGGCAGCAGGATGAAGATCGGTCCGGCGACCAGCACCACCATCACCGCCAGCACCCAGAAGAAATGCCATCGCTGCTGGTGCGCTATCGGCCCCTGCGGGTCAAGAAAGGTCAGATGGGTGTCCCCGGCGCATGCCGCAAGCAGCAAGACAACGCCGCAGATCGCGACCAGCCGACCGATCCGGAGCATCAAATTGATGACGGCGGGAGAGGGACACAGCGGGCGCGCGCCGTGGGAGCGTCCGGCGTTCCTGGTCGTCACGTGCTTGCGTGAGCCGCGTGCGCTGTAGCAGTTGTTCGTGTTGTTCACGATGAAAGCCACCTCATCCTCTAGCCAACTCCGCGCCAGTGCGACGTGACGCGTGGTCGTGCATTTCTCTGCCTGCCGCACCACCCGGGCAAGCCTTTCAGTCCAGCCAACCGCCGCTGAAGCCAAGACCCGTGAGGCCCTTCCTGAACACGGTGGAGTTTCTGGTCAACTCCCAGATCAGGCCGGTGCGTGCGTTCTCGATCATCATCACGACCAGTCCTTGATCGATCCCGAAGCACGCCGGTGACACCCAGCCGGCTTTCGTGTCACCGGGAAGGGATGGATTGATTGCACCGACGAACTGCCCGTTTTTGAGCGCATCCGGATAAGCCTTCAGGACGGCGTGTATACCGTCCATGGCCTGCTCGGGGGCGTGGGCCACGCAGGTGGTCGCCGCCCAAGGCACCAGGGTGCCGTCGTCCGGCCCCGCGGTCACACCACGCGCGGCATAGCCGTCGAACTTCATCGTCTGACCGTTGCGCATGGTCAGTTCACCAGCGGGTCCGGCGCAGGCTGAGAGACCCCAGATGTCGTCGCTGTAGCCGTGGTAGTTATTGGGGTTGAGCTGGGCATATTCGCGCTGCACGGTGATCGCACGGCAGGTATTTTCGAAATAGTCGATGTCGGCATGCTTGCTGACATAGCCATCCTGCAGGCCGCGCAAGTCGACCCAGGCCTGCGGGAACAGGTGGATGAACAGCGGCGTGGCGTGGATCCAGTCCAGCCCGGCATTGTGGTGCCACTCGTAGCCTTCGGCGTCCTGCTCATAGGCTTCGCGCGGCAGCGGGTGCGAGGTCGAGGCAGCGCCCAGCACGTACAGCAGCAGCGCTTCGGTGTAGCCCTCCCAGTCGGCCCGTCTGAAACCCTGGCCGGGCTTCCACGACTGATTGATCTCGCCATTCTTGTCCAGCGTCCAGCTCCAGTCGGCACGCTCGAGCAGGTCTCTGGCCAGCGAGCGGATCTCTTTCTCTGCCTTGCTGTTTCGGTCGAAGTAGGTGCTGGCCACGTTCATGCCGGCGAACAGCATGGCTGTGTCGATGGTGGACAACTCGCATGAGCGGGCGCGCTTGCCGCTCTTCATGTCGAGAAAGTGGTAATAGAAACCCTTGTGCCCGGTTGCGTGGGCGTCGCTGCCCTGGCGACTGTCCATGAAGAACTGCAAGGTTTTCAGCGTGGCGTCGACCGCCTCCTTGCGGCCCAGCCAACCGCGTTCCGCTGCAACCGGATGGCAGGACAGCGCGAACCCGGTGGCTGCGATGCTGGCGGCGGCGCCGGGCTTGGTATTATCGGCGACCAGGCCGTTGTCGGAATTCGCGTTCTCGGTGAAGTAACGGAACGCATCGGACTGCAGCTTGTCCAGCAGTTTCTCGTCCTGGGGGCTGAACACGTGAGGCGCCGCCACGACATCGTGGTTCTTTGCCACCGCCTTCTTTTTGGGTAACTCGAACTGCAGCTCGATAGCGGTCACCGACTGCGGCTGCACGGTGATTTCACAGGCGGTCGCCTCGCCGGAGGTTCTGAGCTTGATCTTCTCCGGCTTCATTTGAGACGCCGCGATCATGGCTGCGACTTCTTCCGCATCCGGGTAGCGCGGCTCGCCCTGCATCTTCCATTTGGCCTTGGCGTTGGCATGCTTCGCATCAATGCGAAACAGCGTCGCGCTGGCGACTTCCGGGAGTTTGAAAAATTCGAGGTTGACGGTTTCGGCCTTCACCGGATGCAGCGGCAACGCCAGGTTGACGATGACGACGGTGGCGCGATGCTTGCCCTGGACCACCCATACCTGCACGGTGTCGTGTTTGCCCTTGACCGGAAGCTTCTGCTCGCCCAGCCGATGCAACAGCTCATAGGTGCGATAGACGGGCTTGGGAATGCCCTGGATGTTCAGCATGCCAAAGCCGCCCTGGAACGGCTTGGACGGAAAATAGTTTTCCTCGAAGATGTCCGAGAACGTCCAGTAGCTGTAAGCGTCGACGAGGCTGCCCATGTTCAGCATCGCCTGCATCACATACGCCGCGGCATAGGGATCATCGTGCAGCTCGTCGCGCGGATTGGATGAGGTGCACCACTCGGTGTAGTAGAGCGGTTTCTCACCCACCTGCTTGCGCACTTTCTGCGCCCGTTCACGCAAGATGCCCAGCTTGCTGTCCGAAAGCGTCTGCCTGGTGTCGTCGCCGGGGCTTCCGCGTGCATCGGTGGGATAGGTGTGTGTACTGATGAAGTCCGGGGGCACCCCGGCGTTCTTGCAGAAATCGATGAATTCGTCGATCCATGCATTCTGTGCCGTCACCGGGCCGCCCACAGTGATGCCGGGATGTACGTGCTTGAGCGCCTTGTGGGTGACTTCGAACAGGTGGAAATAGTCCTCCTGGCTGCCGGTCCAGAAGCTTTTCATGTTTGGCTCGTTCCACACTTCCATCGGCCACTTGCCCACTTCACTGGCGCCGTAGCGATCAATCCAGTGGCTGGCCGCCTTGGATACCAGGGTCGCCCACTTGCCGTAATCGGCCGGCGGCGTGACGTTCGCCTTGTAGTGGAACGTGGTCTGCTCGCCGGAGGCCAGTGCCGTCGGCATGAAACTCAGCTCCACGATAGGGCGCATGTCGATCGAGCGCAGGAAGTCGTAGATCTGGTCAGCGTTGTGGAACGAGTAGATCAGCTCGTCGCTCTGGTCGATGACGGTATTCATGTCGTCGTCGAGCAGGCCGTGGAAGCGTACGTGGCGGAAGCCCAGTTCCTCGTGACACTGCTTCAGTTGCGCCTGCCAGTCGGCTCGGAGGGCCAGCGTGGCGTGACCGCTGCCGACGCAATGCTCCCAGAAGTGCGGCATGGTTTCGGTCTTGCTGGAAAAGTCGCAAGTGAAGCGTGTGGTCATGTGCGGGTCGCTCGACGGGATGGACACGGTCGTCTTGGGTTGAAGGCAACTGACGCTCCGGTGATCACTCGGATGCAGCACTTCGCACGGACGCCAACCTGAAAACCGTATGCCTGCGCATGTGACGATTTGGCGATGGTCACGAGAAAACTTCCATCAACCATCGGCTTGAACGGGTGATGCTTCGCAACTTCTCACGGCACGCGTCGGATCGCCACGCCTGGCGTTTCACTCATCGGGCACGTCAGATGTACCTGCTCTTCATCCGGCGCCGCGCACGATCAACAGGCTGGCCAGACGCACAGCCGTCTCTCGAGCCCGCCCTTTCGAAATACGGAAAAATCCATGAGCCAGACAGTTGCCGACTATATTCTCCAGCGCCTCAGTGATTGGGGCATTCGCCGCATCTTCGGATTTCCCGGTGATGGCATCAACGGCATCATGGGTGCGATGGGACGCGCCGCGGATCGTTTCGATTACGTGCGCGTCAGGCACGAGGAGATGGCGGCCTTCATGGCCGGCGGGCATGCCAAGTTCACCGGCGAAGTCGGCGTGTGCCTGGCCACTTCGGGTCCCGGCGCCATCCATCTGTTGAATGGCCTGTACGACGCCAAGATGGATCACATGCCGGTGGTGGCGATCGTCGGCCAGCAGGCGCGCAGCGCGCTGGGCAGCGACTACCAGCAGGAAGTGGATCTGCAAACACTGTTCAAGGACGTCTGTGGCTATGTGGAAACCCTCATGGTGCCGGCGCAGGCACGGCTGGTGGTCGATCGGGCAATCCGCATCGCCGCGGCCGAGCGTTGCGTGACCGGCATCATCGTGCCCAACGACTTGCAGGAACTTGAGGCCGTGGCCAGCCCGCCGCGCAAGCACGGGGAAGTCTATTCGGGCATCGGCTACGCCAATCCGAATCCGGTGCCGTCAGATGAAGATCTGAAGAAGGCAGCGGAGATACTCAACGCGGGGCGCAAGGTGGCGATCCTGGTCGGCGCCGGCGCGCTGCAAGCGGGCGACGAAGTGGTGGCCGTGGCCAACCGCCTCGATGCCGGCGTGGCCAAGGCGCTGCTGGGCAAGGCCGCGCTGCCGGATGACCTGCCGTTCGTCACCGGCTCGATCGGCCTGCTGGGGACCAAGCCCAGCTGGCAGATGATGAATGACTGCGACACGTTGCTGATGATAGGCACGACGTTCCCGTACGCCGAGTTCCTGCCCGAGGACGGGCAGGCGCGCGCGGTGCAGATCGACATCGATCCGCGCAACGTGTCGATGCGCTATCCCACTGAAGTCAATTTGATTGGAGACAGCGCCGACGTGCTGAAGCGTCTCTTGCCGTTGCTCCAGGCCAAGGACAACCCTGACTGGCGCGAGCGGATCGAGTTGAACGTACGCAAATGGTGGCGCGCGCTCGAAGCAAAGGCCATGGAGCCGGCCCATCCGATCAACCCGCAACGTATTTTCTGGGAATTGTCACCGCGGCTGCCGGACAACGTGATCATCTGCGGCGATTGTGGCTCGCATACCAACTGGTACGCGCGTGATGTGAAGATGCGCAAGGGCATGATGGGTTCGCTCTCGGGCAAGCTCGCCACGATGGGCAGCGGCGTTCCGTACGCCATTGCCGCCAAGTTCGCCCATCCGGATCGGCCGGTGCTGGCCATCGTCGGTGACGGCGCCATGCAGATGAATGGCAACGCCGAACTGATCACGGTCAAGCAGTACTGGAGGGAGTGGGAGACTCCTTGCTTCGTGGTGATGGTGCTGGCCAATCACGATCTCAACCAGGTGACGTGGGAGCAGCGCGCCATGGCGGGCGACCCGAAGTTCGAGGCCTCGCAGTATGTCGAGGACTTTGCCTATGCTCGCTACGCCGAGGACCAATTGGGCTTCAAGGGCATCCGCGTGGACAAGCCCGGGGACCTGGGCAGGGCGTGGGAGGAGGCGTTCGCGGCCGACCGCCCCGTGCTCATCGAGATCATGTCCGACCCCGACGTGCCACCGCTGCCACCGCACATCACCCTGGCCCAGGCCAAAGCCTTCACCAGTACCTTGATGAAGGGCGATCCGAACGAGCTCGGCATCATCCGCCAAAGCGTGCGCGACCTGATGGCGGGCCTGTTGCCGGGCGAGAAAGACTAGGGGACAACGAAGTGCCTGCCAGCACCAGGAGTGCCCGCAAACCTGGAGCAGGCTCGACCGTGCCCAAGTCACGTGCCTCGTCGCAATCCAGCCTGCAGATAGATGCGGTCGAGGCGTCTGCCTACACCGTACCCACCGACCAGCCCGAAACCGATGGCACCCGGGAATGGGATTCGACCACCATCGTCATCGCCAGCGTCAGAAGTGGTGATCACACGGGTATTGGCTACACCTATGCTCATCGCGGCACGGCGCTGGTCATCGTGGATGCGCTGCGCGATGCCTTGCTCGGGGGCTGTGCTCTCGACATCCCCGGCCTGTGGACTTCGATGTATCGCAGCATCCGCAATATCGGCCGTCCCGGCATGGGCCTCATGGCCATGGCGGCGGTCGACCAAGCGCTGTGGGACCTGAAGGATAAATTGCTCGGTCGTTCGGTGATTGACCTGCTCGGGCAGGCCCGGCCGTCCGTACCAGTACGGCAGCGGGGGCTTTACGTCCTAGTCAGTCAAGCGACTGCAACAGCAGCTCGCCGGCTGGGTCGAGCAAGGAATCCCCCGGGTCAAGATGAAGGTGGGTACGAATCCGGCGGTCGATCCTTCCCGGGTGCGTGCCTCGCGCAAGGCCATTGGCGACGATGCCAGGCTGATGGTCGACGCCAATAGCGGGTACACCCGCAAGCAGGCCCTGACGCTTGCCAACGAATTCGCTGGCCAGCATGTCCGCTGGTTCGAGGAGCCACGACCTTCGCGCGATCTGGATGGCCTGCGCTTGCTTCGCGATCGTGCTCCTGCCGGCATGGATATCAGCGCAGGTGAATACGGCTGGAGTGATGGCTACTTCCGTCGCATGCTGCAGGCCGGAGCCGTCGACGTCGCGCAGATAGACAGCACGCGATGTGGAGGTTTCACCGACTTCATTCAGTGCGCGGCCGTGGCCAGGAGTTTCGACATTCCCGTGTCGGCGCACTGCGCGCCGCATCTGCACGCACACATCAGCAGCACGATTCCGCAGCTGGAGCACGTCGAATGTTTTCACGATCACGTGCGCATCGAATCGATGTTCTTTGACGGCCTGCCCGTGCTGAAAGACGGCGCGCTTCAGGTCGATCGCGACAGGCCGGGCCTGGGACTGGAGCTCAGAGAGCCGGACGTCGAACGTTATCGCGTCGCAACCTGATCAGTCAGTCCGTGAGCCAGTTGCGCATTCAGCTTTGTCGCGCCATGCAAAAAGCCACCCGAAGGTGGCCTCTTGCATGGCAGCAATGCATCAACTCAGTGGACGTAGTACGCATTCATCTTGTCAGTGAATGTCTGGTCGGCGAAATCAGGCCAGTGATCCTTGTCGAAACCAGGCGCATCCTTCAGCCGCTCCTTGTCCATCTTCAGCAACAGTTGCTTGTTCGGCCCGTCGACAGTGAGAGCCTGCCACGGCACCGCGAAGAGCTTCTCGCCCATGCCGAGGACTCCGCCGAACGAGAGCACGCCATAAGCGATCTTCCCGCTGGTGGTGTCGATCATGATGTCCTTCAGATCGCCGAGCGATTCGTCCTTGTGGTTCTTGACAGTGTCGCCGTTCAAGGTCGATGCCGACAGAAAGCGTGGAGTCTGGGTCATGTCGTGTTCCTATGGTGGTGAACGGCATCTTCGCCGCAGGTGACACCACTATGGACATGCACCTGTCTTCTTGCGGTCAACGATATGTCCACGCCAAATCACGCGAGCGAGGGTGGCACTTTCCCTCTTTCGTTGGGGATATGCGCCAACGCGGGATCGTTGCTGCCGCGGAACGGAATCGTGCCCGAGACCTCACCCGGAATGGCGGGGTGGGTGCGTCCCAGTGTGATGTTCTTGGCGGCCCGAACATGGCGGTTGGCGTAGGTCCAGATTTCGCCGGTCTCGGTAATCAACACCGTCCAGTAGAGATCGGATTCCGGACCGTAGTCGAGCAGGATGTGGGCGAAACCCTCGCCTTTGGGGGTAGTCATGGGGATCGGCGGATCCAGTTGCAGCATGCTCATGTGCGTGTCTTCCGCAGTTTTTCCTGTTGAGTGGAGTCATCTGCTTCATCGACGGGAGAGCCGCGCATGGCTCTCCCGGTTGACGGCTTCGCTTACGGCGTCGTGCGACCCGGATAGCGGCGCAGGTGATAGACGCGATGTACGTGGCCTGCGCCCAGCCAGCCACCCAAGGCAGCGGCGACCAGGGCGAGCAGTGCGCTGATGAAAGCTATCCACAGCGTCATTGCTGCGTAATGGGCTGCCGCGTCGGCGGCGGCCTTCGCGTCACGCGTGGCCGATTGAACCTCCGGCGCAAGTCGCGAGAGCGCAGCGGCCGCGTCTGCCTGGGTCGTACCGCTCTCCGCTGCAAGCAACGCACTTGCCGTTTCCTGGTGACCGGCGATGAGCGCAGCGGTGATCGGCATCGACAAGCTTCGATCACGCTTGCCGTCCGCAGAAACCAGCCGTGCGATATTGGCGTCCAGCACCGTGACGGTGGCGGGAACGGCCGGCGCGGACGCCGGTGTGCCGAGACGGCCTTGCGGGCCGTGCAGGTTTGCCATGGCCCCGTGCGAGGTCACCGCCTGTGACAGGCCAAATGCTACCCAGATCGCCGTGGCCACCATCGACATGCCCCAGACAGCGAGGCCGTGGACGGCTCCGGTCGTGTCGTCATTGCGGCCGTCGAACCAGCTGGCGAACATCCCGCCCAGGAACAACGCCGCTATCCAGGTGAGGATCATCCAGATGGCGGTGCCGATTCCGATACCCTTGGCGCTGCCCGCGGCATCCCACGCGTCGAAGCTTGAGAATCCCAACGCGAGGCCTGCCAGATAGAGAAGGGCGGCTATACCGGTGGCAATGAACCAACCCGCGAAAATTGCCTTGAAACTCAAAGGAGGTGTGTCGAAGACATCGACCGGGGTTGATACGGCAGCGACGATGGGCATGATTCTCTCCTCAATGGGTAGCGGGGCGGTGCGAGACAGGGAACTCAGGCGCAGCCGCGAAGCAGCGCGATGATGATGAGGATCGGAATCGGTACGCCGAGGAACCACATCAATACGTAGCCGATGCCGCCTTTCTGGTTGCCGGCGTCACTGCCGGTTTTGCGATCGTGGGTGCCCATGGGTTTCTCCGCTGGGGGTGGTGACAGTGGGGTGGAACAACGCAAAGATGCACGTGCACTTGTGGAAGCACCGTGATTCGGCCAGAGGGGTGGCGAGCATCTGGTGGACATGACTTCCTTCGAAGAGACGGGGCAAAAATGAAGGCTGCGTTCATGCTTGTCTGCATGTCTCCTGGTCGACCAGCGCGCTCAACCCGCGGCAGCCATCACGCTGTTTAGATTCTGGACCAGCTCGTCGATCCCCGCCCACGGGTCCGAGCGCAGCCGCGCCAGCCGCTTGGGCGTGCTGAAAATGTCGAAAGCATGCCCGCTCTTCAGCTTGCCCAGCTCGCTCCATCGCAACGGGACCGCCACCGGTGCACCCGGCCGTGCACGCAGCGAATAGGAAGCCACGCTGGTTGCGCCGCGACTGTTGCGCAAGTAGTCGACATAGATGAGTCGATTGCGCCGCGCCTTGCTGGCCGTGGCGATGAATTCCAGCGGATGCGCTTGCGCCAGTGCATTGGCGAAGGCGTGCGCGAAGTCCTTCGTCTGCGGCCAGGGGCAGCCAGGATTGAGCGGCACCACCACGTGCAGTCCCTTGCCCCCGGTGGTGCGCAGGAACGATTCAAGCCCGAGCTCGCGCAATCTGTCGCGAATCAGCCGCGCGGCTGCAATCATGCGCGACCACGCCACGTCGGGACCTGGATCGAGGTCGAACACCATGCGATCGGCTACGTCCGGGTGCGTCGCGGTGGCGCCCCAGGGATGGAATTCCAGCGCGCCGAACTGCACCAGCTCGATGACTGACACTGCATCGCGCGGGAAAATGTAGACCGCCTGCCCGCCGGACTCTTCTTTCAAGCGCACTTCGCCCACGTGCTGCAGGCCCTGGATCGCGTGTTTCTGGAAGAAGCAGGCTTTGGCGGTCCCCTCGGGACAGCGGATGACCGAGGTCGGGCGATCGATCACTCCGGGCAAAAACCACTTCATGACACTGGTGTAGTAATCAGCCACGTCCTGTTTGGTGTATCCGTCCTCCGCAAATACCACCCGTTCGGGATGGGTGATCTTGACGCTTGCGCGTGACGATCCACCGGCCGCCTTGCGTCTTGCCATTCGGCTCTTGGTGGGCGTGCTGGCGGGTTGGCGATCGGAGTCGACCAGGTCGGCCACGGATTTGTCGGGGCGCATGGTTTTCAGGCTCGGTTGGCGAAGGAGGTGTTTGTTGCCGATGCCGCGGTAGAAGACCTCGGCCACGGCCGCTGGCTTGACCCAATGCGCGTCGCGCAGCAGCGGATCGATACCGCTGAGCTTTAGCGGAGGTTTGGCATGGCCGCGCCCGGTCAATTGGGTGCTGAGTTCCTTCAGATGCTGATCAGTGAAACCACTGCCGACGCGCCCGGCATAGATCCAGCCCGCTGCGACGTCGGGGTCGGGGCGCGCCAGCAGCAGGGAGCCGAACCCGCTGCGGCTTCCCTTCGGCAGGGTGTAACCGACCACCGCGAACTCGTCACTTTCCAGCCGCTTCACTTTCAGCCAGTCATCGCCACGGCCGGCGCGGTACGGAGAATCGACTCGCTTGCAGATGATTCCTTCCAGCTTCTGATCGCTGGCCATGCGGAACGCCGCGTCCCCGTTGCCGATCGTGTGCGTGCTGAAAGCAAGCCGCGATGGTGCGTGCGCCAACAGATCCTGCAGCAGGCGCTTGCGCTCAAGCAAGCTGCTCCGGCTCAAGTCGGTGCCCTCGAGATAGGGCAGGTCGAACAGCATGTAGACTAGGGGTTGCTGTGCTTCACCCGACAACGTTTTCTGCAAGCCGTTGAAGTCGCTGTGACCGTGTTGGTCGAGCGCGATCAGTTCGCCATCGAGGCGTGCCGAGTGCAAGCCCAGCGCTGCCACTGACTGCACGACATCGGGCAGTCGCTCATTCCAGGGCAGGGTGTTGCGCGACCACAGCCGTACCTCGCCGTCGGCAATCGCGGCCAGGATGCGATAGCCGTCCCATTTCACCTCGTGCAACCACTGCTCGCCTTGCGGCGGTGTTTCGCGCAGGCGTGCCAGTTCCGGTTTGAAGAAGGCGGAGCTGGCCGCGGCGGTGCGGGCGCCCTGCAGTGCCTGCGCCGCCTTGGCCAACCTGGCGCGAGGCAGCTTTCGCGGCTTGGGCGGCTTTTTTGTGCGTGCCGTCGACTTCTCGGCGGCCGTCTTCAGTGCGGGAGTCCTGGCCGCGGCCTTCGTGCTTTTCTTCATCCTGGCATCCAGCAGGTCGTCTGCTTCGACATCACCGGCAAAGACATCCTTGGCCTTGATCAGGAACCACGCGGGCTGGCGCTCCTTGCGGCCGCTGCGCACGAGGTGCCAGCCACCCTTGAGGCGGGCGCCGAACAGATCGAAACGCAGATGACCCTTTGCAAGTTGTGCCTCGGCATCACCCTCGGTGCTCCACACACCGGTGTCGAACTGGTCCACATGGCCCTTGCCGTAGCCATGCTCGATGTCGCCTTCGAAGCCGGCATAAGACAACGGGTGATCCTCGACCTCCACCGCCAGCCGTTTTACCTCGGGGTCGTAACTGGGCCCCTTGGGCACGGCCCAACTTCTCAGCACGTCGCCGACCTGCAGGCGGAAGTCGAAATGACGCCGGCTGGCGTGGTGCAGCTGCACCACGAAGATCGCACGCTTGCCCGGCTTCGCCGTGTCGGTGGCATCCGGCTCGCGCGTCTTGCTGAAGTCGCGCTTGCGTTGGTACTCACGCAGTTTGCTCATGTCGGATCGTCGCTCAAGCCCGCTGGCGGGCAGTCGGGATTCAACTGGTGGGTCCACCCATCACGGGCAAGACGGCACCGGAGATGTAGCTGGCGCAGGACGGGGCTGCCAGGAACACGTAGGCAGGCGCGAGTTCCTCGGGCTGGGCGGGCCGGCCCATCACGCTGGACTTGCCGAACTGCTGGATGTCCTCGCGCGACTGGTCCGCGGGATTGAGCGGTGTCCACACCGGGCCGGGGGCGACGGCGTTGACGCGGATCCCGCGTTTGGCCATGTTCAGCGCCAGCGCCTTGGTGAAGGCGTGGATCCCGCCCTTGGTCATCGAATAGTCGAGCAGTTTGTCGTTGCCGAACAGACCGGTTTCTGACCCCGTATTGATGATCGAACAGCCGCTGCCCAGATGTGGCGAGGCGGCCCGGACCATGTGGAAATATCCGTAAAGATTGGTGCGCAAGGTTTCGTCGAAGTGCGCGTCCGTGATGTCCTCGATGGATTCGGCGTGTTCCTGGAACGCGGCGTTGTTGACCAGCACCGAGAGCTTGCCGAAGGCCTTGACGGTTTGCTCCACGGCCTGGTGACAAAACCTCGGTTCACGAACGTCGCCGCGGATCAGCAGGCAACGCTGGCCTTCGCCTTCCACATGGTCGCGGGTCTCGCGCGCGTCCACGTCTTCGCTCAGGTACACGATGGCAACGTCGGCTCCTTCCCGCGCAAACAGAACGGCCACCGCGCGGCCGATACCGGAATCGCCGCCGGTGATGAGGGCACTCATCCCGGCAAGTTTGCCGCTGCCGGCATAAGCCGGGGCGAGAAACTGCGGGCGGGGATCGAGATCGCGCTCGAGGCCCGGCTTGCGCTGATGCTGGGCCGGCAGAGGATCGGAGGGCCGATCATCCTTCTTCCCTCGCTTGTCGGATGGCTTCTTGCCGTTTGCCTTCTTATTCTGATCGGCGCTTTCGGTCGCGGCCTGGATCGCGCGCTGCCGCTTGAGCGTGGTGCTGACGGCCTTGTTTGCGGCGGTGCTCTTCCTGGCAGACTTGGGTCGTTTCGCGGTGGGCATGGACGGGCTCCGGTTTGTACGCCGGACCGTACGGCGCGGCGCGTCGGTTCCAGGTGAAGCGCTCAGTGCGTCCATTGACGGCGCGTCCACGTTCACCGGCCAATAGTGCGCACACCTGAACCGGCCATGTGAGGAGTAGGTCCGTGCCTGAAAAGAAGACCCGCGAAGCCTCAGCCAAAGACAAGAAGCAGGGCAAGTCGCCCTCCACCCAAGCCGGTGAGTACGTTCGCGAGGAGATCGAACATGTCCGCGAAGGCAAGCACGGCGCCCGCTCCACCAAGCAGGCGATCGCGATCGGTCTTTCCAAGGCGAGACGGGACGGCGTGGACGTGAAGGCCGGCAGGTCGGCCAGCAAATCGACGAGGGAAAAGGCCGCACAGGACAAGAAGGTGTCGCATGACCACCACAAGCCGTCGTCCACGCGGTCCAAGGCCACGAAGAAGGCGTTGAGGAAGGAAGGACATGTGGCAGCGTCCAAATCGGCGTTGTCGAAGCACGCGAAGAAATCCGCGAGCAAGAGGATCGCGTCCTCACGTTCCGCCGCTGCAAAGAAGGCAGCGCAAACCAAGGGCGCGGTGGGGCGTTCGGCAGCAGCGAAGGACGCACGTACCCGCGCCAGCAAGAGTTCCTGAATCCTTTCGTCCAGCACCGGAGAACGCAACCATGGCTCGACCCATCTGGACCGGAACCCTTTCCTTCGGGCTGCTCAACGTACCGGTATCGCTGATGTCCGGGCAACGCAGCGTCGACCTGCACTTTCGCATGCTGGACAGTCGCAGCAACACGCCCGTGCGCTACGAGCGTGTGAATGCGGAGACCGGCGAGGAGGTCCCGTGGAAGGAAATCGTGAAGGCGTTCGAGTATGCCAAGGGCAGCTACGTGGTGCTCGAGCCGGAGGACATCAAATCGGCTGCGTCCGAAGGGCGCGAGGCGGTCGAAGTCGAAGCGTTCGTCGACGCCGATTCGATCGGGCCGGAGTATTTCGAGAAGCCGTATATTCTCGTGCCGGGCAAGAAGGCGGAGAAGGGCTATGTCCTGTTGCGGGAAACGCTGAAGCGTACCGGCAAGATCGGCATCGCGCGCGTGGTGATACGCACCCGCGAGTACCTCTCGGCCGTGATGCCGCACCATGACGCGTTGATGCTCGTGCTGCTCCGCTATCCGCAGGAGCTGGTCGATGTGGACGAATACAAGATTCCGCAGGGCGCGGCCTCGCAGTACCGCATTTCGGCCAAGGAAATCGAGATGGCCGAGCAGCTGATCGGCTCGATGAGCGATGACTGGAAGCCAGGCGATTACCGCGACGAGTTCCGCGACCGTTTGCGCAAGGTCATCGAGAAGCGCATGAAATCGAAAGGTGTGGTGTCGGCGCCGGCGGACGAGGAAGGCGATACCCCGGAGAATGCCAGCACGAACGTGGTGGACTTCATGGCCTTGCTGAAACAGAGCCTGGACAGCAAAAAGCGCACGCCCGCCCGGAAAGCCACCGCAAAGAGTTCGTCGACAAAGACTTCAAAGGCCGCGAAGGCGTCCGGCAAGTCTGCCGCAGGCAGCAAAAAGAAGGTCACCAAAAAGGCCGCAAAGAGCAAACCTTCGCGCAAGGCTGGCTGAGACAACCATCAGCAATCTGTCGAGATCAATCCGGCTCAGCGCGACGCAAGGCTTCCTCCACCACGCAGTCGGAATGTCCGCACGCGCAGCCCGATGGGGCAGCCCCCTTCTTCGGCTGTGCGCGACACTCTTCGCTGCAGAATTCGCCGGCTGGGTCGACCTTGCAGCCGCACGCGGGGTGGGCGCAGGGTTCATCGGGAAGTTCGCTCATTCGCTTCTCCAGACTGGTGGTTTCACGCGAGGGCATCATGCAGGTCCGCGCGGTGGACGTGGCGTGAGCCTGCGTGGCTAGCACTGGAGATTGCGGCCAAGAGTGAGCAGCGCGCAGTCGATTTCCACGATGCTTTCGCTTTTGCCCGAGACAACCGATGCGTGCCATTCACGGTCCTGAGCGTACAAACGCGCAGCGGGACAGGTTATATCCCGGGCTCGCAGCTTGGGTGGCTGAAAATGAAAAGAACACGCGTCTTCCGCTCCAGGCTTGCACCTTCGCTGACCCAGCCGCATGCGCATGGCACAACGGTCATTGTGCTGGCGAACGAGCCATGACCAGAGAAGCGGTGAACGTGCATGTGGCGCCGGCCGCCCGCATCGCGGCGGCGTTGCTTGTCGTCGCCGCCTTGTATTGGGGGCGGGCAGTACTGATACCGCTGGTGTTCGCGGCCCTGCTCAGTTTCTTGCTGGCGCCGATCACGGACTGGCTCGAGCACAGGCACGTTCCGGCCGTATTGAGCGTGATCCTGACGGCCGTGACGACGTTCGCCATCGTCATCGGGATCGGTTCGGTCATTGCGGTGGAGGCAGTAAGCCTGGCGCAGTCGCTTCCGCAATACCACCAGAATATCGAACAGCGCTTCCAGGCGTTGCAGAGCGACAAGGCAACGCTGGCGGGACGCTTTCGCGGAATCATCGAGGGCTTCGAGGGCGACACCACCAGGCCGGACGCACAAGCGCGGCCCGAAGGCGCAGCCGGCCATTCAGCCAAGGATGTCCCTGCGCCTGCATCGGCGGCCGACGTGGCGCCTGTTCCGGTGACGATTCAAGCGCCGACACCGTCGGCGTTTGGCATCCTCAAGGTCTATGCAGGTCCGCTACTCGCCCCGTTGGCAACCGCCGGGCTGATTGCCGTCTTCGTGATCTTCATGTTGCTTCAGCGCGACGACTTGCGCGACCGCATGATCCGCCTGATGGGTACCGGCCATCTTGACATCACTACCCGGGCGTTGGCTGAAACGGGACAGCGAGTAAGCCGCTATCTGCTGATGCAACTCGTGATCAACGTCACCTACGGCATTCCGATCGGTGTCGGGCTTTGGCTGATCGGTGTGCCGGGCGCCGCGATCTGGGGCTTGGCCGCGACGGTGCTGCGGTTCATCCCTTATATCGGCGTGTGGCTGGCCGCGTCCTTGCCATTTGCTCTTTCGCTGGCGGTATTTCACGGCTGGCTCGGGGCGCTAGGCGTCGTCGGTCTGTTCATCGTAGTGGAGTTGGTGGTGGCCAATGTCATGGAGCCGTGGCTCTACGGCTCCAGTACCGGCATGTCGCCGTTGGGCGTGCTGGTGGCGGTGGTGTTCTGGAGCACGCTGTGGGGCCCGGCCGGGCTGGTGCTGGCCATTCCGGTCACGACCTGCCTGATGGTCGCTGGCCGGTATATTCCAAGGCTCGAAGTTTTCACGATCTTGTTGGGGCGGGAGCCCGCGTTGTCGCCCGTAACCCGGTTTTACCAGAGACTGCTGGCCGGCGATGAAGACGAGGCCGAAGAACTCGCCGACGAACACGTCGAGCAGCACGGACTGATGAGCCTGTACGACGAGGTCATGATTCCCGCCTTGCACCTGGCCGAGAGCGACCGCCATGGCGGAAAGCTCGACGCCGAACTGGAACAGACGATCCGGGAAGTCTGCCGGGCGATTGCCGAAGACCTGGTCGAAACGACGCCGCAAGTCTTGAATGGGGAGAGCGCTGAAGCGATGCTCGCCATGCTCCTGACCGACCGACCCGTGCTGTGCGTACCTGCTCGGGATGAGGCCGATGCGCTCGCTGCATACATGTTCGCGCAGGTGTTGGCTACACGGGGCGTCGCGGCGGAAGCAGTGTCCCGACACGTGCTTGCCAGCGAGATCACCGACCGGATCAGCCACGACGATATCCCCTTGATCTGCATCTCCGCGCTGCCGCCCGGAGCGATCAGCCATACGCGCTACCTGTGCAAGCGCCTGCATAACCGCTTTCCGGATTTGCGTATCGTCGTGGGGCTTTGGAACGTGACGGGCAATCTCGAGCGAATGAGCGCCAGACTCACCGATGTCGGCGCTGACCACGTCGTCACTACGTTCGAGACGGCCGCGATCGAGATAAGGCGCAGCGCCCAGCACATCACGGGTATGGGTCGCGAACGCCGCGCGGAAGGTGCGGCGGGGCCACTGGCTGGCGCCGCCGCCCTTCCCGGTCACGACAGCTGAGGTGGCCAGATCAGGCCGACATCCCTTCTGCTGCCGGGCGACCACGCCTGCGCTGCGAGTCGTGGCGCGACGAGTCGAACGCTTGAGTCCGATTCGCTGCGGGATCCACATCGTGGCGAACACGGTCCGCAGGTTAGGCTTGCAACGATGGGCCAGCCGACCGGCTGATCCATTGCCCGTCGGGGATCGGCCGGTTACGTTCCTGCTGCGGGAGGTTGGTGGCCAGATACCGAAGGCGCTGGTCGCGCTTTGCGGCCAGCAGCACACCAGGCACCAGCAAGACACGACCCGCCAGGATTCATCGTGGTTGCTGTCCTGCCGTCCTGGATCGGTTTCGGCGTGGCGAAGTCGGGCAAGTCCCGAGAAATCAGCGGTAGCCGTGTTGGACGCGACGGGGCAGGTCAGCCCTTCTGCAAGAAGCCGACGCTTGGAGATCGCTCGTCTTCGCGTGAGCGCGACTCTTTCGCCCGGTCACTCGCTGCCCTTCTTGCGCAGGTTCGTGCGCATCTTGGCCACGTCGCCCGTGGAAACAGTGGCGGCATGGTTGCCCCAGGCGTTGCGGATGTAACTGACCACGGCGGCGACCTGCGCGTCATCGAGTTTTTCATTGAAGGCCGGCATCTTCAAACCGGTGGGCTTGGGCTCCGTCGCCGGAATGCCTGCGCCGCCAAGTACCACCCGTACCATGGTGTCGGCCTTCGCTGCCTGTACCGCGGAGCTGCCCTTCAACGGTGGAAACGTATGCGCCTGCCCCTGACCGCTATCCATATGACAGGCCGCGCAATTGTCCACGTAGACGGCCGCGCCGAGAGACTGGGTATTCTTGTCCAGATCACTGTGAGTCGTTTCCGACTTTGGACCGGGCATGTCTTTCAGGTAGGCGGCAATGTCATCCAGATCGGCGTCGGACAGGTACTGCGTGGAGTTGGCGACGACTTCGGCCATCGCACCGGCCGGAGCGGATTTGTCGTTGGACCCGGTCTTGAGATATTCGACGATGTCGGGCGCGGTCCAGCCACCCAGCCCGTCGCGCAAACCACCGACGAGGCTGGGCGCAAATGAGCCGACCAGTAATCCACCGTGCAGCGGTTTGCCCGTGGGAGCTCCGGCAACGTTGGGGTCGGTGTGGCACGCGCCGCAATGTCCCAGGCCTTCGACCAGGTACGCACCGCGATTCCACTGCGCTGATTTCTGCGCGTTGGGCGCGAATGTACCCTTGTTGAAATACATCTTGTTCCACACGCCCATCACGCTGCGGTCGGACATCGGCCATGGCAATTGGGGCTGTCTGTTCGCTTGCCGCACCGGCTTGAGCGTATCCAGAAAGGCCTTGATGTCGCGGACATCATCGGGGGTGGCCCTGGTGTACCAGAGATAGGGCATGGCGGGGTAAAGGTGCTTTCCCTGGCGGTCGAGCCCGGCGTGCATAGCGCGATAGAAATCTGCCTCGCTCCATTTGCCGATGCCGGTGTCCTCGTCCGGCGTGATGTTGGTTGAGTAGATGATTCCAAACGGCGTCAGTACCGGATGGCCACCTGCGAACGGTTCTCCGTTTTTGGCGGTATGGCAGGACGCACAATCGCCCGCGCGGACCAGATACAGGCCGCGAGTGACAGCGGCGTAGCCGGGCGTGTCATGCGCCGGCAGCACCGTGCTGGCCCATTCGGCCGACAGCGCCTGGTGATTGCTGTGGCACGCCGTCAGCCCGATGCCCGTTGTGGCGAGCACGGCGACGCCGATCCATCGAGCCACGGATTTCACGCGCAAGCGTTTCATAACGGCCAACCTCGGTATCAGGTCTTCACCAGCGGCCCGGGATTTTTCAGGTACAGGTTCTTGATGGCATCGGCGGTCCAGAACGCCAGTGCCCCTACGGTGCCGGTCGGGTTGTAGCCGGCATTCTGTGGAAACACGCTGGAACCGACCACGAACACATTGGGAACATCCCACGATTGCAGATAGCGATTGATCACGCTGGTTTTGGGATCATCGCCCATGGCCGTGCCGCCGGTATTGTGCGTGGTCTGGTAGGGGACGATCGAGTAATGGCCCTCGCGCGGCTTGGCGTGGCATGAGCGCGGCTTCATCGCCTTGGCGATCAAGGTGGCCTTGTCGGTCAGGAAGTCGGACATCTCATGCTCGTTCTTGTGGTAATCGAACGTCATGCGCAGCAACGGGTTGCCGTAGACATCGCGATAGGTGGGATCCAGGTCCAGATAGGAATCGCGATAGCTCATCACGCTGCCGTGAGTCGCGATGCTGCAGGCCTTGAGGTAGTTCTCCTGCATGCCTTTCTTCCACCCGGCGCCCCACGTCGGCGTGTCCTTGGGCAGGTAGTGCTGCAGGATCGGGCGGCCACCGGTGCTCCACAGCGCGATGTAGCCGCCGCCCACGAACCCAAGTGGACCATGGTCGAAATTGTCGCCGTTGAATTCGTCTATGGCCTGGCCGAGCGCGCCCGCACCCATGAACGGGTTGAGGTTTTCGTTCGTGAATACGTCGACCGCCGAGGTGATCTGATAGGCATAGTTGCGCCCGACCACCCCGGTATTGGCCACCGGATCGTAAGCTTGGCCAATCTTCGACAGCAGCAGCATGTGCACGTTGTGCTGTGCGAACGCGCAACTGATCACGATGTTGGCCGGTTGCACGAATTCGCGACCTTGCGCGTCCACGTAGGTCACGCCGGTCGCGCGCTTGCCCGTGGAATCCAGGTTGATCCGCGTCACTTCGCACCGGGTGCGATAGGAGAAGCTGCTCTTCTTCAACAATACCGGCAGGATCGTCGTTTGCGGACTGGCCTTGGAATAATTGCCGCAGCCGAACCATTCGCAATATCCGCAATAGGTGCATTCCCCCATCTGCACGCCATAGATGTTCTTGTACGGGCGGGAAGTGTTCGATGCCGGGCAGGGGAATGGCTTGAAGCCATTTTCCCTGGCTGCATTCTCGAACAGCACCGTGGCGGCACTGCGCTTGAGGGGAGGATTTGGATAGCCGCGTTGGCGTGGACCCTCAAACGGATTGCCGCCGGGCTGGATTTCCCCCTTGATGTTGCCCGCTTGCCCGGAGACGCCATTGAGATAGTCGAATCGGTCGTACCAGGGTTCCAGATCGTCGTAGGTGACGCCCCAGTCCTGGATCGTCATGTTCTCGGGAATGAAGCTCTTGCCGTAACGCTGCTCGTAATGGCTGCGAATCTTGAAATCGCTGGGCAGGAACCGCCAGTGCTGGCCGTTCCAGTGCACCGCTGCACCACCGACGCCCGCCGCTGGCAGGAACGAGCCGAGATGTCGCATCGGCAGGGCGGTCTGGTCCATGGAGTTGCGGAAAGTCAGCGTTTCGCGCTCCGGTTCCTCGAACAACCCGTTGCGCACCGCGTAGCGGAGTTCGTCCTGGATCGTGGTGGTCGAAAAGTCCGGCACCGTATCGCGAAAGCCGCCGCGTTCCAGCGCCAGCACCTGGAGGCCGGCGTCGGTGAGTTCCTGCGCGAGGATCGACGCCGTCAGGCCGAATCCGATCAGAACGACATCCACTTCCGGCAGCTTGGTGGCCATGGCTCAACCTCCGTTGCGGTCGAGGTTGCCGCGGCCTTTGAGACCCACGGTGGGTAGCGGATACGGCTTGCCGTACTGCTCGATGTGGTCGACGTAGTTGTAGCGCGGGCCGGGAAAGCCGACCAGCTTCCAGCCGGCAAAATTGCGGTTGCCGCCATACATCGGATCGGCCAGATAGCCCTCCTGGGTGTTCTTCCACAGCATGGTGAAGAACTCCTTCGATGGCGCATTGGGCAGGTCGATGTCGCCCTTCTCCAGGCCGTGCAGCACTTCATCGCGGGTGGCGGACGGCAATGCCTCGAAACGCTTGTGATATTTCTGGTCGCAATACACTTCGATGTCGCGGATGGCGGTGCGATACAACTCCGCGGGACTGAGCTTGGACTGATAGCCCTGCTGTTTGGTGCCCTTCTGCCACGGGCCGCGCATGTACCAGGTCTGGGCCATGCCATACGGTCCGCTGAGCTGGCGGTCGATGAAGGTGGTGACGCCGGCACCCTTGGCGCCCGGATGCTGGGCATCATCGGGGATCAACTGTTCCATGGCCGCGTCCAGGAACTGCGTTTCCCCGGCATTGAGGAATTGCGGGCCGGGGGCATTGGCGGCGATGACGTCAGCGTGGGGGGAGGGCTTGGTGCACCCGAACAGCGCGGTGGCTGGGACCGCGAAACCGAGCGCCTGGAGGAAATGCCGCCGTGAGGTCAGGGAGTCCATGTTCGCTCTTCTCTTTGCGATAGGGTCACGAAGCGACGTCGGGCGTGACCGTAGGCTTGCTGATGTCACGACGTGGTGAAAAGCGCGCGGAGACTTTCCCGCCGGCCTGGACATGTATGTGCTGTCGATCGACGACGGCTGTGAGTGCACCGGACGCCACGCGTTGAAGTGTGATCGTCGAGCAGCGCAGGCAGCGCTCGCCGGCTTCCAGCGCTGACCAGGATTCGGCGGGCAGTGCCCGCCCTACCGCAACGGAAGCAAGCTGGCTGCGTCAGAGCTGGCTGCAAACGCGCGCGCAGACGCGGACGTTCAGACATTCTGCATCGGTGCGTGGCCGGTGCGACGTTCGCGTCACGTCGCGGATGTGGTGCCAATACACGAAACAAACATCTTCGCTTCACGACCAGGCGCGCACGTTCTCAGGGACTCCTGCGAACGCTGCTCGACTTAGGCCGTCCGTATTCGCCTGCTTGTTCGACGTGGGCGATTTCAGAAAAGCACGGTGGCTGGACGCACTGTCAAACACGCAGACGCTTTGCGCGACCTCACCATCATCTCTCGTACCGAACACTGGAAAGTCCATGAAAAACCGATCCGAAGTCGTCGTCATCACCGGGGCATCCGCCGGTGTGGGACGTGCCACCGCGCACCGCTTTGCCCGCGACGGAGCGAGCATCGCCTTGATCGCCCGCCCGAGCAAGGCGCTCGACGGCGCAGCAGATGAAATACGCGTCCTGGGCGCGAAGGCGTTGGCGATCGGCGTGGATGTCGCCGATGCGGAGCAAGTCGAAGCTGCGGCCGAGCGCGTCGAGCAGGAGCTTGGTCCGATCGACATCTGGATCAACGCGGCGATGGCCACCATCTTTGCTCCGGTCAGCGAGATCACCGCCGCCGAGTTTCGTCGGGCTACCGAGGTGACCTATCTGGGCACCGTGCATTGCACGATGTCGGCGCTGAAACGCATGCGTCCGCGCAACCGCGGCAAGATCGTGCAGGTGGGTTCGGCGCTGGCCTATCGCGCCATCCCGCTGCAGTCGGCGTATTGCGGTGCCAAGTTCGCGATCCGCGGTTTCACCGATGCACTGCGCGTGGAGCTGATGCACGAGAAGAGCAAGGTCGGCGTGACGATGGTGCAATTGTCGGCGTTCAACACGCCGCAGTTCCAGTGGGCGCGCACGCGCCTGCCGCGTCGCCCGCAACCCGTGCCGCCGATTTATCAACCCGAGGTGGCGGCTGAAGGCATTCACTACGCCGCGCATCACCAGCGACGCGAGCTGTGGGTCGGTTACCCGGCAGTGAAGGCGATCATCGGCAACAAGCTGGTGCCGTGGCTGGCCGATCGCATCCTGGCCAGGAAGGGCTATTCGGGCCAGATGGACAAGCAGCCCGTTCCGGCAGACCGTCCTGACAACCTGTACGAGCCCGTCGACCACGATTTCGGCACCCACGGTCGCTTCGACGATCGTTCGCGTGGATTCAGCGCGCAGCTGTGGGCCACCACCCACCGACGCGCCGTCGCTGCGGGTCTGCTGGGCGCCGCGTTGCTGGCGACGCGGGCACTGCTGTCTGGTCGCCAGAGCCGTTGCGACGAACTCGATCCGACCGATTGATGGCAAGTCAAGCGTCGAAGGGTCGATCGCAGATGGCGCGCAGAGGAAGTACTGATGAAACAACATCGAGGCAATGACACGACGACAGCCCTGTTGCTGGGTGGGGTGGCGATGGCCGCTGCCGTGCTGGATCGGCGCGAGCGGACGCGCCCCGCCCGCCGCTCGCCGCAGCCACACTTGCCGGCGATCGGCGAAGAGCAGGTTCATATCGCGTCGGCGCGGCGCTTCAACCACAGCTCATCCTTGCTGGCACTTTCGGTGCTGGCCGACAGCGGCGTGGAGCATTACCGCGGCTCGTTCCAGAATCCCGCGATGTTCATCCCGCTGGTATCGGCGACTTTGTCGCTGTTCGCTGGCCTGCACGGCGGCAGTGACCGGCGTGCCCGCTCCCATCCGGTGCGACATGGCATCTACGCTTTGGCGACCGCGGCGGGCCTTGCCGGCACCGGGTTCCATCTCTACAACGTGACCAGGCGCACCGGCGGCTGGAGCTGGAACAACTTGTTCTACGCAGCGCCCCTGGGTGCGCCCACGGCGTTGCTGCTGTCCGGCGGGCTGGGGGCCATCGGCGAACGCCTGCGCGATGAACCGGCCGAAGAGCCACGCCTGCTGGGCATGCCCGCGGGCAAGGCGTTGGCGCTGGCGGTGAGCGCCGGGCTGATCGGCACCGTGGGCGAGGTGGGTCTGCTGCATTTTCGTGGCTCGTTCCAGCATCCGGCGATGTACGCGCCGTTGATCATTCCGCCGGTGACGGCGGCGCTGATGGCGCAGGCGGCGCTGGGCCGGCCACAGTCGCGCCCGCGCACCCGCCGCTGGCTGCGGCTCACCACCTGGCTGGGCCTGATCGGCGTGGGGTTCCATGCACGCGGCATTGCCCGCTGCCAGGGCGGCTGGCGCAACTGGAGTCAGAACGTCCTCAGCGGGCCACCGCTGCCGGCACCACCCAGTTTCACCGCACTGGCGCTGGCCGGGCTGGCCGCGCTTCGACTGAGGCGAACCGAGAAATGAGCAACGAAGCTGCCACCACGCGCTACCCGGGCTACGACGTATTGGCCAAGCGTGATACCCCCTCATGGGATCCGGTCACGCGCAAGGTCGTTGACGAGCGTCTCGACACGCCGCTGCAACCACGTTTCTTCGACGAAGCGCAGTGGTCTGTCGTGGTCGCGCTGTGCGACTGCGTCGTGGCGCAACCTGCGGAGCGGGAATCCGTGCCGGTGGCCGCGATGCTCGATGCGCGCCTGTTCGAGAACCAGGGCGATGGCTGGCGCAACGCGCGGATGCCCCATTTGCGCGATGCCTGGCGTATCGGGCTGGCGGCGCTGGATGCAGAGAGTCGCGCGGCCCATGTAGTGGCATTCGCGCAACTCGAGCAAGATCGGCAGACAGCTCTCATCGACGCCATGCAGCGCGGCGTACTGCAGGACGCCGCGTGGCAGGGCATGCCACCGGAGTTGTTCTTCAGCGAGCGCGTGTTGCATGACCTGTACGGTGAGTACTACTCGCATCCCGCGGCGTGGAGCGAGATCGGGTTTGGGGGCCCGGCGAATCCCCGTGGCTACGTTCGCCTTAACAAGAATCGACGCGATCCATGGGAGCCCGTCGAAGCTGCGCCTGACAGCACGGCGGAACAACGCAATCGGGTGAGCCGGGAGAATGCGCGTGTCCGCTGATGCCATGAAAGTACCGCGTGGCACGGCCGGCCGCGCTCCGGATGTATTCCGCAAGGGCGGCTGGGTGCCCATGCACGAGCACAAACTCGACGAAGAGGTCGATTTTCTCATCGTGGGCACCGGCGCAGGTGGCGCCACGCTGGCGTGCCGCCTGGCCGAGCAGGGTTTCAGCGTGGTGGCGCTGGACGCCGGCGCGTGGTGGCGCCCGCTTGAAGAGTTTGCCTCCGACGAGGCGCACCAGCACAAGCTGTACTGGAACGACGAGCGCATCTGTGACGGCGAGAATCCGTTGAAGATGGGCAGCAACAACAGCGGCAAGGCGATCGGCGGCAGCACCGTGCATTTCGCCATGGTCTCGCTGCGTTTCCGGCCGGAATGGTTCAAGTGCCGCAGCGTGCTGGGCTACGGCGCCGACTGGCCGGTGGACTGGCGCGAGATGTGGCACTACTACGACGAGGTCGAACAGGCGTTGAGCATTGCCGGTCCGGTGAACTACCCGTGGGGGCCACCGCGCAAGCGCTATCCGTACCGCTCGCACGAACTCAATGCGTCGGCGCTGGTGCTGGCGCGCGCTGCGGAGGCGATGGGCACGGCGTGGTCACCGACCCCCTTGGCCACGGTGTCGGCGCCGCATGGCAAATCACCGCCCTGCGTGTATCGGGGCTTTTGCGTCGCCGGCTGTGCCACCAACGCCAAGCAAAGTGCGCTGGTGACATGGATTCCCCGGGCCGTGAAGGCCGGTGCCGAAATCCGTGACCTGGCGATGGCCGGACGCATCGAAACCAACGATGCCGGTCGCGCGGTGGGCGTGGAGTATTTCCGCGGCGGTGAATGGCGCTTCCAGCGTGCACGCAACGTGGTGGTGGCCGGCTACGCGATCGAGACGCCACGGCTGCTGCTGATGTCCGCCAACCAGCGTTTCCCCGACGGCCTGGCCAACAGCTCGGGGCTGGTCGGGAAGAACCTGATGGTGCAGTCCAATCAGGCCGTGTGGGGCGTGATGGACGAAGAGGTGCGCAGTTACAAGGGGCCGCCGTCGCTGTCGATCAGCGAGCACTGGAATTACGAAGACCATGGCAAGGATTTCTTCGGCGGTTATGCCTACATGAGCCAGGGGCCGCTGCCTGTCGGTTGGGCGTCGACCCTCAATGGTCGCGGGCTGTGGGGCACCGCGCTGGCCCGCGAGATGCAGAATTACAATCACCAGACCGGCTTGAAGATCGTGGGTGAAACGCTGCCGCAGGAGCGCAACCGGGTCACCCTGGCGGACGAAAAAGATCAATACGGATTGCCGATCACGCGCATCACGTATTCTTTTTGCGACAACGACAAGAATCTCATCGCGCATTCCCTGAATTTCATGGAGCAGGCACTGGAGGCGGCCGGCGGCAAGGAGATCTGGCGGCAGGAGGACGACACCTGCCATCTCAATGGGACCGCGCGCATGGGCGACGATCCGAAAACCAGTGTCGTCAACGCCGATTGCCGCAGTTGGGATATTCCGAATCTTTGGATCTGCGACGGTTCTGTCTTTCCGACGGTAGGCGGCGTCAATCCATCGCTGACGATCCAGGCAATCGCCTGCCGGACGGCCGACCGCATCGGTGTGCTTGCTGCGCGTGGCGAACTGTAAGAAGTTCCGGTTCGCACCCACTCTGCCCGGAGCCCTGTCTCCTGATCAGATCTTGCGGCGATACGGAGAAGCGGCGGGCGGTGCCCGCCCTGCAGCCGCGCCGTGGGGCCGACGCCGCTCCTCTGCAACAGCCGATTAGTAGGGCGCGCACTGCCCGCCGGCTCCGTCGTATCCAATCGGCATGCGGTCGCTTTCGCTGTCGTCTTCGCCGCTTGATCAGGAGCAAAAGCGCATTGCCCCGCGACTTCTGCTCAGGTGACCCGGAACAGGCCGGATGTCTGCAGCTGCTCGATCGCTTCCTTCAGCTGTCTCTGGTTGTAAGGCTTCGTCAACCGCGGCAGGTGCGCGAGGCGCTCGGGCACGAATTCCCGGTTGGAGGCGGTCGCCAGCAGCGCAGGAATGTTGGAGGCGACCAGCTGATCCAGAACAGGAGAAGCGTCGAGACCGCGCAGATCCAGGTCCACGACGGCCAGGTCAAAATCTGCCTTTTCGGCGACCAACATGGCCTCGCGCAAGCTGCCGCAGCAGTGGACGACATTGCAGCCGAGCTTGGTCAGCGCGTCGCGCAGGGTTTCGGCAAGCAGGAAATCGTCCTCGATGACGATTACGCGCCAAGGGTTTACCACGGTCCACCTCCCCGATGGTCGCACCATGTTGTTGCCAGCCAGACACCCCGATCTTCAGCCTAGTCCATCGCCTGCTCGGGGAGCAAGTCAGGATCGCGCCGCCTGCTCGCCCAGCGCCTGCAACATGGCCAGCAGGCTGGCGGTACGGAACGGCTTCTCCAGCAGCGCGCATTCGTCATATGTGGCTGGCAGCTGCTTGCGGCCGTAACCGCTCAGTACGCACACCGGCACCCGTTGCTGCGCCAGGATCGGCAAGAGCGGCTCGGTGGTGGTGCGCGCCAGGCGATAGTCCAGCAGCGCCATGTCGGGCCGCTCGCTTTCCAGCAGTGCCCTGGCGTCCTCGACCGTGGCCACCGGCCCCTGGATGCGATAGTCGTGAGCTTCGAGGATGATTTCCAGCGTGCTGGCGATCAACAGCTCGTCCTCCACCACCAGCACCAGCAAGCCGGGCGCGGGGGGCGCGTTCATGAATTTTCCGCCGCAGTTGAAGGCACGCGCGGGATGTGGATGGTCACGAGCACACCATCCGGAGCGTAAGCCAGATCGCTTTGCGCGTTGAGCTCGTAGGCAAGCTGCCGCTCCAGCAGCAAGGTGCCGAAGCCGCGCCGCGTCGGCGGAACGACCGGTGGACCGTCGCGTTCCTCCCAGCGCAGATCGAACGAGGCGTCCATAGGGCCGCCACCTGTCCAGCTGACCGCCACCCGGCCGTGGTGGTTGGACAAGGCGCCGTATTTCAGTGCGTTGGCGGCCAGTTCGTGCAGCACCAGGCACAGTGCCAGGGCCTCGCGCGGGGTCAGCTTGATCGAAGGTTTACCCACCTCGAAGCGGCTGGATTCGGCGATCGCGCTCAGCTCCTCCGTCACCAGGGCGTCCAGGTCCATGTGCGACCAGTCATTTTCAGTCAGCAACTTGTACGTACGCGCCATCGCGTGCAGGCGGTCCATGAACACGTCCAGCGTTCCGGACGCGACCGCGCCGGCCAAGGTTTGCTGGGCCATGGCGCTGATTACGGCCAGCATGTTGCGCACACGATGGTTGAGCTCGCCGATGAGGGTGGCCTGCAGGTCGATCTGGACCAGCGGGGCGCCGTCGGCAAATGTCACCACCACGCCGCCGCTTTCCTCGGTGGCGCCCGTGTACGGCATCACCTTCATCACGTAATGGCGGCTCAAGTCCCTGCGGTTGATACGCAGCTCGATCGGCTTTTCCTGGTGCAATGCGCTCTTGACGCACGCGCGGAGGTCTACCTCCTCCAGTTGATGGGCCATATCGGTGACCAGGCGACCCGTATCGGCCGGAATCAGGGTGAAGATGTCGGTCGCAGCGCGGGTGAATCGGCGTATCGCCATGCGGCGGTCGAGGAAGATGGCGGCGATGCCGATGCTCTCCAGGAGGTTGGCCAGGTCGGCATTGGACTGGGTCAGCGACTCCGTGTGGAGCGCCATCTCGTCATTGACCGTGGACAATTCCTCGTTCACCGACTGCAACTCCTCCTTGGAGGTTTCCAGCTCCTCGTTGGACGATTGCAGCTCCTCGTTGACCGACATCAATTCTTCGTTCGAGGCGCGCAATTCGCCCGTCACGCTCTCGAATTCTTCATAACTCCTCTGCAGCTGTTCACGCATGTCGTGCAGCTCCCGCTGCAGCAGCTCGGTCGCCTGGCTGCTCGCCGTGTCGGAACTGTCCTTCCCGACGGCGGCCGAGCCACAGTCGTTGAACAGGACCAGGTAGAGCGGCGTTTCACCATGCTCGAACGGCTCGACGCTGATCTGTATGCGGCGCAACGTGTCACCACGGGCAAGTGTCACTTCCGGCATGACCACACGTTGGTGGGAGGCGACGGCGTCGTGCAGACCCCGGCGCAGCGCCAACCGCAGCTCCGTGCGGGCGTTCTGCAGCAACTGCCGGCTGGGCGCGCCGACGGCGAACTCCAGGTAGGCGCCGGTCCGGCTGGAATGGAACAGCGCTTCTCCGTGCTCGTTCACCAGCACGTGCGGAGGCGCGTGGTCGTGCAGCACGCACGCCTCGATCTGTCGCTGCAACACGTTGCGGGGCGGGCTCGCGTTCCCGCTGATCGGTAGCCGGCGAGACGTCGCGCGGCGGTTCGATGACAGCAGCGACAGGGTCACACGATCGTCCGTATTCGGCGCGCGCTGGAACACGCTGTGCTTCTTGTTGACTGACTGGAACAACGCCTCGTTCTGGCTGACGCCCTCGCTGGAGCCCAGAAACAGGAAGCCGTTTGGCACCAGCGCGTAGTGCAGGATCGGCAGGATGCGCTGCTGGAAGTCGGGCCCCAGGTAAATCATCAGGTTGCGGCATGACACCAGGTCGATCCTTGAAAAAGGCGGATCGCGCAAGACGTTGTGCAGCGAAAACGTGCAGATCTCGCGCAATCGTGCCTGTACGCCGAAGTGGCCGTCATCGTCGTCGAAAAACCGCTGTCGCCGCATCGCGGTCATCGCGTCGAGCAACACCGCGGGATAACGGCCCTTGCGTGCGATGGAAAGCGCGTTTTCATCAAGATCGGTGGCGAACACGCGCAGGTCGGGCGCATCGTGGCCGAGCTTGTCGGCGTATTCGAGCAGCAGCATCGCCAGCGAATACACCTCCTCGCCGCTCGCACACCCGGGCACCCAGACGCGCACTTCGTCGTGGGCCTGTTTGCCGTTGAAAAGCATCGGAATGACATTCTTTTCCAGAAACTCGAACGATTCCGCTTCACGGAAGAAACTGGTGACGCTGATCAACAGGTCACGGAACAGCAGCGTGACTTCGTCGGGCGTGCGCTTGAGGCAATCGACGTAGGCCTGCATCGAAGTCACGCGACACACCCGCATGCGTCGATGGACCCGGCGCAGGAAGGTGCCGTTCTTGTAGCCACTGAAATCGTGACCGACCTGCTCCAGCAACAGCGCGCAGATCTCCTTGCGCAGCGGTTCCTGCATATCCTCGCCACGCTCGTTGATCGACGCGGCACCGGTTTCCATCGACTGCACGGCGCCGAGGAGTCGTGGGCCGATATGCTCAACCGACAGTTCCAGGTCGACTGCACCGATGGCGATGGCACTTTGTGGCATGCCCGCGAACTGAGGAGCCGTGCCATTTTCCGCCTGCGCGATGGTCAGACCACCGCGATCCTTGATTGCCTTCAAGCCCAGCGCGCCATCGCTGCCGGTACCCGAGAGCACCACGCCAATCGCCTTGTCGGCGAAATTCTGCGCCAGTGAATTGAACAGACGATCGACCACCGTCGGCGTGATCTCGTCCGGATTCGCCCGGCTGAGCTCAAGGCACTCCTTGCCGGCGGTCATCACCCTTCCGGGTGGGAGAACGTAGACCGTGTTGCGCTCGATCAGCATGCCGTGCTCGGCATGGAGCACCTGCATCCCGGTGTGCCGCGCGAGAATTTCCGGCAAGCTGCTCGGGCGCACGGACGACAGGTGCGTCGCGACCAGAAACGCTGCTCCCGAGGAAGCCGGTTCGTGGTCGAAGAATGCGCTCAGCGCCTCGACGCCGCCAGCGGAGGCGCCGATGCCGACCACGACCGTGGCGGTGGATTTCCGGTCAAGTATCGGCGGCAATGGCGGAGCCTCGGGCTGTTCGGGCAGCAATCATGGAGAACACCAGGGAGAAATCGAACCTGGTACCGAAGTATGCACGCGACAGGGTGCATCTTGAGTGACGTGGCCAAGCCGGCTTCCGTTGGCGAGCCGATACGCGGTCGCACCGCTGTTGCAATGCGTGCGTGTGCATTCGGTGATCCGTCGTGGACGGTTCCCTCCTTGCACACAGTCAAGCCGACATGACCATGCAGGCGATAACCTGTTCGAACAAACGGTCGGATTGGTATGCTGACCGCGGCAAGCTCCGGAGGGGATCGCGGCGGATCGGATCGGTTTGGCCGACTCCGTTGCGGTTCATCAGCAGATCGAGCCTCGTGGTGAATTGCTGAAGACATATGCGTCGCAGACCGGGTGCCACGTTCCCGCCTTCCATGCCCTGTAGCGATGAACTTGTGCCCAGCTCATGAAGGCATGCCCCGATGACTGAAGAGGAGTCGATCGTCTATCCGCGCTTTGCTGCTCGCGGCCGAACCTTTGTTTATCTGCTGCCGTGTCGTGATGAGGACACCTTGAAGGTCGGCTTTTCGAGAAATCCCTTGCAGCGCCTGCATGCCCTGCACGGACGCTATTTCCACTTCTTCGACCTGGACCGCTCCTTGCTGGTGGAAGTGGACCGACTGCGCGATGCGCGCAGAATCGAGCGGCTGCTGATCAACCGGTTTGCCGAACATCGTGTGCCACCACCGTTGATGGTGCGCACAGCAGCGGCCGGACACACCGAGTGGTTCCGCGGCGTCGCGAGCGAGGCGGATCGCCTGGTACGGCAGCTTGCGGCGGACGAGGGACTGACTCTTCACGCACCGCTGCGCATATGGTTGCACGATCGGTTCAATGAGCACGCAGACGCCCTGTACGAGTACTCGTTGAGGCTGCTGGAATTCATCGAGTACGAACAGTTCAACGTCCCCGCGGGTGAGCAGCGCGGACAAGCCGGCGCCGCGATGCGGCATTTGCTGGATGCGTGCGAGGCGCTGCAGCTGGACTTGGACAAACTCGTGCCGCAGCGCGTACTGACGTGGTATCGCGATTCGTCGCTCGAGTGACCAGCCGCGGCCTGTGATTTTGCCCTGAACGCGGTATTCACGTGATGCGCATGAGTAAGACTCCGCCGGGGGGCTTACTGCCACTGGAACCGGATCGCCGCCACGGCTTGCGGCGGCATCTCGACTTCGATCACGAGCTGGCCGTCCTTTTCGCCCACCGTCAACGCTTCGCTCTGCAGCTTTGATACTTCGTGCAGCTCGGCCACCCGCTCGGCGTTCAGATACTCCGGCTTGCCCATCTGTTCCCAACGGCGTTTGGCGTTGGCGTGTTCCAGATCGATGCGCTGGATCGTGGCGGACTTCACCGAGCTGGCGCCCTTGAGCGTGAAGGTCACACTCTCAGTCGCGATCGGATGTCGCGGCAGCGCAAAGTTGTTGAGCACTACGGTCGCGCTGTTGCCGTCGCGTATCAGCCACGCGTCGACCGTTTCGTGCTCGCCCTCGACCGGCATCAGCTCGGTGCCCAGCGCGTGGAGCAGTTCATACGTTCGATACGCCGGTTTGGCGATGCCATGGATATTCATCAGACCGAAGCCGCCCTGGAAGGGCACCGACGGGAAATAGTTTTCCTCGAAGATGTCCGAGAAGGTCCAGTAGCTGTAAGCCTGCACCAGTCCGTTCTGCTCCAGCACGGTTTTCATGACGAATGCCGCGGCGTAGGGATCGTCGTGCATCGGATCGCGCGGGTTGGACGAGGTGCACCATTCGGTGTAGTAGACGGGTAGATCCCCGGCCTGCTTGCGTACCGCGCGCGCCTCGTCGCGCAACACACTGCGCTTGCTGTCGGCCAATTCCGTCTCGGTGTCGTCGCCGGGTTTGCCGAAGGAATCGGTGGGGTAGTGGTGCGTGCTGATGAAGTCCACCGGCAGGTCGTTTTTCTTGCAGAAGGACAGGAAATCGTCGACCCAGGCATTGTCCGCGGTGGCCGGGCCGCCGACCTTGAGCTGGCTGTCGATGTTCTTGATCGCCTCGACGGTGTACTGGTAAAGGGGAAAGTAATCCTGCTGTTTGCCGCTGCCGAATGCGGTGAGGTTGGGCTCGTTCCAGACTTCGAAGAACCACTGGCGTACTTCGTCCAGGCCGTAGCGTTCGATCCAGTGGGTGACGAGCTTTTCGATCAGCACCGACCACTGCGCCAGATCACGGGGCGGGCTCACGTTGGCGCGATAGTGGAACTGGAGTTGACCGGACGACGACAGGCACGACGGCATGAAGCTCAGTTCGACGAACGGTTTCATGTCGATCGAGAGCAGGAAGTCGATGATCTGATCGGTGTTGAAGAAGGAGTAGATGAACTTGCCGCCCTGTTCGATCAGGGTGCCCATGTCATCGCACAGGATGCCGTGAAAGCGTACGTGCCGCATGCCCAGTTCATCGTGTGCACGCTTCAGTTGCGACTGCCAGTCGGCACGCAATGCCAGGGTGGCATGGCCACTGCCGACGGTGTGCTCCCAGAAATGGGGAAGATCGGTGACCTGACCGGCGATATTGCCGCTGAAGCTTGCTGCCATGATGGAGGCCTTGTTGCACTGAGGGGAAAGTGATCGCCACGGTGCATGTCTCCTCAGCTGGCAACATCCACTCCGGCACTCACCCGAGTATGTGCGTGCCGGTGTCTACAGCTGGTGAGCGCAGGAAGTTCCGATCTGGCACTCCCGATCAGCCGTCCAGATGACCGTGCTCGCCCAGGTCGCCGGGAGAGTCGTCCAGCATGCCGCGGGCGAAATCGAACGCACGCGCGATGAAGTTGTCGGCCGCTTCCCAATAGGCTGCATCGCGCACACGGATGCGCAACACCATCAAGTTGGGATCGTTGGTGCCTTCCGGGAAAAAGATCTTTTGCGCCGGGCTCCACAGCTCATGGATGGTGGCATCGTCGCGGTCCATGCGGGCGCGACCGCGCACCGAGACGTAGCGATGCTCCCCGGGATGGGCGTAGGCGAGGTTGGCGCCGGCTTCGTTGGTGAGATCCTCGACTTTGTGGCTCTTGGCCCCGGTGAAGAAGATCAGTTCGCCGTTGGCGTCCAGTTTCAGCGTCTGCAGCGGCCGGCTGACCAGGGAATCGTCGCTGGTGCGCGTGGTGAGCATCGCCACCTCGATGTCCTTGATCAGTTCGCCCAGTTTGTGCAGATCAGTGTTGCCCGGGGCTTCGTTCTTCATGGCGATGTTCCGGCAGTTGAAAACCGCAGAGTGGCATGAGGATCCTCAATAGCGGATGAAATCATCCTGCGATTGCGCAATCGGGGCTGAACGGCGCGGTCGTGTCAGCCAGCGCGCTTCCATTCGCGCACGGCATCGGCGAAGGCGAGGCAATCGGCAAAACGGTTGTACAGCGGAGTCGGCGAAATACGGATCACGTCGGGTTCGCGCCAGTCCCCGATGATGCCCTGGGCCATCAGATGGTCGAACAAGGCGCGACCGCGCTCGCGACCTTCGACGACGCGGATCGACAGCTGGGCACCGCGGCGCCCGGGCTCAGGCGGGGTCACCACCTGGAGCACGTCGGCCAGCTCGGTCTGCACCAGGTACTCGAGATAGCCAGTGAGTCGCAGCGACTTCGCGCGCAGTGCTCCAGTGCCGGCGCGACGGAAAACATCCAGCGAGATCCGCAGCGGGGCCAGCGCAAGGATCGGCGGGTTGGACAACTGCCAGCCATCGGCACCGGGCGTGGGCTGGAACTCCGGATCCATCTGGAAGCGGGTGGTCTTGTCGTGGCCCCACCAGCCGGCAAAACGCGGCAGTATGGCTGTGGCATGGCGCTGATGGACAAACGCGCCACCGACGGCGCCCGGGCCGCCGTTCAGATATTTGTAGCTGCACCAGATCGCGAAATCGGCGCCGCTGTCATGCAGCTCCAGCGGCAGGTTGCCGACGGCGTGGGCAAGGTCGAAGCCGACCGTGCAGCCGCGCCGGTGGGCCAACGCGGTAATTGCTTTCAGGTCGAATGCCTGGCCGGTGCGGTATTGCACGCCGGGCAGCATCACCAGCGCGATGCGCGAGCCGTGTTCGGCCAGCGCCCGTTCGATCGCTGCCATCGAGACGATGCCATGGGGCTCATCAGCTTCCACTTCGATCAGCGCCGTGGCCGGATCGAAACCGTGGAAGCGCACCTGCGATTCCACCGCGTAGCGATCAGTGGGGAAGGCCCCGGCTTCAATCAGGATTGCCGGGCGGTGAGCGGTGGGGCGGTAGAAGCTCACCATCATCAGGTGCAGGTTCACACCGAGGGTGTTCATCGCTACCACTTCGGAGGGCAATGCGCCGACCACGGTGGCAAGATCGTCACGCACGAACTCATGGTAGTCCATCCACGGCAGGCGGCCCTTGAAGTGGCCTTCCACGCCGAGCTCGCCCCAGTAGTCGAGCTCGGCGTTGACTGCCTCGCGCACGGCACGCGGTTGCAGCCCCAGCGAATTGCCGCAGAAATAGACACTGTCGCGGCCTTCGTGCCGCGGGATCAGGAATTCGTCGCGAAAGTCGCGCAATGGATCTGCGGCGTCCTGGGCGGCGGCCCAGGCGGAGGTGGCTTGGTACTCGGACATGGTGTTTCCCTGAAGCATTATCTGGATGGCCTGAGCTGGGCGTCAGCGTGCATGGTCTGGGTAGGAGCGCACCCTGTGCACAATGCCTTTGCTGTTGATGCCAGGTGGGCTGCGCGCGCCGTTAGCGCACAGCGTGCGCTCCTGCAGATCACGTGCGGCAGGCCTATTTCAACTGGGCGGCGAGCGCGACGCAGCCCTTGTCGAAACCGGCTTCCCACGCGGGCCCGGCCAGGCTCTTGCTGGGCCGCACGCAGCGCAGCTGGATCGCATAGCCGAGCTTGAACCAGTAGTGTTCGGTGTAGCTGAACTGGATGCCGTTTTCCTGCGCGGTGTAGACATTGCTGTTCGGGTCGGGAGGTACGGCGGCGGCCTTGTAGCCGGGCAAGACCAGTCCCTTGGCGGTGGCTTCAGCCATGAACTGATGGAAGCTGCTGATGTCAGGCACCCGCTTCACGGTCACGGTGACACGGGCAAGGCTGGTCTTGCCGGTGGGCGAGGGGTCGGGCACCTGGAATACCTGCGCCTCCGGATCACCCTGCGTCTGCATGATGGACAACCAGCTTTCCGGGGTATTGAAGGTAATGGCACCGTCGGCCATGCTGACGGCGGCGGCGTGTGCGCCGCCGGCCACCATCGCGGTGGCGAAGGCGACCGTCACGAGGGTCTTGCGAATCAAATTCATGCGGGCTCCGGGGTTGAAAGGGCGGGGGCGAAGCGATGTTTCGGCAGGCCCAGCCATTCCAGCGCCGTACCGTGAAACAGGCGGGCTCGTCCAGTCTCATCCAGGCCCAGTGCCTCGATGCCGCTGCCTGGTTCCTGCTCGCCGAGCGGGAAAGGATAGTCGGTGCCAAGCATGACCTGTTCGACGCCCGTCACATCCAGCAGGTAACGCAGCGCGTCGTCGTCGTGAACGCAGGAGTCGAAGTAGAAGCGTTTGAGATACTCGCGCGGATTGCGTGGGTTGTCCGTGGCGACCAGATCCGGGCGCATCTTGAAGCCGTGCTCGATGCGTCCGATGGTGAACGGGAAACTGCCGCCGCCGTGGGCCAGCATCACGCGCAGCCTGGGCAGTCGTTCCATCACGCCACCAAAGGCCAGGCAGCAGGCCGCGCGCGATTGTTCGGCGGGCATGCCGACCAGCCACGGCATCCAGTACTTGGGCATGCTGGCCATGCCCATCATGTCCCACGGGTGCACGAGGATCGCGGCGCCAAGATCGGCCGCAGCCTCGAAGAACGGAAACAGCTCGGGCGCGTCCAGGTTCCAGTCACCGCAATGTGATCCGATCTGGACACCTTGCAGGCCGAGCTCGTCGACGCAGCGTTCCAGTTCGCGAATGGCCAGCTCCGGTGCCTGCAATGGCACCGTGCCGATGCCCGCGTAATGGCGCGGATAGTCGCGGCACATGCCCGCCATGTGGTCGTTCAGATGGCGGTGCAGCTCCAGCGCCTGGTGGCCCGGCGCCCAGTACGAGAACAGGACCGGCACGGTGGAGATCACTTGCACGTCGACACCGAAACGCGCGTAGTCGTCAATTCGCGTCTGCGGATCGAACGCCGAATCCCATACCTCGCGGAAAAACTTGCTGTCCTTGTAGATGCGGTGTCGGCCGTCGGTATGGGTCATCACCGGGAAGCGGTCGTCGCCGTACTTGGCCGCCAGGTTCGGCCAGTCGCGAGGCAGGATGTGCGCGTGGGTATCGATCTTCAACATGAGGAGATTCTAGACTGTCTTGGTTCACTCTGTGGGACCGGTGGATTGGCAGTCGCCAAGCGCCAGCGCGGGACGGTGGCGATGCCGTGCGGCTGTCAGCAGGATGCTTCCGGCCGCACGGATTGTCTCTTCCAAAAGCCGTCCGGTCAGCGATGCCAAATCCCACACCACGGGGGAAAACCTGCTGTTCTTCCAGGTGCGGTGCTGGTCGACGGTGTGGTTCATTGCCGAAAAAGCGGTTGTCGGCGTACCTGGCCGCGAGATTCGGCCAGTTGCAGGGCAAGATAGGGGCGTGGGTATCGATTTTCAGCATCGCAGCTGTGCAAAGACTTCTGCGTCGCCGCGTTGCGCTGCAGGCCGGTTGGGAGGCATCGTTCAGGCTGGCAAGGTGTTCGCCATGGCGACGGATCCAAGCTGGCTTCGATTGACGATGTGGGCCAGCGTGTCGACGTTGTCGACCAGCCGGTCGGTGATCCGTTCCAGCCATTCGGCCGTGGGCACCTGCGGAGAACCTGGCATGCAACCGACCAGCGCACGCTGCAATCCGCGCAGGTCCGGCAGAACCGGCGTCGGCCGACGCGTGCGCAGTGCCGTCGAAATCGCTTGCAACGCGTCCGCCGACTCCACCACGAAGGCCCTGAACTCGATCTGTGCGGGCAGCCTGCTGACGTCGTCCAGCATCGCTTCCAGGGTCATCGCGGTACGCGCCAGACGGTTGCCGTTGGCGAGCAGCTTCCGCGCCAGCGCCAGCAGTGGCGGCGGCGTGGCCGGTTCGCTGCGCATGCGCTCGATCGACGCCTGTGCGTTGATGCGTGCCGTACGTGCCGCGGTGCGGATCTCGCCGCGAGTTTCGGCGGCGGGTCCGGCCAGCACGTGCAGGTAGTCGGCATAGGCATCGAGCATCGTGGCAAGTGCCGCGCGCGCATGGCTGCGCTCCCACGTCGGCCACGCCACATAGGCGAGCAGGGCGATACCCGAGCCCAGTGCAGTGTTGATCACCCGATCGATGACCGCCGCGTCGGAGGCGACGCCCTCGAACGACAGCAGGATCACCACGGTGCCGGTCAGCGCCGCCACGGCGATGCCGTAATGCGCGCCAGCCATGTAGCGAAACGTCATGCACAGCACTGCCATCAGCGCAAGATGAGCCCACGGCTGCGCCGGCGAGACGTAAAGCAGCAAGGTGGTGACCACCAGGCCGAGCACCGTGCCGAGCACTCGCAACAGGCCGAAATTGAACGTGGCGGCGAAGTCGGCACGCAGCACGATCGCCGCCGTCATCGGCAGCCAGTAACCGTGCGGCAGCTGCAGCAGGCGCGACAGCGCCAGCGTGGCGCTGAGGCAAACGGCCATGCGTACGGCGTGGCGGAAAGCCACCGAGCGCGGCGTCAGGCTGGCGCGCAGGGTGGCCCAGAGGGCGGTGTTGCGCAGCGCGGATGGCAGCCGGGTCTCCGCAGCGCTGGCGCGAAGCTCACCACTGCTTCCGGCCCAGTCGGCGTTGCGCACGGCCGCTGCCAGCTGACCGAGCAGGGCGTCGCGATGCGTCGAAAAACCATCGGGCTGAGGATGTCCCTGCGTCGGCGCCTCATTCAGCTGCAGTGCGCGCAGCACTTCGGTGGCCTGCACGGGTGAGTCGCCCCGCTCGAGCGCGTCGGCAATGGCTGCCAGGATCCCGGCGGCAGCGTGCCTGAAGTCGGCATGGATGGTGGAGTCCGCATGCAGTTCGGCCATCGCGGTGAGCTCAAGGCGGATCCGTTCGGCCAGTTCCAGCAGCACGCCAAAGGCCTCCATCGCCCGGCCATGCGCGCGGTGGCGACCCAGCAGGGTTTGCTGCAGGTCGGTCATTGCTTCGCTCAACGCCGGTACGTCGGTTTCCTCGCGACGGGTCTCCCGTGCCAGTCCGGCCAATCCCCGGTAGACCTCCACCAGCGCATCGCGTTCGGGCCGGTAGCGTTGCAGCGGCCACGCCGCCAGCGAAAAGCTGGCGAGCAGCAGGCCGCCGCCAAAGATCAGGGCGGCGCTACCCAGGGCAGCAGTCGGTGACGTGGGCGACGCGGCGGTGATGACGAGCAGGATCATGCTGGTCATGCCTGCACGAGCCGTGTCCGGCCCGAATACCACGAGCAAGCCGCCAAAGAAGCCGAAGGCCGCCGTGACCAGCAACAGCAGCATCAGCTGGTCGCCGATCGAGAAGCCGACCAGTGACGCCACGCCTGCAGCCAGCGCATTCAGCAGCAACTGCCGCAGGCGTTGACGGTATGGCCCCGGCTGATCGGAGAACATCGCGATCAGCGCGCCCGTACCCACCGCCAGACCGATCTTCGGATAGCCCGTTGCCATGCCGACAGCGAGCGGAAGCACCACCGCCGCCGTGTTGCGCGCGACCACCCGCCACGGCACGTTCGGCCGCTTGATGCGGGTCAGGCTCTCGATCGCATGGGTTCGTAGCGAATAGCCGTTGGAAGACATGGAGCGGGGAGCACCCTGATGGCGAGCGGCGAGTATGGCAAAAACCGGAAGCCATGCCTCTCGAACGCGTTTGCCATGGCTGGCCTCAAGCCCTGCCAGCGAACTCTCCGGTAAGCGTGTTCACCCACACCTTCTCGTCATTGCCGATGTACTCGGGCACCTGCACCTCGATACCGGTGTTGAGCCTGGCTGGCTTGTTGCGCTTGGTCGCGCTGGAGCCCTTCATTTCCGGCGCGGTGTCGACCACGGTCAGGACGATGCTGGTTGGCACCAGCAGGCCGACCGGCGCGTCGTCGATCACCTGCACGTAATAGCCCTCGGTGTCCTCGACGATATAGCCGGCGTTGTCGCCGACCAGTTCCGGCGACAGCAGGTACTGGGTGTAATCCTCGGCATCCATGAACACGAAGGTTTCGCCGTCCATGTACGAGAAATTCGCCGCACGGCGCACCAGGTCCATTTCGCGCAAGTCGTCTTCGGCGCGCAGGCTGAGGTCGAATTTGCGCGCGCCCGGAATCGAATACAGAGTGAAGCGGAACGTGACATTGCCGCCGCGCGCACTGGGCGAGCTGCGCTCGATATCGCGCACCTGGTAGACCGTGCCGTCGTGTTCGACCACGTTGCCTTTCTTGATGTCGGAAGCTTTCATTGATGTAAGGACCGGAAATGATGGTTGGCGTGTGGGACGAAGCGGGGAACGGGGAACAAATGCCACAGCGAGGAGCCTCGATGGCCAGCTTTTTCCCGCTCCGCGTTCCCCTTCCCCGTGCCCGCTCTATTTGGCTTGCAAGCGCACGGCGCCGTCCAGCCGGATCGTCTCGCCGTTGATGTAACGATTGCCAAGGATGAAGGCGACGGTGCTGGCGTATTCGTCGGGCTGGCCAAGGCGCGAGGGGAAAGGAATCGAGGCGGACAGCGACTGCTGCACAGCTTCGGGCATGCCGTCGACCATCGGTGTCCAGAAGATGCCCGGGGCAATGGTGGCCACGCGAATGCCGAAACGGGCCAGTTCGCGTGCCATCGGCAGGGTCATGCCGACCACGCCGCCCTTGGAAGCGGCGTACGCGGCCTGGCCGATCTGGCCTTCGTAGGCAGCCACGCTGGCGGTATTGATGATCACGCCACGCTCGCCGTCTTCACCCGCTTCATTGTTCTGCATCAGTGCGGCGCCAGCCTTGGCCACGTTGAAACTGCCGATGAGGTTCACCATCACGGTGCCGGAGAAAGTGGCCAGCGGCATCGGACCTTGCTTGCCCAGCACGCGGCCGGCGCCGAGGATGCCGGCGCAGTTGATCACCACGTTGAGGCCGCCCATCGAGTGATGCGCGGCCGCTACGTTGGTGGACACGCCATCCTCGGAGGTGACGTCGGTGCGCAGGAAACGCGCGGCAGCGCCCAGTTCCTTTGCAGCGGCCTGGCCTTTTTCGTCGTTGACATCGAACAGCGCGACCTGGCCCCCATGGCCGACGAAATGCTGAGCTACCGCGTGTCCGAGACCGGAGGCGCCGCCGGTGATGATTGCCTTGACCTGATCGAGTCGCATGGGATGTCCCTGAAGCGATGCAGAAAAGTCGCCATGGTAGCGGACCGGGGTCTTCCAGTGCAGGCTGAACGCAAGAACATGTCATGACAGTAAATTCATGCGCTGTTGGGGCGATCCTAGGCATGTTGAGGTTGAACCAACAGGTGGCCCGGGCCAGATTTCGCTGGGTTTGTTTCGTGTCCAACAGGAGGGATTCACACATGAAGAAGCTACTGAGTCTGCCAGCCGCGTGTGCCGTGATGCTGATGTTTGTCAGTGGCGCTGCGCTCGCGCAGGACAACGACCATGACAACAGTCATGGGCATGACCGTGACCACCACAGTCAGCAGCATGACAATCACGATCATGATCGTCATGACAATCGGTATGATCACGGCCACGATTATCGCGGTCACGACCATGACGGGGATTATCGCGATCATGACTATCGCGGCAACGGGTATCACGGCCATGGTCCTGGACGAGTCCATTACACCAGTTGGCACGATCGCGGTAGGCACGAGGGCTGGTACCACCGCGGTGGCTACCTGCCGGTGGAATACCGCACCCGCTATGTAGTGACCGACTGGCGTCGGGATCGGCTGCGCGAACCGCCACGCGGGTATCGCTGGGTGCGCAGTGACAATGGAGACTTTCTGCTGGTGGCGATCACCACCGGGATCATCGCGGACCTGATCCTCAATCATTGATCACGCGCTTCCAGCGCAGGGCCGCGTCACGTTGGCGGGGCCCTCTGCTTTTGCGGAGTCTTGCCGTGCTCAGCCGCCGTGCTCGTCTTGCGCCGCCGGCGGTGGATGAGCGAAGTGTTCCAGCAGCGACCGCAGCGCCGCTGGCGGCAGTTCGGGAAACGACGTGACCGGCTCAGGTGGATTCGTCGCTTGCTGCAACTGCTTCTGCCAAACCCCCACATCCCACCACTGCCCCAGCTTGTAACCGCACTGGCGCCATACGCCGGCGGCACGGAAGTCCATCGTTTCGTGCAGCGCCACGCTGACGATGCCGGGGAGGGTGATCACGCCGACGGCCTGGGTGATGCCCTGCAACCGCATTACGTCCAGCAGCACGCCATACAACTGCCGCGCAATGCCGCGGCGGCGCGCCTCGGCGTGCACGTAGATCGAAGTTTCCGTGATCCAGTCGTAGGCCGCTCGTTCGCGGAAGCGGCCTGCATAAGCATAGGCCAGTAGTTCACCGGCTTCTTCCCAGACCAGCCACGGATAGTGCTGCAGGCGGCTGTGGATGCGTTCGCGCATCGTGTCGATGCCCGGCGGCACAGTCTCGAACGTGGCGGTGCCTGCACTCACGCAGGGTGCGTAGATCGCGTGGATGGCGGTGGCGTCTTCTTCGCGGGCGAGGCGAATCATGGGCGTAGGGCCTTCAGCATTTTTCGTATTTCCAGTTGCGTTTTTTGCCTTCGGCCAG
>JBDTEG010000016.1:0-5821 GCA_039922695.1 Rhodanobacter sp. | reverse complement strand
CAGGTGGTCCGAGCACAGCGCAAGGCGCGTGGGTGCCCGCGTTCCTGGCCCATGTGAAGAAAGACAATATCCCCGTGGATTTCGTCAGCACCCATGTCTACGGTGACGACACTGCCGCCAATGTGTTCCACACAGACGAAAACATCCCGCGCCGCGACATGGTGTGCCGCACCGTGGACAAGGTGCACAAGGAAATTATCGCCTCGCCGTACCCGCATCTGCCGCTGGTGTTCAGTGAGTACAACGCCAGCTACGCCAACCTGCCCAACGTCACCGACACCATCTTCATGGGTCCGTGGATGGCCAACACCATCCGCGAGTGTGCGGGCAAGATCCAGATCATGAGCTACTGGTCGTTCTCCGACGTGTTCGAGGAACAGGGTGTCGTGCGCAACCCGTTCTACGGCGGCTTCGGCCTGATCGCTGCCGACCGTATCCCCAAACCCGCGTTCAACGCCTTCGCCATGCTGCACAAGCTCGGTCACCACCAGCTCAAGACCAAGTCCGATTCGGCGCTGGTCACCAAGCGCGACGACGGTACAGTGGTGCTGGCGCTGTGGAACTACGCTCCACCCGTAGGCAAGACCTCCAGCTACACCCCGGGTAAACCGACCGGATCGTCGAAACACTTCAGCATCAACGTGGAACATCTCGCCACCGGCGCCAAGGCCACCGTGTGGCGGCTGGACGAAACTCACGGCAACGCGGTGGCGCTGTTCAACAAGATGGGCCGCCCCGACTTCCCCAACCGGCAGGAAATCGTCCAGCTGCGCGAAGCGGGCCAGCTCGCTGCATCCGAACAGGTCGCCGTGCGCCAGGGCAAGTTCGATATCGACATTCCACCGCAAGGCCTGGTAGTGGTCGAACTGCGCTGAGGATCAGCAACGCATGACTCCACTCCCGGCGCCTCGGAGCTTGCAACGGCGCACGCGGCTGCGCACCGGCTAGCCGCATCGCGATGAATACGTATGCAGTCGCTGGTTGTTGCATCGCGACGCTGTCTACCATGTCGGACCCGACCACGCCCGCCATCGGAGCTGCCATGAGCTTGATCAGCGTCATCTGCCCTTCAATCCGGCTCGCCCGGTCATGCTGAGCCTGCTGCTGACGGCGGCGATGGCGGCCGGCAACAGCGTCCCGGCCTGGAACAACGGACTGGACTGGCACGGCGTGCACGTGAGCATCCAGCGCAACGCCGACGATGCGTACACACTGGCCTGGCCCTTCGGGCAGCGCGTGGTCGAGCCGCAGCCATTGCGCGCGGATACCGCCAGCGTCCTGTTCAACGGTCTGTACGCGATGGCGCAGGACGATCTGCAGCGCGACTCGGTCACGGCGATCCGCGACGGGGCGTTTGACCATGGCCAACCGATCCCCTGTCACTGTTTCGAGACCGGATTGAAATGGCCGTACGTGTGGACGCGCGACCTGTCCTACTCGATCGATCTGGGATTGTGGCGATTCGATCCGGCGCGCGCGCGCAACGGGCTGGAATTCAAGCTGTCCGGTGTGCGTGTGCCCACCGCGCCACAAGGTCTGTACGTGATGCAGGACACCGGTTCTGGGGGAAGTTGGCCGGTCAGCACCGACCGCGTGGTGTGGTTTCTCGGCGCACGGCACCTGCTGGATGACCAGGTATTTGCCGACAAGACATGGACCGCCTTGCGCGATACCCTGGCCCAGGACCGCCAATATGCGTACGACGACGCGTTCGGTCTGTACCGCGGCGAAACCTCCTTCATGGACTGGCGTGAGCAAAGCTATCCGGCGTGGACGGCCGACAACGTGCGCTTCATCGCGCAGTCGTATGCGCTGTCCACCAATGTGTTGCACTACCAGGCGCTGCAACTGGCCGCCACGCTGGCCGAGGCTCGTCATGAGGTCAGCGTGGGGAACGAATACCGCACCCGTGCAGTCGCGTTGAAGCAGGCGATCAACGCCCACTTCTGGCGTGCCGACCGCGGCATGTACATGAGCTATGTCGGTGGCGATGGCACGCCGGTCGATACCTACGACCTGCTCGGCATTTCACTGGTGGTTACCAGCGGCGTGGCCGATGGCGAGCGCGCCCGGCAGACGCTGGCGAACTACCCGAGCTGGCCGGCCGGCAGTCCCGTGATGTGGCCTGAGCGCAGCGACCAGCCGATCTATCACAACCGCGCGATCTGGCCCTTCGTCAGCGCGTACGCATTGCGCGCCGCGCGCAAGCTCGACGACCCCGCCCGCATCACCCACGAGATCGAGTCGGTAATGCGCGGCGCGGCGCTGTACGGATCCAACATGGAAAACTACGAGCTGCTGACCCAGGGGCAGCATCTCGACGACGGCAAGCTCAGCGGACCGGTGGTCAACTCGCCACGCCAGCTGTGGTCGGTGGCGGCCTATATGGACGTAGTGACCGAGGGCGTATTCGGCCTGGAGGAAAACGGCAACGTGCGGCCGAAACTGCCCACCGCGCTGGTGCCGATGTTGTTCGGCGAGCGCAAGGCGATCACGCTGGACCTGCCCGACCGCCAGATCACGCTCGAACTGCCCACCAAACTCAGCGGCAACCTGCTGGTTGCCGATGGCGTCGACACCCAAGGCAAGCACACCACGGTGATGCTGAAGGCGATTCGCGTAGACGCGACACCTCTGCATATGGGCGCACCGCTGTATGCACCCGAAGCACCAGACGCGCCAACGCTGGATGCCGACCACGATCACTGGACCGTCAAGGGTGACGGCCAGCTGCAGCTCTACGTCAACGGCAGGCGTGCCGGCGTCATCGATGGCAGCGGCACGCTGCCGCGCGCCAGCAGCGTAACTTGCGTGCGCGCCACGCGTGTCGGTGCGCAGGGCTTGGAGTCTCTGCCCAGCCGGGCGACTTGCGTCGGCGCAATCGACAAGGTAACCGGGGACTGGCCGCGCCACTGGAGTGCTCCAGGCAGTGGCCGCTATCGCGTGTCGGTGGACTACCGCAACACAAACGGCCCGATCAGCACCGGCGTGACCGCCGCGGTCAAGTGGCTCACGATCCGCTGTGATGGCAGCGAAGCGCAGCGCGTGCCGCTGGTGATGCCGCACAGCGCGGGCATCCAACGCTCGACGTATGGCGAATTTCGCGCCATGGCGAACTCCCGCTGCAGCTTCGCCCTGACCGATGGATTCAACATGAGCTATCTGCAGCATTTCGCCCACTACACTGGCGGTGCCGGCGGCATCGACGGGCCATTGAACCAGGCGAGCGTCGATGCCTTGCACATCGCACCGCTGGCCGCGCAAGCCACGACACCATGAGCAACAAGCCCGAGCTGTCGTTCTGGCAAATCTGGAACATGTGCTTCGGGTTCCTGGGCATCCAGTTCGGCTTCGCGCTGCAGAACGCGAACGTGAGCCGGATCTTCCAGACCCTGGGTGCCGACGTGGACCAGATTCCGGTACTGTGGATTGCCGCGCCGCTGACCGGTCTGGTCGTGCAACCGGTCATCGGCTATTTCTCCGACCGTACCTGGAACCGCTTCGGGCGCCGCCGCCCGTATTTCTTCGCCGGTGCGCTGCTGGCGACCATCGCGCTGCTGGCCATGCCGAACTCGCCCACGCTGTGGATCGCCGCAGGCCTGCTGTGGATCATGGATGCCTCGTTCAATGTCTCGATGGAGCCTTTCCGCGCCTTCGTCGGCGACAACCTGCCGCCACAACAGCGGGCGCTGGGCTACTCCATGCAAAGCGTCTTCATCGGCGTCGGTGCGGTGGTCGCCTCGTTTCTGCCGTACCTGCTCACCCACTTCGGCGTCGCCAATACCGCGCCGGCCGGGGAGATTCCGCACTCGGTGAAGTACGCGTTCTACGCCGGTGGGGTGGTGCTGCTGGGCGCGATGTCATGGACCATCCTGAGCACCCGCGAATACCCGCCGGAGCAACTGGTATCGTTCTCCGACAATCGCGCCGCAGACATCCCGACCGTCGTCGCCGGCGCGTGGAAAATCGGTACCGTGTTCCTCGCCCTCGGCGTCCTGCTGCTGGGCCTGATCGAGCACCTCGCGCTGGCAAAAGAGCTGTACCTGCTGGCCGGCGGACTGGTCGTGTTCGGCCTGTTGTTCTGCTGGCTGGCCTCTACCCGCAGCAGCGGCATGCTGCGTCAAATCATGGGGGACCTCTACGGCATGCCGATGCCAATGCGCCGGCTCAACTGGGTGCAGTTCTTCTCCTGGTTCGCGATGTTCGCGATGTGGATAAACACCACCCAGGCAGTCGCCGAAACGTTCTATGGCAGCAGCGACACGACCTCGGTGGCGTACAACGAAGGAGCAAACTGGGCCGGCGTGCTGATGGGTACCTACAATGGTGTCGGCGTGCTCGCCGCGATTGCCATCCCGGTGATGGTGCGCGCCATGGGCCTGCGGATGAGCCACCTGGTGAACCTGTCGCTGGGCGGTATCGGCCTGCTGTCGTTCCTGGTTATCCGTGACCCGCACTGGCTGATCGCCTCGATGGTGGGCGTCGGCTTTGCCTGGGCGTCGATCCTGTCACTGCCGTACGCGATGCTGTCGGACAACCTGCCGGCGACGAAGATGGGCATCTACATGGGCATCTTCAATTTCTTCATCGTGATCCCGCAGCTGATGGCCGCCAGCGTACTCGGCTTGTTGCTGAAGCTGTTCTTCCACAACCAGCCCGTCTATGCACTGGGACTTGGCGGCGCGAGCCTGCTGCTGGCTGCCCTGTGCACGCTGCGTGTGGGCGAGCCGGCCATCGGGGTGTCCGTTCCTGCCGGCCCCTGACCCGGCCGAACTGCACGTGCCGGTGCTCAGACGTACTCGACCACTTCCAACCCGAACCCGGCCAGACCCACCAGCTTGCGCGGCGTACCCAGGACGCGCAGCTGGTGCACGCCCAAGTCAGCCAGGATCTGCGCACCCAGGCCAAGCTGTCGCCACTCTTGCTGCTGCGCGTCCTTCGGCGCCTGGCTGTCGGGCTGGCGCTGCAGCCGCGCCAGCAAGGCCTCCGGCGTGTCCTCGCCAGAGAGCACCAGCAGCACGCCGCGACCCTCGTCGGCAATCCGGCGCAGGGCCGAGGTTACCGTAAGCCCGAGCTCGTCGCGCTTGAGGTGCAGCACGTCGGACAAGGTGTTGCGCACATGGACGCGCGAGAGCACCGGCGCGCCGTCATCGACGCTGCCGCGCACCAGCGCGAAATGCAGGCCGCGGCGGATCACATCGCGATAGGCCACCAACCGGAACGCGCCGAACTCGGTCTCCACGGACTCCTCATGCACTCGCTGCACGGTCTTCTCGGTTTCGAGGCGGTAGCGGATCAGGTCGGCGATCGTGCCAATCTTCAGGCCGTGTCTGCCCGCAAAGATTTCCAGCTCCGGACGACGCGCCATCGAGCCATCCTCGTGCAGGATCTCGATCAGCACCGCCGACGGCTCCAGCCCTGCCAGTCCGGCCAGGTCGCAGCCAGCCTCAGTGTGGCCGGCTCGTGTCAGCACGCCGCCGGGTTGCGCGGTGAGCGGAAAAATGTGGCCGGGCTGTGCCAGATCCTGCGGCTTGGCATCGGACTTCACCGCTACCTGGACCGTGCGCGCGCGGTCGTGCGCCGAGATGCCGGTGGTGACGCCCTCGGCCGCCTCGATCGAGACGGTGAAATTGGTATGGAACGAGGAGGTGTTGTCGCTGACCATCGGACGCAGGCCCAGCTGGTGCGTCCGCTGTTCGGTGAGGGTCAGGCACAACAGCCCGCGTGCCTCGCGCACCATGAAATTGACGTCCTCCGGCCGCACCATCTGCGCGGCCATGATCAGGTCGCCCTCGTTTTCACGGTCTTCATCGTCGAGCAT
>JBDTEG010000015.1:0-8948 GCA_039922695.1 Rhodanobacter sp. | reverse complement strand
CCGCCGCGAAGCTGTGTTCCTCCTAACTTTCAAGCAAAAGCGACCGCCTGTCGGCGGTCGCTTTGTCCAAGTGGCAGCAGTCCCGAAGCTAAGCGTGATTCAACAGTGGAATGGCAACAGTGATGATAGCTGCCACCGACAGGACGGCAGCCCCTCTTAAAAGAAACGTGGCATATCGCTGGCACATGAATGGCTCAACTCTTTGATAGTGACGCATCGTCAAATAGGCCGCACAAGCACAAAGGAGAAAAAGACAGGCAATTCCGGCGAAGTTAGGCCAAGTATGAATATGATCTTTCATGCTGATAGCCATCATCAAACTTACAAATCCCAAGAGCGAAACGTAGAAGGATCGCAATAATTCAGTATTACCTGTTCGCATCATGTTCTCCATGCACCGTGTCAACCACTGAGCGGCTGAAAGGACGTTTGTAACAAGCACGCGGCTACATCGCAAGAACTTTCGATGAAAACGGATACCGGCTAGGCATCGTGAGGTCGCGCACATCACGGAAGCCGTAATCGCCTTGCCGAACTGGTGGTCGGGCTGCTCCGATCACGTACGATGCCTTGTCGACAAGCCGTATCGGGGTGTGGAGCACCCTGCGCCGGAAGCAATTTCTCCGCAACGCTCCCCTCGAACCCTGCATCCGGATTCCCATGCCGCCATCCGCTCGTGCCACCGCGATCCTGACTGAAGGGCCGATCGGCCGCGCCCTGTGGCTGTTCTCACTGCCGATCCTCGGCGCGAACGTGTTGCAATCCCTGAACGCCTCGGTCAACGCCATCTGGATCGGGCACTTCCTCGGTGAGGCGGCGTTGACCGCGGTGTCCAACGCGAACCTGGTGCTGTTCTTTCTGCTCGGCGTGGTGTTCGGCATCAGCATGGCCAACACCATTCTCGTCGGCCAGGCGGTGGGCGCGCGCGACATGGCCCAGGTCAAGCGCGTGGTCGGCACGAGCACCGGCTTCTTCGTGGTGCTGTCGCTGACGGTGGCGATCCTCGGTTACGTATTCACCGGCAACATCCTCGACGCCATGGGCACGCCGGCTGATGCGCGGCCCTACGCCATTGCCTACCTGCGCGTGATCTTCATTGCGCTACCGCCGATGTATTTCTACAGCTTCCTGATGATGACGCTGCGCGGGGCCGGCGATTCGCGCACGCCGTTCTACTTCATGCTGCTGTCAGTAGGTCTGGACATTGCGCTGAATCCGCTGCTGATCTTTGGTTTCGGTCCGGTGCCAGCGCTGGGCATCGGCGGCTCAGCGCTGGCTACGCTGATCGCGCAGACCGTCGCGCTCGTCGGGCTGGTGGCGCATCTGTACCGGCGCAAACATTTCCTGTGCCTGTACCGCAGCGAGCTGCATTATCTGAAACCGGATCTCGCCCTGGTACGGGCACTGGTGATGAAGGGCCTGCCGATGGGCCTGCAAATGGTGGTGATCTCGTCTTCGGCGCTGGTGATGATCAGCATGGTCAACGCGTATGGCTCGCAGACCACCGCGGCCTACGGCGCCGCATCGCAATTGTGGACATACATCCAGATGCCGTCGCTGGCCGTGGGCGCGGCGGTGTCGTCGATGGCGGCACAGAATGTGGGCGCGGGACGCTGGGACCGCGTCTCGCGCATTGCCGGTGCGGGCGTGGTTTACAACTTCGTGCTCACCGGCGCGCTGGTGGCGGTGGTGTATCTGTTCAACCGCGGCGCGCTTGGGATCTTCCTGCCCGATGACGGCGTGGCGATCGGCATCGCCCAGCATCTCAATGCGATCGTGGTGTGGTCGTTCCTGTTCTTCGGCCTGAGTTTCGTGCTGTTCGGCGTGGTGCGCGCCACCGGCGCGGTGATGGCGCCGCTGATCATCCTGGCCGTGGCGCTGTGGTTCGTGCGCGTGCCGTTCGCCTGGTTGCTGCGCGATCACTACGGCGCCGACGCCGTGTGGTGGAGCTTTCCGCTGGGCTCGTTGGTGGCCGTGCTGCTGGCTGCCGCTTATTACCGCTGGGGCAACTGGCGCCATGCCAGCATGCTTGGTGGCTATGCGCAGCAGGCGGCCAGCACCGGTCTGGATGTTCCCGCCACGGCGCTGGATCCGTTCGAGTCGGAACCGCTGGAAGGCGAGGTCTGAAATAGCGGGCCAGCGAGCCCGCCGTGATCCGTCAGCAAGCGCGACAATCATCAAGTTGGTGAGGGCATAATCACGTGAGCGTGCGCAGCCATCTACGTCGCCTGGCCACGACGGCGCGGGATGCGCAGGTCCGCCGGATACGCTATCCGATCCTTTTCAGCCACTACCGCCCCCTGCACTGATACGCCACTCCACGGCGTCGGCCCACCGATTCCGGAACCTCATCCGATGCAGATTGCGCGTCGCGGCACTGTCTTCGCCAACCCAAGTTTCCGCCTGCTGTTTGGCGGCAGCTCGATCTCGATGCTGGGCGACCAGTTCACCCTGGTGGCGTTGCCGTGGCTGGTGCTGAAACTCACCGGCAACCCGGCTGCCCTGGGACTGGTCTTGGCCACGATGGCGCTGCCGCGCGCGCTGTTCATGCTGATTGGCGGCGCGGTGGTGGATCGGCTGTCGCCGCGGCGGGTGCTGCTCGCCGCGCGCGGGGCGAACGCCGTGCTGGTGGCCGTGCTTGCCGGACTGGTGTTGCTGGGGGACATTCACATGGCGCTGGTCTACGCGATTGCGCTGGGTATCGGTCTGTCCACCGCGTTTGCCTATCCGGCCGGCTCGGCGATCCTGCCGCAGCTGGTGTCGCGGGAGCAGTTGCAACCTGCAAATGCGCTGGTGATGGGCATGCGCCAGCTCAGCATGTTCATCGGCCCGGCGCTGGCCGGCGTGGTGATCAGCATCGGCCCGCACGAGGCACCGACCCGCGCCGTGCAGGACGCCAGCGGGCTCGGACTCGCCTTCGGCATCGACGCGATCAGCTTCGCCTTCTCGCTGGGCTCGCTGCTGCTGATCCGCATCCACAGCGATTTTCATCCCAAGCCGGTGGTCGGTGGCGTGTTGTCCAACGTGGCCAGCGGCGTGCGCGTGATCTGGGCCGATCTGCCGCTGCGCGCGTTCATTCTTTACGCGGCGGTGGTGTCGGTCTTCGTCGGCGGGCCGTTGCAGGTGGGCTTGCCCGTACTGGCTGACACGCGGATGGATCTGGGTGCGGCCTCGCTCGGCATCATGATGACCGCCAACGGCGGCGGCATGTTGCTGGGCAGCTTCCTGTCCGGCCTCGCCAGTCGCTCCGTGCGCGGCCGACTCGGCCTGATGGTGCTCGCCATCGACAGCCTCGCCGGCCTGGGGCTGGCCTCGCTGGCCCTGGTGCATTCAACGATCACCGGCGCCGTGCTGCTGGCCGGCACCGGCGTGCTCGCCGGCATCGCGCAGATCGCCATCGTCAGCTGGATCCAGCGCCGCGTCGCTCCGGAAATGATGGGCCGCACCATGAGCGTGCTGATGTTCACCTTCGTGGGCCTGGGCCCGATCTCGGCGGCAGTGGCCGGCAGCTTGCTGAAAGTGATTTCACTGACCTCGCTGTTCGCCGGGGCCGGACTGCTGCTTGCCGCGATCGCGCTGAGCTGCATGAGCAGTCCGGCCTTGCGCAGTATCGGAACGGCACGGACCGCAATGGCGGCCGGCTGACACCCGGCTGGCTCGTGGCGAGTGGAGGCGAAGCGCCGCTGCCTCGAGGCCATGCGGCGCTCAGTTGAGCGACGACGCCATCACCAGCTTGTCGACCGGATAGCCGCGTTCGCGGGCACGCTCGCGCAGCCGGTCGAACAGCGCCGAGTCCATGCTGGGCGAGCGCGACAGTATCCACAGGTATTTCCGACCAGGGCCGCCGACCACGGCCCACTGGTAGCCGGGGTCAAGCTCGACCACCCAGTAGTCCGCCCACACCCACGGCAGCCACGCCAGGATGCGCGGCGCGAAGCGAACCTTCAAAGCACCCGGCTGGCCCGGTACGGGCTTGGCAACGCCATCGGAGGCATTCAGCTTGCCGTTCTTCTCGCGACAGGCGTTCTGCACGGCAATCGTTCCGTCAGGCTTTGGCGTATAGGTGGCGGTGATGTGGTCCGCGCACCGACGCTGGAAGAACATGGGCAGATGTGCGATCTCGTGCCATTGCCCCACATAACGCTGCAGGTCAAGCGAGGGGACGGGTGTGTTGGTGACGGCGGCGTCGGCCGGTGCGACGGTCAATATCGCCGCCGCAAGGATGGGAATCATGGCGTGACGTAGCATGCTCGGTTCTCCGGTGTGACATGGGCAGACTGGGGGTGGCGCCGTAGCTGGAAGGTGAACTCGCGGGTAGGCGCACCGTCCCGGTGATCGTGGCGATGGACCGGCGCCAGCTGAACGAAACGATGTGAACGCGTCCAGCACGCCGACGTCACGCAACCCCTACCCAGGCATGGCTACAAAGGCATGTCTGCGATCAGGCAGGCGAGAACCCGGAGAACACGCGTGGACAAGAATCGTACCGAAGGCACCAAGCACGAAGTCAAAGGCGCCGTGAAGGAAGGCGTAGGCAAGGTCACTGGCAATGTGGGCAAGCAGGTGGCCGGCAATGTCGAAAAGAACGCCGGCAAGGTGCAGAAGGAAATCGGCAAGGCCGCCGACAAGCAGCGCGAGGAAGACAAGAAGCGCCGCCCGTAAAGCTCGCTTAGATCCCGCTTTGCGAAAGGGCCGCGCATGATGCGCGGCCCTTTCTACCTTGCGCGGCTCCGGTGCCTGCCTGACATTCATTTGCCTCCGACGTGATCGCGGCTTCCATGCTCAACACCATGTCCAAGGCTCGCGTCGTATTTGCCACGGTAGGGTCACTCGGTGACCTGTTCCCGTTTCTGGCGGTGGGCCAGGCGCTGCGCACGCGCGGCCATGAAGTGGTCATCGCCACTCACGCCATCCACCAGCACGCCATTGAACAGGCGGGACTCGCGTTTGCCGATGCCAGCGGCATGGCCGAACCGCAGGACCGCCAGGCGTTCACGGCGCGAGCGTTTCACCCGTGGCGCGGGCCGCGCTTCGTGGTGCATGACTTCGCCGCGCTCGACGTACGCGCCAGCTATCAAAAGCTGCTGCGGACCTGCGTCCATGCGGACGTGCTGGTTACCACCACACTGGCCTTCGCCGGGCAGATCCTCGGCGAGCAGGCCAGCGCAGCCGGTCGGCTGCGCTGGTTGTCCGCCGTGCTGGCGCCCGCCGGATTTCTCTCCGCCAGCGATCCGCCGGCCTCTGGCATCGCCTGGCTCGACGCGTTTGTGCGCCGATCGCCCCGACACGGTCACTGGTTGGCGCAAGTGGCCAGGCGGATCACCTATCCCTGGACTGCGCCGGTAAGAGCACTGCGCCGCGAGCTTGGTGTGCCGGAACAATCCCCGATGGGCGATCCATTCCATCGTGGCCAGCACGCGCCGCAGGGAGTGCTGGCCTTGTTCTCGCCGCTGTTCGCGACGCCACAACCGGACTGGCCGCCGCAAACCGTGATCACCGGCATGGCGCGCTATGGCCAGCCTTCTGCGTGTGACCCCGCCCTGCAGGCATTCCTCGATGGCGGTCCGGCACCCCTCGTGTTCACGCTGGGCTCGGCCGCGGTGCATGCCGGCGCAAGCTTTCTTCGCGAAAGCGCCACGGCCGCCCGACAACTGGGCCAACGCGCCGTGCTGCTGACCGGTTCCCCGGAAGTCCGTGCACAACTGCCTCGCGATCTGTCCGACACCATCCACTGCGTGGATTACGCCGCACACGCCGAGCTGTTCCCGCGCGCCTCCGTGATCGTCCATCACGGCGGCATTGGCACCAGCAGCGAAGCGCTGCGCGCCGGGCGTCCGATGCTGGTGGTCCCGCACGGCTTCGACCAACCCGACAATGCCGTCCGATTGGGGCGGCTGGGCGTCGCGGAGATCCTGCCTGCGAAGCGCTATCGGGCAGGCCGTGCTGTCGACTTGCTCCGGCGACTCCTGCATGAGCCGCACTACAGGCAACGGGCCGAACAGGCCATGTCTGCCATGCGTGGCGAAGATGGCGCCAAGGTCGGCGCCGACGTCATCGAATGCACACTGAGACAGTGACCGGGTCTTCGACCGCACTCGTCATGTCGCCCATCGGCAGGAGGAGAACCACCTTCAGACCACCGTCTGCGGACGCCCCAACGCCTTCACTCGCCGCTTCTCCGCCTTGCGCACCTTGCGCGCCGCCTTGCGGATCTTGCGGTCGTAGTTCCACAGGTAGATCGCCGGGGTGCTGAGCAGCGTCAGCAGTTGCGAGACGAGCAGGCCGCCGACGATGGCGATGCCCAGCGGCTGGCGCATTTCCGAACCGATGCCGAAGCCGATCGCCAGCGGCAGCGCCGCGCCCATCGCCACCAGGGTGGTCATGGTGATCGGGCGGAAGCGCACCAGCGCCGCCTCGCGAATCGCGTCCGGGGCGGACATGCCGTATTCGCGCTCCCGCACCAGGGCGAAGTCGACCATCAGGATTGCATTTTTCTTGACGATGCCGATCAGCATCAGGATCGCAATGATCGCCATCAGCGAGAGCTGGGTCTGGGTGACCAGCATGGCGAGGAAGGCGCCGGCGCCGGCGGCAGGCAGGGTCGACAGGATGGTCAGCGGGTGGCCGAGGCTTTCGTAGAGGATGCCGAGCACGATGTACATCGCCAGGATGGAACCGAGCAGCAGCACCATGCCATTGGATTGCGCCTGCTCGAGGCGCTGATTCGCGCCGGTGTATTCCACCTTGACCCCGGGCGGCAGGTTCACGGCATAGGCGGCCTGGTTGACCAGCGCGACGCCGCGATCCTGGGGCACATCCTTGGCCAGGTTGTAGCTGATGGTGACTGCCTGCAACTGGTTGTGGTGGCGCACTCGCAACGGCGTGATGGCCGGCTCCATCGTCGCCAGTGCAGAAAGCGGAATCATCTGCCCCTGCTCGCTGCGCACGCGGATATTCAGCAGCGATTGCGGGCTCAGGTTCTCGTCCGGGCTGCTGTTGAGCACCACCGCGTACTGGTTGATGTCGGAATAGATCTGCGACACCTGTCGCTGGCCGAACGCGCTGAACAATGCAGTATCGATCGCGCCCATGCTGACGTGCAATCGTGCCGCGGCGTCGCGGTCGACTCGCAGCTGCTGCTGTTTGCCCACCTGGTCGAACGGGCTGGTGACGTCGCGGAACTCCTTGATCGTGCGCAGCTGGCGCACCATCTTCAGTGCCCACGGCTGCAGGTCGCCGCCCACGGTACTGGTGAGCTGGAATTCGTACTGGCCGGCATTGTCGCCGCTGCCACCGCCGCCGAGAAACTGCGAAGCGCTCACGGAAACCTTCACGTCGGGCAGTTGGTCGTACTGCTTCGACAAACGCTCGATCACCGCCTTGATCTTCTCCGGCCGCTCGCCGGGCCCATCGCCGCGCGGCTTCAGGTCGACGAACATCTGTGCGCTGTTGCCCACGGCGCCGTCACCACCATTGCCGCCGAGCATGGTCAACTGGTCGAGCACGGCCGGATCGGCCTGCATGATCTTCTCGACCTGCTTTGCGCGTGCGGCCATCACGGTCGGGGAAATATTGGCATCGGCGCCGATATCGACCTGCAACTGGCCGGTATCCTCGTCCGGCATGAAGGTGCCACCGGCGGTCTTCACCACCGCCGCCCCCAGCGCGAAGGTCAGCAACAGCAGCAGCAGCGGCTGCCAGCGCATCAGGCGACGATGGCGCATGGCCCAGTCCAGTGCCCGTTCGTAGTGAAGCAGCAGGCCGCGATCGAAACGCTCCATCGCCCGCTCCAGCCGGCCCGGGGCCGGTGGCGGCACGGGTTCATGCTTGAGCAGATATCCGCACAGCGCCGGCGTCAGCGTCAGTGACACGATCGCCGAGATCACCACTGCGGCGGTCAACGTCACCGAGAACTCGCGCAGCAGCATCACCAGCATGTTGTTGCCGAACAGCAGCGGCGCAAACACGGCCACCAGCGACAGTGTGATCGAGACCACGGTGAAGCCGATCTCGCGCACGCCAGTCAACGCCGCCGGCAGTGGCGCCATGCCCTGCTCCATATGCCGCACGATGTTCTCGATCACCACGATCGCGTCGTCGACCACGAAGCCGATGCACAGCACCAGCGCCACCAGCGACAAGGTGTTGAGCGTGTAGCCGAGCATCCACATCACCACGAAGGCGCCGGCCAGCGACAACGGCACGCTGAGCATGGCAATCATGGTCGGACGCAGCCGGCGCAGGAACACCAGCATCACCAGCACCACCATCGCGATCGAGATCAGCAGGGCGACCTTCACTTCGTGCAGCGCCGACTGGGTGGTCTGGGTGAGGTCGAACACCGGCGTCATGCTGACATCCGACGGCAACGAGGCTGCCAGTTGCGGCAGTCGCGCACGGATAGCGGCCACCGTGGCCACGGCATTCGCCTGCGGGCGTTTGGTGATCTGCAGGCCGACCGTGCGTGCACCGTTGAACCAGGCCGCCTGGTACTGGTCCTGCTGACCCGAGTAGACGGTGGCCACATCGGAAAGACGTACCGGCGCGCCATGGCGTTCGGCGATCAGCAGGCGCGCAAACTCGGCCGGTTCACGCAGGCCATCGCTGGCGCTCACCGTCATCTGGGTGCGGCCATCGCTGATGATGCCCTGGGGCGAGCTGACGTTTGCCGCGCGCAGCGCATTGGCCACGTCGTTCGCGGTGAGTCCCTTGGCCGCCAGCGCGCGGTTGTCCAGATCGATGCGCACCGCGTGCGGGGTACCACCGAACACCTGCACCTGGGCCACGCCGTCGATCTGCGCCACGGCGGGTTTGAGCAGGGTGTCGGCCAGGTCGAACAGCTTGTCCTGCGGCATGCCCCTGGAGGTCAGCGTGATGAACAGGATCGGGATCTGCGACGTATCAAACTTGAAATACTGAGGTGGCGATGGCATGCCCGAAGGCAGGTC